>DATAZN010000504.1:0-11322 GCA_036272035.1 Mycobacterium sp. | reverse complement strand
GGCTTTTCGTGCCCGTCGTGGTCATGGGCCTGGTATCCGACGGCCTCGATGCCCCGGTCAGCGCCCTCACCGCGGGTGGCGTCGAGCACCTGCTGAACCGCATCGCCCGCGCTGTCGTCGATCGGCGTCGCATCCAAGGCTTCAACGAGTTTCAGCCGATCGGGCTGCCGGTCGATCACGAACACGTCCGAAGCACCACGTAACCGCGCTGAGATCGCCGCCATCAACCCCACCGGGCCGGCACCGTAGATCACCACCGAATCTCCGATCCCGACGCCGGCCAGCTCCGTACCGTGATAGCCGGTCGGCAAGATGTCGGACAACATGACGTAGTCCTTCTCCTTCTCCCGCGCATCGTTGGGCAGGACCAGAGCGTTCCAGTCGGCGTAAGGCACCCGTAGCAGCTCTGCCTGTCCGCCGTTGTACGGACCCATGCTGGCGTAGCCGTAGGCGGCACCGGCGGTGCCCGGGTTGGCGGTCAGACAGAACGCAGTCAGCCCCGCGCCGCAGTTCTTGCAGAACCCGCAACCGATGTTGAAAGGCAGACAGACCATGTCACCCACCTTCACGTGGTCGACGCCGTCGCCCACTTCGATGACCTCGCCCATGTTCTCGTGACCGAGAACCTTGCCCTTTTCGACGTCGGTGCGGCCCTCATACATGTGCAGGTCACTGCCGCATATGTTCGTCGTGGTGATCTTGATCAGTGCGTCTGTCGGCCGTTCGATTTTCGCGTCGGCGACCTCGTCGACCGACACATTCCTTGGACCGTGGTACACGAGTGCACGCATGGCAGACACCTTCCATCTCGCCGAATAGTGTTGCTGCCCTTGTCTGGACGAGCGAATATGCGTCGCGCGCGGCCGCGCTTTCGCTGCTTTGCCGCATCGTGGCGTTCAACGTGAGTGATTTGCCCGCTGCGGCGACGTCCTAAACAGGTCAAATCGATGGCCCACGCTGTTTCAGTCGGCAAGACTTGGGAATCCTGTCTGTCTTAGAACATCGCTTCGTGGAGGTGTACGGTGCCGAACTCGTCGATCAAAAACGAGAAGATGTACGAGGACTTACGCAAGGAAGGCAACTCGAAGGAGAAGGCTGCGCGGATCTCCAACGCCGCAGCGGCGCGTGGCACGAAGTCAGTAGGCCGCAAGGGCGGCAAGGCCGGCTCCTACGACGACTGGTCGGTCGCTGACCTGAAAAAGCGAGCCAAAGAACTCGGCGTTACCGGCTACTCGGGGCTCACCAAAGACAAGTTGATCGCCAAGCTGCGCAATCACTGATTGACCGCAAGCGCCTACGAGCGCTTGGCCAGCCACTCGCCTGCATGGCCAGCAACCCCATGCCCCCGGTCAACATCAACTCCCGTGCCACCGCACCGGTCAGGATGGCTGCCCTGAACTCGCCGCTGTTGAGCGCGTCAAGGGGCAACCGTCAGCCAATGCTCAGGGTCGGCACTTAGCGTTGGATGTGTAAGCCAACCGGGAAGAGGCTTAGATGGCAAGAACTGACCGCGATAGCTGGGATTTGGCGAATAGCGTCGGCGCCACCGCCACCATGGTCGCGGCAGCTCGCGCCGCGGCCAGTCGTCGGCCCAACCCGGTGATCAACGACCCGTTTGCCGAGCCGCTTGTCCGTGCGGTCGGGCTGAACCTGTTCACCAAAGTCGCTTCGGGAGAACTCGAATTCGTCGACGTCGACGACGGCGCCGGGTTTCCGCGGATGGTTGAGACATTCGCCGCGCGGGCCCGCTTCTATGACGACTACTTCGCCGACGCCACTGCCGCAGGAGTACGCCAGGTGGTGATCGTGGCGTCCGGACTCGACGCTCGCGCATACCGGCTTCCATGGCCGGCTGGCACCGCGATCTACGAAATCGATCAGCCCAAGGTCATCGATTTTAAGACCACCACGTTGTCCGGACTCGGCGCGGCCGCCGGCGCCGCGCATCACCCGATCGGCATCGACCTTCGCGAGGATTGGCCGGCGGCTCTGAAGGATGCGGGCTTCGACGCCGGCCAACCGACGGCGTGGCTGGCCGAGGGGGTGCTGATCGGATTCCTGCCACAGGAGGCCGAGGTGCGGTTGCTCGACAGCATCATTGCGCTCAGCGCCGCGGGCAGCAGATTCGCCGGGGATTACGGGTCGGTGCGCGGGCAAACCGACAAACAACAGCAGCAAGCCCGGATCATGACCGACCGCTGGCGCGAACACGGCTTGGACCTGCACATTCCCGACCTGACCTATCCAGGCGAGCACACCGATGTCGCGGCCTACCTACAGCAGCACGGCTGGGATGCCGACAGATCGGCACTCGGCGACCTGTTCACCTCGGCGGGGCTGGCACCGTTGGGTGACGACTCGCAGGGCAGCGCGCCTGCGTCGATCGGTTTCGTTCGGGCGATACGGCGGTAAGCGCGACCTACGAGCGCTTGGCCAGCCACTCGGCCTGCATGGCCAGCAACCCCATTGCGGGTAGTTGCGGTGTGTCCGAGTCGAGTTCCCGATAGCGCGTGTAGACGTTGATGACCGCGCGTTCGGCATCCAGCCAGCTCGCGTACTCGCGGAGATCGATGGTGTCGGCCGCCTCCACAAATGACAGACCCTTGCGGTAAGCGGCTTCAGCTTGCTCGGCAATGTGGACGAGATACCCGCGCACCGCGCGGATTCCGTCCCCATCGGTGATCGGGCCGTGGCCAGGCACCACCGTCGGCGCATCCAGCGCAATCATCGCGTCACAGGCCGCGACCCAATTGGCGAGCGGCCCCGCCCAGACGATCGGGGTGCAACCGATGAACAGCAGGTCCCCGGCGAACAGCACCCCGGCGTCGGGCACGTGCACGACCGAATCCGCGGCGGTATGTGCTGGCCCCAGATTCAGCAGCTCCACCACCCGGCCGCCAACCTCGACGGTGAGTCGGTCGTCGAACGTCTGATCGGCATTGCGCACTGTGATGCCGCCGAAATCAAACGGCCCGAACCGTTCTCGCAGGTATGGCGTAGCGACGGGCCCCAGATCAGCGGTCTGCGCCATCACCAGCATCTCGGGCGCCATCCCGTGCTCGATCTCCTCGGCGGTGCCCGTGGCGGCGATCACCCGCACCGAGGTATCCAGCAATTGGTTGCCGTGGGTGTGGTCGCCGTTGGAATGGGTGATCAATGCGTCGGTGATGGGCGCCTGGTCGGTGATGGGCGTCATCGCGGCCAGCATCTCTCGGGTCAGAGGCAGGTCGAACAGCGTGTCCACCAGCAGTGACGCGCCATCGCCGGCGACCAGGCCCGCGTTGCTCCAGCCGAAGCCGCCGTCCGGCAGCATCCAGGCCCACACTCGGTCGCCGACCTCATGCAACCCGCGGGTGTAGGGAATCTTTGCCGGTGCCGGATTCACCCGCTTGGCCGCAGGCGCGGCATCCGGATTGGGCCGGGCCGGTAGTGGTTGCGGCGCAGCGGTTTTCCGTACGGTCTGGCGCGTCTCGCCGAGGCCTTCCACTCGCAACGTGACGACGTCGCCGTCGTGCAGCCAGCCGAGAAAAGACTCCGGCGCCGTCGGGTCGAGGTGTTCGACCAGCGTGCAGGTCGGCACCGTTCCGGAACCGAAAACATCGCCCGGATTGAGCATTACGCCGCGCGAGGCGTAGGCGATGATCTCGGCGAAGCTCCAATCCATCTGTGCGGTCGATCCCGAACCGATCACCTCGTCATTGACGAGCGCGGTCACGTCCAGGCTTAACCTGCCGTCGCGACGGTAGGGCTCGAGTTCGTCGGGCGTCACCAGATACGGGCCCAGTGTGACGCCGCCGTCTTTTCCCTTGGCCTGGCCGATCGCCAGTTGACCTTCCAGTTGCTGCAGATCACGTGCGGACCAGTCGTTGAAGATCATGTACCCGACGATCGACCGTTCCGCGTCGGCGACCGACAGGTCTTTGCCCGCGGTCCCGATCACCGCGGCGATCTCCAATTCGAAGTCCTGCCAAACACTTCCGGGCGCCATCGGGGCGTCGTCGTAGGGCCCGAGAACGGTTGACGGGCAGGCGAAATAGAAGGCTGGGATCCGGTACCAGGTGTCCTTGAGCACCCGGCCGCCGCCCATCGCGGCCTGGCAGTTGCGCATGTGGTCGAGGAAGCACAGCGAATCACGAATCGACGGCGGCCGCGGAATCGGCGCCATCAACGTCACCTGGTCCAGGCGCGCAGTGGGCGCCGATCGGAGCGCCTGCTCCCCCGCCTCATGCAGTACGGCAGCGCCGCGCCCGATCAGATCCAGCAGGCTCACGCCCGGTGTCAGTGGATGGATCGTCTCGCCGTCACCGGAGAGCACTCCGATCCGCTGACCGCTGTCGTCTCGAAAGGTTACCCACCGCATTGTGATTCAGTCCTCTCGTACAAATGGCGGAGATGGTTCATTCGAGTGTGCAATATTCGGAGGCGACATGAGGGTTAACGAACGCGCGGATAACGTCACCGTCGACGAATTCGAGGTCGCCGACCCGGCGGACGCCTGGGTACAAGCCGGGTTCAGCGTTGACACCGATGCCATCTGCCGGGTCGGCGGCGTTCGCATCCGGTTGGCTGGGGGTGGCCGCGGCACCGGCATCGTCGGGTGGTCGTTGCGCGGCCTGTCGTCGGACGGCTCGCTCCATGACGTCGATGGCATCCCGACGACGAGGTCAGACGCGGTCGCTGCGACGCCGGCCGGGCACGCGAACGGCGTCCTCGCCATCGACCACGTGGTGCTGCTGTCACCTGACCTGCGCCGAACGGTTGAATCGCTGGCCACTATCGGTGTCGAAGCGCGCCGGGAGCGGGACGGCCAACTCGGCGGACGACCAATGCGCCAGATCTTTTTTCGGGCCGGGGAGCTGATCATCGAAGTCGTCGGTTCGCCCGAGACTGTAAGCGAGGGTCCATCCACGCTCTGGGGGATCACGTACGTCGTTGCGGACATCGACGCGACCGCCGCCTACTTCGGTGATTGCACAGCGCCGGTCAAGGATGCGGTGCAACCCGGACGCCGGATCACGACGCTCCGGCATCACAAGCTCGGGATTTCGGTTCGGTCCACGATGATCTCGGCCCACATTCGCGATTGCTGAGGCGTGTCGTGGAGGTGGCTACCGGATGCTCAGCCTATCCTCGGCGCGTGATCGAGTGCTCCGAGTCCGCCAACGACGTCGTGATCATCCACACCGACGGCGGGTGCCGGCCGAACCCCGGGCCCGGCGGCTGGGGAGCGGTGCTGCGCCAACGTCGGCACGTCCGCGAGATGTGCGGCGGAGACTCCGGCGAGACAAGCAACAACCGAATGGAATTGACCGCACCGATCATGGCACTGGAGGCACTCACCCGACCCGTGACCGTGCACCTCTACACCGACAGCACATATGTCCGGAACGGCATCACCAAGTGGGTGCTCGGCTGGGAGCGCAACGGCTGGAAGACCGCCGCGAAGCAGCCGGTGAAGAATGTCGACCTCTGGCAACGGCTTCAGCTGGCCTGCTCACAGCACCAGGTCGAATGGTTTTGGGTGAAAGGGCACTCGGGAGTCGCCGACAACGAGTTGGCCGACGAGCTGGCGACCCGGGGCTTGCAGGAAGCAATCGAAGCTTCCTACTCCCTGACTACCTCGCCGGGCTCTTTGTCGGGCCGTAGCCCACGCCAGCTGGGTTGACGCAGCCGGCCGTCCGACGTCCATTCGCTGTAGCGGACTTCGCCGACCAATGTCGGCTTCACGAACGTCACGCCCTTCGCGTCTTGAGTGGAAAGCCTTGCATCGAAGGGGGATTCGTCGGTGTGCAGCGGCGCCAGCGTCTTCTTCAACTTCGCCAGGTCGCGTTCGGTGAAGCCGGTGCCGACCCGCCCGACGAAACGCAGTCCATCGGCGCCGGGAATACCCATCAACAGCGAGCCGATCCCGCTGCTGCGCCCACCCTCGCCGGCGCGCCAGCCGCCGATGACGATTTCCTGGGTATTCCAGTATTTGTCCTTGATCCAGGACGCCGAGCGACGGCCCGGCTGATAGCTCGAGTCACGCTTCTTGGCGATGACGCCTTCCCACTGCTGCTTTCGCGAATAGTCGAGCGCCTCGGCTCCGTCTCCGGGCAGCAAGTCCGGAACGTTGAGACCGCCACCGGAAGCAAGTGTTTCCAGCAATTTTCGCCGGTCGCGGTATGTGGCCCGCAATAGCGAGCGCCCGTCCAGGTACAGCAGGTCGAATGCCCGAAACTCGATTCGGGTCGCGCGCGCCCTGTTCTGCATCTCGGAGAATCTGGGCACACCAGATGCGTCGAGTGCGACGACCTCTCCGTCAAGTACGGCATGATGGTCAGTGAGTTCATCTGCGAGAGCGCCCAATTGGGGGAATTCCTTGGTGATGTCGCGTCCACTGCGCGATCGCAGCCGTACTTCACCGTGGTCCGCCTCGACCAGCAGCCGGTAGCCGTCCCACTTGGCTTCGAACGCCCATTGCGAGGATTTCAGGTCGGTCACCGAACCGTGGGTGGCCAGCATGGGGGCCAGCTCGTCGAAGTCGAAGACGTGCTGGTCTTTCATCCGGTGTGCAAGCCACTGGTCGCCGTTGGTCTGAATCAGCGCGTAGCGCCCTGAGATTCGTTGACCGTGCAGCGTGACGATGACCTCACCCTTCTCACCGTCGTCGCGGAACTTCTCGGTGTCGTAGGTGCCGGAATCCCAGATGATCACCTTGCCGCCGCCGTACTCCCCCTTCGGAATGCTGCCCTCGAAGCCGCCGTACTCCAGTGGATGGTCTTCGGTGTGGACCGCCAGGTGATTGACCGCGGTGGTCTCGGGTAGATTTTTCGGCACGGCCCACGACACCAGCACGCCGTCGCGTTCGAGCCGGAAGTCGTAGTGCAGCCGGCGAGCGTGATGCTCCTGGATCACGAAGGTATTGCCATGGCCGGCAGCCGGTTTGGTGCTGGGTACCGGCTCGGGTGTTTTCCCCGCGTCGCGCATGCTGCGGTATTTGGTCAGCCGATCGGGGGTCCGCACGTCGGCGTCCAACGGCGCCAGCAGATCTCCGTCCCGCTCGACCCTCTTGAGCACTTCGTCATAGCGAAGCTGGCGCAGCTTCTTGTCGTCGAGTTCCTCCCAGCTTCGTGGCGCCGCGACGGTCGGATACTCGCGTCCCCGCAGTGAATACGGCGCGATGGTGGTCTTCGAGCCGTTGTTCTGGCTCCAGTCCACGAACACCTTGCCGGCCCGCAAGCTTTTGGTCATCGTGGCGGTGACCAGCTTGGGTATCGCCGTTTCCAGTTGCTGGGCAACGCGTTTGGCCAGTACCACCGCGCCGCGGCTACTCACCGGCTTGTCCAGCGGACTGTAGAGGTGCAGGCCCTTACTTCCGCTGGTCAGCGGAAACGTGGTCAGCCCAATGTCGGCGATCAAATCTCGGACGGCGCGGGCCACCTCGGCGAGCTGAGCCATCGTCACGCCCTCACCCGGGTCGAGATCGAACACCAGGCGGGTTGCCGGGCCCGGCTTGAGTTGCTCGCCCTTACGCGTCCACTCGGCAGCGAAACGCCATTGCGGCACATGCACTTCCAACGCGGCTTGCTGCGCGATCCAAGCCAAACCGTCGACGCTGTCGATGATCGGGTAGGTCGTCGTGCCCGATCGGTGCGTGATGCTGCCGCGCGCCAGCCACTCCGGCGCCGAAGCGGCAAGCTGCTTTTCGAAAAACGAGGACTGCTCCACTCCGTTGGGCCATCGCTTACGGGTGGCCGCCCGTCCGGCGATGTGCGGCACCATCACTTCGGAAACACGGACGTAATAATCGAAGATGTCGGCTTTGGTGGTTCCGGCGGCGGGGTACAACACCTTGTCAGCGTTGGTCAACTTCACCCGCGGCGCCATGGTGTCAACCTACGCCGCCGATAAGCACGTCTCACCACCTCTTTTGGTGGGCGGCGGGCCATTCGTGACTCGGATCACCGTGACGTAACCCACTAAAACGTTTAAGTAGGCCTGACGTGTGGGCACGGGGAGAGAATGCGAAAAATAATTCCTTGGCGGCCAAGCGCCGGAGTTCCGCTCAGTAATCACACCCTCCAACTGCATTCGCAGCGAATCGACGTGCCAACTTACGACCGGTCTACCCTGCAACGCGGTGTTGTACACATCGGTGCGGGCAACTTTCACCGCGCCCATCAAGCCGTCTACTTCGATGACCTTGCCGGCTCGGGCATTTCCAAACAGTGGGGGGTGACGGGCGTCAGCCTGCGCTCCCGCGACGTCAAAGATGTGCTCTCTGCCCAGGACGGGCTCTACACCGTCGTGGAGCGCGGTCACGAAGGCGAGACGGCCCGGGTGGTCGGATCGATCGGCTCCGTCCACTACGCGCCGAACGACGGTGCAGCGGTCCGTGCCGCGCTGGCCGACCCCCGCACCCGCATCGTCAGCCTGACCATCACCGGCAATGGGTACTTCCTCGACCCGGTCACCCGCGAGTTCGACGCCAGCCACCCCGATGTGCGGGCCGACCTCATCAACTCGGGCAGCTATGTCACCGCGTGGGGGTACCTGACCGAGGCGCTGGATTCGCGTCGTCGCGCCGGCACCGCACCGTTCACGGTGATGTGCTGCGACAACATCCCCGACAACACTGCGGCTGCGCGGACCGCGTTGGTGTCGTTCGCCGCGTTGAAGAACCCCGGGCTGGCCCGTTGGATCGATGCCTACGTCGCTTTCCCGTCGACCATGGTGGATCGAATCACCCCTCAGACGTCGGAGTCGGAGCGGGAATTCGTTCAGCAGGAATTCGGGATTGCCGACAAGTGGCCGGTACTCACCGAGCCGTACTGCCAGTGGGTCATCGAGGACAGCTTCAGCGACGGTCGCCCGCCGCTGGACGAAGTCGGCGCCCAGTTCGTTGCCGACGTCAGCGACCACAAGTTGGTAAAGACCCGTCTGCTCAACGGAACTCATATCGCGATGTCATGTCTGGCCATGCTGGCCGGCTACCAGCGCACCGATGAGGCGATGGGTGACGAGGTCATCTTCGATTACGTCGAGCAGCTCATGCGCGACGAGATCCAGCCGCTGCTGCCCCCGGTACCCGGGATGAACACTCCCGAATATCGCGACACGCTGCTCTCGCGGCTCAGCAATCCCCAAATGAGCGACCAGTTGTCACGATTGGCACGCCGGGGATCGGAGAAGATCGCGTCGTTCCTGCTGCCCTCCCTGCATGAGGCGATCGAGCAGGACCGACCGCACACCCTGCTGATGGTCGCCCTCGCCGGGTGGGCCAGGTACCTGCGCGGCTACGACCTCGAGGGCCGCCCGATTCGCGTCGACGACCCGCAGAAAGAACTGCTGACCAAGCTGGCGACCACGGGCGCCAACGACCCCGGTCCGCTGCTGCGGCATGAGATCTTCGCCGAACTTCGGATGATCCCTGGATTTACCGACCGGCTGCGCGAGATGATTACCGACATCGACGAGCACGGTGTGACACCCGCGCTGCGCCACGCGCTGCGGGACAACACGCGGGAGCTGATGGTGTCATGAACCAGCCCCTCGAGTTTGTGTGCCCGTTCCCTGCGCACATCACAACATTGCTGTTGGACGCCGACGACAACCTGTTCCCCTCCGAGGCGCCGGCATTCGACGCCTCGGCCGAGGTGACCACTCGCTTCCTGGCCAGGTTCGACGTCTCGTCGCCGCTGAGCGGCGACGAGCTGCGTAAGAAGGCCGTCGGCAAGAACTTTCGCAGCACCGCCACCGACCTGGCGGTGCTGAGCGGAGTTCCGTTCGAGAAGGCGCTCGCCGATGGGCGTCCCGACGCTGTGGTGGCCTCGGACAGCGACGTGGCCGGCGGTCGCGCGTTGACCGCCGATGAGCTCGAGCAGTGGGTGCGCCAAGAGCGCGAACAGGTCACCGCGCATCTGGCCGTCACGCTGAAGCCGGATCCGGAAGTACTTCAGCCATTGCAGGCTCTGGCATCGCGGTACGCGATGGCAGCAGTCAGCTCCAGTGCCATCGCACGACTGAAGGCGTCGTTCACCGCGGCCGGCCTCGATCCGCTCATCCCGGCGGACCTGCGCTTCAGCGCCGAAGATTCGCTGCCGGTGCCGACGAGCAAGCCCGACCCAGCGGTCTATATGCATGCCGGCCGGGTGCTCGGGGTCGAAGCTCATCAGGGCCTGGCCGTGGAGGACTCGGTGCCCGGTGTCAAATCGGCGGTTGCGGCCGGTTACCTCACCGTCGGAAACGTCATGTTCGTGCCGGCCGACGAACGACGCCATCGCACTGCGGAATTGATCGACGCTGGCGCAGTCGCGATCACCGATTCGTGGCGCGCACTGGCCGACGCCCTGATGCTGTCGACCGTGACAGGTGGAGGTTCCCGCTGACATAGGCATCGTCATTCAGCAATGACGATTCGGGCCTCGACCCGGAAGGAGTTGTGCAATCGTGCCTGATGCAATGGATCTCAATAACTCAACGCTGAAAAGCCTGCCGATCGACGCGCCGAAATATGACCGCGGCACCGTCAGCGTCGGGATCGCGCACATCGGAGCCGGCCACTTCCATAGGGCGCATCAGGCCGCGTACATCAACCTGCTGCTGCAGCACGGCGTGGCGCATGAGTGGGGCATCTGCGGCGTGGGGGTGATGCCCGCCGACTGGACCATGCGCGACGTACTGACCGATCAGGACGGGCTCTACACGCTGATCCTGGAAAACCCCGACGGCAGCCGGGATGCACAGGTGATCGGCTCGATCATCGACTACCGCTACGCGCCCGACGATCCGGAGTCGGCGTTGGAGGTGCTTGGCGCGCCGTCCACCCGGATCATTTCGCTGACCATCACCGAAGGCGGATACCGCGATCCCGACGGGCCCGCGTTCTCGTTGATCAGCGAGGCGCTCGCCAGGCGTCGCGACCGAGGTATCCCCGCCCCGACGATCGTGTCCTGCGACAACATCGAGAACAATGGTGAAGTCGCAGGGCGCACCGTGCTCGCCAATGCCGAACGCCGAGATCCAAGTCTGGCCGAGTGGGTGGCTGAACACGTCCGGTTTCCGAGTTCGATGGTCGACCGGATCACCCCGGCAACGACTTTGGAGATGGCTGCGGAAGTGCGGCGCGACTTCGGTGTGAACGACCGCTGGCCAGTGGTGGCCGAGCCGTTCAGCGCCTGGGTTCTGGAAGACGACTTCGCTGATGGCCGACCGCCACTGGAGAAGGCGGGCGTGCTGGTGGTCGACGACGTCCGCCCGTACGAGCTGATGAAACTGCGAATGCTCAACGCGGGACACCAGTGCCTGGGCTACTTCGCCCATCTCTGCGGCTTCGAGTTC
>DATAZN010000503.1:0-6955 GCA_036272035.1 Mycobacterium sp. | reverse complement strand
CGTCCACTCGGTGGTGATCGGCGCACGCTGGTACTTGACCCGCATCTGCTCGTTGTGCTCGAACCCGCCGCTGCCGAGAATCACTGCCTTTCGGGCTCGAATAAGTTGTGACTCAGCGGCTTCCGACTGTTCGGTGTCGCGTACATAGACGCCGCGGACTGCCCCGTCCTCAACGTAGAGGTCGGTCAGCGCGGTGTTGAGCTGTACCGGGACACCTGCCTTCTGGAGACCGATCCGGAGCGGTGCGATCAGCGCGCGTCCCATGCCGACCAGGTTCTGACCGGTCGCCTTGGCCCAGATCGTGCGTGCACCGACCTTGAGGCTGCGCAGCACGCCGCGCGGATGACGCTTGAGCTGGTTCAATCGCACGTAATCCTGTTGCATCACAACGACGTTGAGCGGGACCTTGCCGTACGGCGGTTCCAGCCCTGGCAGATCGGCACCGAGCTTCCTTGCGTTGAACGGCTTCGGTTCGATGGAACGGCCACCGGCCCGACCACCCGGGGCTTCAGGGTAGTAGTCGGCGTATTGCGGCACCCAGCACATCCTCAGCGGCGAGTGCTTCAGCACAAACGACAGCATCTCGGGGCCGCGCTCGAGGTAGGTGTCGATCCGCTGCGCTTCGACGACGTCACCGATGATTCCGTGCAGATACGTGCGGGCTGCTTGCGCGGTGTCCTTGACCCCGTCGCGCTGCAAGATTTCGTTGTTGGGAATCCACACACCGCCGCCGGAGCGTGCGGTGGAGCCGCCGTAATGGGCGGCCTTCTCGATGACTATTGTCGAGAGACCCCGGTGGGCGGCAGCAAGGGCAGCCACCATGCCGGCGCCGCCGCTTCCGACCACGACGACGTCGAACTCCTGAGCTGTCATGTAGAACACGTTATAGAATTGCCGGGGCCGGGCGCTACTGCCCCGGTCAAACGAGTGAGGGGACTTCGGCGAAATGATCTCGGTAGCCGCCCAGGACGAGTTGGCCGCCGACCTCGCGCAGGCCGAGCGGAGCCGCCAACCGATCGCGCCGCTGACGGCCGGGCACCCCGAGATCGATGTGGTCGACGCCTACGAGATCCAGCTGATCAACATCCGCCAGCGGGTCGCCGAGGGCGCCCGGGTGGTGGGCCACAAAGTGGGCCTGTCGTCGCTGGCGATGCAGCAGATGATGGGTGTCGACGAGCCGGACTACGGGCACCTGCTCGACGAGATGCAGGTCTTCGAGGACGTCCCGGTCAAGGCGAACAAGTACCTCTACCCGCGGGTGGAAGTCGAGGTCGGCTTCATCCTGGCCCACGACCTGCCCGGCGCGAACTGCACCGAAGACGATGTGCTGGCCGCGACCGAAGCGTTCGTGCCGTCCATCGAACTGATCGACACCAGGATCACCGACTGGAAGATCGCACTCTGCGACACCATCGCCGACAATGCGTCGTCTGCGGGTTTCGTGTTGGGCGCGGCGCGGGTCGCGCCGGCCGACATCGATATCAAGTCCATCGACGCGGTGCTGACGTCGAACGGCGACGTGGTGGCCGAGGGTCGCAGCGACGCGGTGCTGGGAAACCCAGTGACCGCGGTGGCGTGGCTGGCCCGCAAGGTGGAAAGCTTTGGGGTGCGGCTTCGGGCCGGCGACATCGTGTTGCCCGGTTCGTGTACCCGAGCCATCGACGCCCGCCCCGGCGACAACTTCGTCGCAGATTTCGACGGCCTTGGGTCCGTCCGATTGTCTTTCGAGTAAAGGAGCGTCCATGGGGTCGCAGGCTCGGCTGAAAAAACCCAGTGTGGCCATCGTCGGATCGGGCAATATCAGCACCGATTTGCTCTACAAGCTGCTGCGCTCGGAGTGGCTGGAACCGCGCTGGATGGTGGGCATCGACCCGGAGAGCGAAGGTTTGGCTCGGGCTCGCAAGCTGGGGCTGGAGACCACCCACGAAGGTGTCGATTGGTTGCTGGCGCAGTCCGAGAAGCCCGACATGGTTTTCGAGGCGACCAGCGCCTACGTCCACCGGGATGCGGCGCCGAAGTATGAAGCCGCGGGCATCCGGGCCATCGACCTGACGCCCGCCGCGGTCGGCCCGGCGGTGATCCCGCCGGCGAACCTGCGCGAGCACCTCGACGCGCCGAACGTCAACATGATCACCTGTGGTGGACAGGCGACCATCCCCATCGTCTACGCGGTCTCCCGCGTCGTGGAGGTGCCCTACGCCGAGATCGTCGCGTCGGTGTCGTCGTCGTCGGCCGGCCCGGGCACCCGGGCCAACATCGACGAGTTCACCAAGACCACGTCGCGTGGTGTTCAGACCATCGGCGGCGCCAAGCGCGGCAAGGCGATCATCATCCTGAACCCGGCCGACCCCCCGATGATCATGCGCGACACCATCTTCTGCGCGATCCCCGAAGACGCCGACCGGGACGCGATCACCCAGTCGATCCGCGACGTCGTCGCCGAGGTGCAGACGTACGTGCCGGGCTACCGGATGCTCAACGACCCCCAGTTCGACGACCCGTCGGTGCACTCGGGAGGTCAGGCTCTGGTCACCACATTCGTCGAGGTCGAGGGCGCCGGCGATTACCTGCCGCCCTATGCGGGCAACCTTGACATCATGACCGCGGCGGCCACCAAGGTCGGCGAGGAAATCGCCAAAGAATCCCTGTCCGCGGCT
The DNA here is from genome assembly GCA_036272035.1 of Mycobacterium sp. GTDB lineage: Bacteria > Actinomycetota > Actinomycetes > Mycobacteriales > Mycobacteriaceae > Mycobacterium. Next base: position 4,298 of record DATAZN010000503.1, on the reverse strand, counting down.
GCGGGAGGAGCGAAGGCATGAGCGACATCTTCTTCAACCCAATCTGGGACGTCCGGATGACCGACACGTCCCTGCGCGACGGCTCTCACCACAAACGCCACCAGTTCACCAAGGACGAGGTCGGTGCCATCGTGGCCGCGCTCGACAACGCGGGCGTGCCGGTCATCGAGGTGACGCACGGCGACGGGCTGGGTGGCTCGAGCTTCAACTACGGGTTCTCTAAGACGCCCGAGCAGGAGCTGATCAAGCTCGCCGCTGAGACCGCCAAAGAGGCCAAGATCGCCTTCCTGATGCTGCCTGGCGTAGGCACCAAGGAAGACATCAAAGAGGCGCAGAACAACGGCGGCTCGATCTGCCGGATCGCGACTCACTGCACAGAGGCCGACGTCTCGATCCAGCACTTCGGGCTGGCCCGCGAGTTGGGCCTGGAAACCGTCGGGTTCCTGATGATGTCCCACACCATTCCGCCGGAGAAACTGGCGGCGCAGGCCCGCATCATGGCCGACGCCGGCTGCCAGTGCGTCTACGTCGTCGACTCGGCCGGGGCGCTGGTCCTGGACGCGGTGAGCGATCGGGTCGCGGCGTTGGTCGCTGAACTCGGCGACGACGCCCAGGTGGGTTTCCACGGGCACGAGAATCTCGGGCTGGGTGTGGCCAACTCGGTGGAGGCCGTTCGGGCCGGCGCCAAGCAGATCGACGGGTCGTGCCGCCGCTTCGGAGCTGGTGCAGGTAACGCGCCGGTCGAGGCGCTGATCGGGGTGTTCGACAAGATCGGCGTCAAGACCGGGATCGACTTCTTTGACATCGCCGACGCCGCTGAAGAGGTGGTCGCACCGGCCATGCCGGCCGAATGCATACTCGACCGCAACGCGCTGATCATGGGCTACTCGGGGGTCTACTCCAGCTTCCTCAAGCACGCCGTTCGCCAGTCGGAGCGCTATGGCGTTCCGGCCCACCTACTGTTGCACCGAGCCGGGCAGCGCAAGCTCATCGGTGGTCAGGAAGACCAGCTCATCGACATCGCGCTGGAGATCAAGCGCGAGCAGGCCGCGAGCGGGCAGGACGCCGTCACACACTAGCCTCACAGCTTCAGCAAAGGCAGCGGTAACGCTGTCGCGGGTACCCTCGATTAGTACATCGAAGCAAGAGCCGGTGCCCTAAGGAGCAATCCGATGACCATGACTTCCCGAACCCCGAGGCCCCTTCGCCGCGGACTGTTTGGTCTGCTTGCTGGTGGCCTGCTGAGTGCCTCGGCCGCGACGCTCATTGCGTTGCCTGTGGCGAGTGCACAATGCGATCAGACCGTGGGTAATTCCATTGACTCGTACCTAAAGCGGCATCCCGACGTGCACCAGGAGCTGCAGGCCAGATCAGAGGCCGAGGGCGGCGGCCCCAACGTCATCGACTACCTCAATCGGCACCCCGACGTGCGGCGACATCTGATCGATTTGTCGCAGCAGTGCGCGCCGTAGCGAGATAGCGAGCGGGCCTCATCTGCGAGCACCCTCGACAACACGCGATCTGTTCGCTTGTTGACGAAAACTAGAACACGTTCTAGCGTCGAGTCGTGTTTTCCCAGCCGCTAACCGACGCCATTGCCCAGGCCGAAGAACTCGTCGCCGCAGCACCACATATCGAGACCGAAGCCGACCTGCTGGAGGGGCTGCAATACCTCGCCGGTTGCGTGGCGGCCTGCGAGCACATGGTGTTCGACTACGACCGCGATCACCCGATGTTGCTCTCGGGCACCGGCCCCTTCACCAAGATGGGCCTGGACAACCCAGACACCCTCTACTTCGGCTGCCGGGTGCAACCAAACCACGACTACCTGGTCACCGGGGTTCGCGGCAGCACAACGGATCTCAGTTTCCAGCTGCTCGGCGGCGAATACACCGAAGACAACGTGCCCGCCAGCCAGGCGGCGTTCGACGACCGCGAGCTCGAGATCGCCGCCGACGGCAGCTTCCAATGGCAGGTCCGGCCCACCAGCCTCGGTCAGTTGGTGATCCGAGAGGTCTACGGTGACTGGGCGGCGCGGCGGGGGACGCTGTCCATCTCGCGATCGGACACCGCCGGCACCGCGCCGCCTCCCTTGACCCGCGCCGCCATCGAAAAGCGTTACGCGACAACGGGAAAACAACTCGTCAACCGCATCAAGACCTGGCTGCAATTTCCACAGTGGTTCTATCTCGACATCCCGGTCAACACCATGGTCGCACCGCGCCTGACGCCCGGCGGTTTGGCGACGCAGTATTCGTCGGTCGGACATTTCGACCTGCGGCCCGATCAGGCTCTGATCATCACGCTGCCGGTGACCGATGCGCCGTACCTCGGGTTCCAGCTGGGCAGCCTGTGGTACATCTCGCTGGACTACATCAACCATCAGACGTCGCTGAACAACACTCAGGTGCAAGCGGATCCGGACGGCAAGATCCGCATCGTGGTCGCCGATCAGAATCCCGGCGTCACCAACTGGGTCGAAACGCTGGGACACCGCCGCGGCTTCCTGCAGTTCCGCTGGCAGCGGGTGTCGCGCCAACTCACCGAGGCTGACGGCCCGAGCGTCGAGTTGGTGAACGTCGATGCACTACCGGCTTCCTTGCCGCACTTTGACCACAATAAGATCTCTGACGACGACTGGCGTACCCGAATCGCGTTGCGCCAACAGCAAATTGCAGCCAGGATGTTGGGATAGCCATGACCGGAATGCTCGAGAAAAAGGTAATCGTGATCAGCGGCGTCGGCCCGGGCCTTGGCACCACGCTGGCGCATCGGTGTGCGCGCGATGGCGCCGAGTTGGTGCTGGCTGCGCGGACAGTTGAACGCTTGGAAGATCTCGCCGCCAAGCTCAATGACGCCGGGCACAACACGTTGGCGGTGCGTGCGGACATCACCGATGATGACGACGTTGCCGCCCTCGTCGAATCTGTCACCGCACACTTCGGCAAAGTTGATGTGCTGATCAACAACGCATTCCGGGTGCCGTCGATGAAACCGTTGGCCGGCACCAGTTTCCAGCATATCCGCGACGCGATCGAACTCAGTGCGCTCGGCGCGTTGCGTCTGATCCAGGCCTTCACACCGGCGCTGGAACAGTCGAATGGTTCGGTCGTCAATGTCAACTCGATGGTGTTGCGGCACTCGCAGGCGAAGTACGGCGCGTACAAGATGGCCAAGTCGGCGCTGCTGTCGATGTCGCAGTCGTTGGCCACCGAACTCGGCGAGAAAGGTATCCGCGTCAATTCCGTTGCACCCGGTTATATCTGGGGCGAGACGCTGCAGGCCTACTTCGAGCACCAAGCGGGCAAGTACGGCACCACCGCAGACCAGATCTATCAGGCCACCGCGGCGAACTCCGACCTCAAGCGACTGCCCACCGAGGACGAAGTGGCGTCGGCGATCATGTTCATGGCCAGTGATCTGTCCAGCGGCATCAGCGGGCAGACGCTCGACGTCAACTGCGGCGAGTACCACACCTGATGGCCGAACGCACCGACATTGCGAGCATCGACGAGTTGCATGCCTCGGCCACCAAGCTGACCGGGCTCGACGACTTCGGCGTCGACAACGACAACTACCGCGAAGCGCTGGGTGTGCTGCTGGACTCCTACCGGCAGGAAGCCGGCCTTACGGTGTTGGGCAGCAAGATGAATCGGTTCTTCTTGCGCGGCGCCCTGGTAGCCCGGCTGTTGTCGGAATCCGCGTGGAAGCAGTATCCGCAACACGCTGAGGTCGCCGTCAAGCGACCCATATTCGTCACCGGGCTGGTGCGCACCGGCACCACGGCGCTGCATCGGCTGCTCGGCGCCGACCCGACCGCGCAGGGTCTGCACATGTGGCTGGCCGAATTCCCGCAGCCGCGTCCGCCGCGCGACACCTGGGAATCCCATCCGTTGTATCGCCAGCTCGACGCCCAGTTCACTCAGCACCATGAGGACAACCCCGGTTACACCGGCCTGCATTTCATGGCCGCCTACGAGCTCGAGGAATGCTGGCAGCTGCTGCGTCAGTCGCTGCATTCGGTGTCCTATGAGACATTGGCGCACTTGCCGAGCTACTCGAAGTGGTTGGCGCAACAGGACTGGACGCCTGCGTATCAGCGGCACCGCAAGAATCTTCAATTGATCGGGCTCAACGATGCCGACAAGCGGTGGGTGCTGAAGAACCCGAGCCACCTGTTCGCACTCGACGCGTTGATGCAGACGTACCCCGACGCCCTGGTGATCCAGACGCATCGACCGGTCGACACGATCATGGCCTCGATGTGCTCGCTGGCGCAGCACACCACCGACGGCTGG
>DATAZN010000502.1:0-6484 GCA_036272035.1 Mycobacterium sp. | reverse complement strand
CGCGCATCGCCTCGCCGTCGGGGGTCTGGCTCTCCTCGCGGAAGTGCCCGCCGCAGGACTCCTCGCGTTCCAGCGCGTCGAGCAGCAGCAGTTCGCCGAACTCCAGGAAGTCCGCGACCCGGTTGGCCTTCTCCAGTTCCTGGTTGAGCGCCTCGCCCGTGCCGGGAACCACGACCGAACGCCAGAACTCCGCCCGTAGCTCGGGAATCCGCTCGATCGCCTTGCGCAGGCCGCCCTCGTTGCGGGCCATCCCGCAGTGCTCCCACATCAGCGTGCCCAGTTCGCGGTGGAAGGAGTCGACGGTCCTGGTGCCGCGCACCGACAGCAGCCGGTCGATCCGGTCGGTCACCTCCGACTCGACCTGCGCGACCACGGGATGGTCGGCGGGGACCTCGTCGAAACCGCCGCGCGCGATGTAGTCGTTGATCGTCGTGGGCAGCACGAAGTAGCCGTCCGCGAGTCCCTGCATCAGCGCGGACGCGCCGAGCCGGTTGGCGCCGTGGTCGGAGAAGTTCGCCTCGCCGATGACGAACAGCCCGGGGACGGTGCTCTGCAGGTCGTAGTCGACCCACAGACCACCCATCGTGTAGTGGATCGCCGGGTAGATGCGCATCGGGACCTCGTACGGGTCCTCCGCGGTGATGCGCGCGTACATGTCGAAGAGGTTGCCGTAGCGCGCCTCGATCGCGGGCCGCCCGAGACGTTCGATGGCGTCGGCGAAGTCGAGGTAGACACCGAACCCGCCCGGTCCGACACCGTTGCCCGCGTCGCACTGGTTCTTGGCGGCGCGCGACGCGATGTCGCGCGGCACGAGGTTGCCGAAGCTGGGATACATCCGTTCCAGGTAGTAGTCCCGCTCGTTCTCCGGGATCTGGTTCGGCGGGCGGCTGTCGCCGGACCGCTTCGGCACCCAGATCCGGCCGTCGTTGCGCAGCGACTCGCTCATCAGGGTCAGCTTCGACTGGTGCTCGCCCGAGCGCGGGATGCAGGTCGGGTGGATCTGCGTGTAGCAGGGGTTGGCCAGGTAGGCGCCGCGCTTGTGGGCCCGCCAGATCGCGCTGGCGTTGGAGCCCTTCGCGTTGGTGGACAGGTAGAAGAGGTTGCCGTAGCCGCCCGTCGCGAGCACGACCGCGTCCGCGAGGTGGGTCTCGATCCGGCCGGTGACCAGATCGCGCGCGACGATCCCGCGTGCCTTGCCGTCGACCACGATCAGGTCCAGCATCTCGGTGCGCGGGTGCATCTCCACGTTGCCGGCGTCGATCTGCCGCGACAGCGCCTGGTACGCACCCAACAGCAGTTGCTGACCGGTCTGGCCCCTGGCGTAGAAGGTGCGCTGCACCTGGACACCGCCGAAGGAGCGGGTGTCCAGCAGACCGCCGTACTCGCGGGCGAACGGCACTCCCTGCGCGACGGCCTGGTCGATGATCTGCACGGAGATCTCGGCCAACCGGTGCACGTTCGACTCGCGGGAGCGGAAGTCACCGCCCTTGACCGTGTCGTAGAACAGTCGGCGCACCGAGTCGCCGTCGTTGCGGTAGTTCTTCGCCGCGTTGATGCCGCCCTGCGCGGCGACCGAGTGCGCGCGGCGAGGGGAGTCCTGGAAGCAGAACTGGATCACGTGGTAGCCCTGCTCGGCCAGCGTCGCGCCCGCCGAACCACCCGCGAGTCCGGTGCCCACCACGATGATCCGGTGCCGGCGCCGGTTCGCGGGGTTGACCAGTTTCGCGTCGAACCTGCGGGTGTCCCAGCGGTCCTCGATGGGTCCTGTGGGTGCCTTCGTGTCGGCGATCGGGTCGCCGACGGTGTACTCGATCATGTCAGCTCACGAGTCCTGTCATCACGGCGATGGGAACCATCGCGAAACCCGCCGTGATCACGGCGGCGAGGGTCGAGCCGATAGCCTTGAGGGCGCGGTCGCGGGAGGGCCGGTTGATGCCGAGCGTCTGCGCGGCACTCCAGAAACCGTGGTTGATGTGCAGGCCGACCATGCCCACGGCCACCAGGTAGATCACGTTGACCCACCAGACCTGGAAGTCGACAACCACGTCGTGGTAGGGCTTGCCGGCCTCGAAGTCGGGGTTGACGGCGCCCACCGTGAGATCCAGCACGTGCCAGACGACGAACAGTGCCAGGATCACGCCGCCCCATCGCATGGTGCGGGTGGCGAACGTCGCCTTCGCGCGCTGGCCGTGTGCGTAGCGGACCGGCCGCGCCCGGCGGTCCCGAGTGGACAGTTGGGCGGCCGCTGTGACATGCGCGACAAGGGCGACCAGGAGCACCACGCGCTGGATCCACAGGAACCAGGTGCGGTGCAGGACCGGCTCGCCGATCGTGCGTAGCCAGCCCGCGTAGGCGTTGAAGTCCGTGGGGCCGAAGAAGATCTTCAGGTTGCCCAGCATGTGCGCGAGCAGGAACAACACCATGAGCAGGCCGGAGACGGCCATCACGGCCTTCTTGCCGATGGTCGTGTGCCAGAGGGTGTCTTGTCGTGCCGGGCGTTGGCGCGTCGGGAGTGCGGTTGCCACGTCATTCGACGCTAGGCGCGGTGCTGTCAGAGGTCAAACAGATGATAACTCTGATCACCAGAGGTGTTTCCTATCGTGGCGCTATCATGCGATCATGCAGTTCCAGCAGTTGTCCTATTTCCTGGCTGTTGCCGAGACCCGTCACTTCACGCGGGCGGCCGAGCGGGAGCGGGTCGCGCAACCCTCGCTGTCCCAACAGATCCGGGCGCTGGAGCGGGATCTCGGCGCACCTCTGTTCCACCGGATCCGGGGCAACGTGACGCTGACGGAGGCGGGGGAGGTGCTACTGCCCATCGCCCGGCGCATCCTGGCGGAGACCGACACGGCCTACCGCGCGATCCGGGAACTGGACGAACTGGGGCGCGGCCGGGTCCGCCTCGGCGCCACGCCGAGCCTGTGCACCGGCCTGCTGCCGACGATGCTCGCGACGTTCCGCAGGGACTATCCGGGGATCGAGCTGGCGATCCGGGAGAGTGGTTCGCGGGACCTGCAGGCGGAACTGTCCGAGGGCACGCTGGATCTGGCGATCATCATCGACTCACGGCTGCACGACGATCCACGGCTCTCGACCGTGCCCCTGTTGGCCGAGGAACTCGTGGTGATCTCGGCGAAGGACACGCCCATGACCGGCGCCCGGATGCCGATCCGTGCGCTGAAGGACCGTCCGCTGGTGATGTTCCGGCGCGGCTACGACCTGCGCGACGCCACGCTGGCGGCGTGCCGGGCCGAGGGTTTCGAACCGACGTTCGCGATCGAGGGCGGCGAGATGGACGCGGTGCTGGAGTTCGTGCGGGCCGGGATCGGGCTGGCCGTGGTCCCCAGCACGGTGGTCGGCGACCGGTTCCACACGACGCGATTCACCGAGCCCGGCCTGACCCGCACGGTGCAACTCGCCTACCGACGAGATGTCGAGCCGACCCGGGCCGTACGGGCACTACGCGACGCGATCATGAAGTCCCTGGCCGAGGCCGCACGTGAGGACCGCCTGCCGTTCGGCACGAGGGCGTTGTTCCCGGTTGACCCTGACGCCACATGAGGGCGGCGGTTGTCACATTTCCGGGTCCGCCGGTGTCTTCATGCCGCACAGGCATATGCACAAGGAGGACAGCATGGTGCTGCGAGTCCCGAAGGCTGAGCTCCCCGCCGAGCTCAGGGAGAACATGATCAAGCGGTTCGGCGCGGTGCCCGAAAGCGTCGAGGTGCTGTGGCACAAACCCAACGGTGGCCAAGGACAGCTTGGCGTTCGGCGGCATGGTAGCCGCGTGGGATGCGGCCGACGCGAGCCTCAAGTCGTTCGGCTCCGCGGCAGACCATGGACAGAGATCAACTCAGCTGTATCCGATTGGGGGCACGTGCTGGTCAACGCTGGTGGGGCCGAAGGGAGTCGAACCCTCACTGGCTGGAACCTAGATCGACTACAGACCGTGGCATGGAATCTGACCTGGGCGTTTGTCTCCTGGTGGGGACGAAACCGGTGCTGTGGAGGCTGGGCATCGCAGGAGTTCATGGACAGAACCATGGACAGGTGGTGGGCCGAGATCGGGCAGGACGAGATGTGGCCTGGATAGAAGTGCTGCCATGAGTGCTCGACGTGGCTACACTCTTATCCATGGTGCTGGCACTCGATGACCTACCTCCGACGTTCATGACGCACACTGCGCGCCAGCTCGGCTGGCACCCGCGCGACCTCTACCAGCTCCGCGACAGCGGGCAGGTGTACGAGCTGTCTCGTGGCGTATTTCGGAGAGCGGACGCTCCCGTGCCGAGTTGGCCTGACCTGCTCGCGGTTGGGACTCGTGTCCCGAAGGGGATCATCTGCTGTGTATCGGCTCTTGTCGTCCATGACCTGACTGATGAGCTTCCGAGAGCCGTCCAGGTCGCGATAAGGAGAACTCAACGGCCGCCTCGGATCAGTCATCCGCCGACAGAGGTCTTCCGCTTCAATGACGAGACATTCGAGATTGGACTTTCGTCGGTTGAGGCCGCGCCGAATGAGCCTGTCCGAATCTACAGTGCCGAACGTACTGTCATCGATTTGATGAGGTTGCGGCAGAGGATGGGCGAGTCTCTGGCTCTGGGGGCGCTGAAACACTACTTGCGCCGACGAGAAGCTCGTCCGGGCGAGTTACTGAGCATGGCACGGTTGTTGAATGTGTTGGGCCCAGTACGGATGGCATTGGATGTGGCAAGCGCGGAATGAATCGGCCGAAGAAGGACACTGCAGGTGGTCGAGCGTACCTGGATCTGCAGAACCGGGCGCGTCGAGAACATCGGGGCACGCAGGAACTGTTGACGCTGTACGTCTTGGAACGGTTGCTCGCGAGACTGGCCGCGTCACCGTATGCCGACATGTTCGTGCTCAAAGGTGGAATGTTGTTGGCCGTCCTCGATGCCCGCCGGCCGACCGCGGATGCCGACCTGCTCGCCCGTAGCCTGCCCAACAACGATGCCGCCGTCCTCACTCGTGTTCGTGAGATCGCCCAGACCGTCGTGGACGAGGAGGACGGGGTTGAATTTCTGGTCGACACGACTTCCGCGGAGTCGATCCGGGAGGGCGATCTCTACGGGGGAACACGTGTCTCGATGACAGCTCGTGTCTCGACCGCCACGGTCAAACTGAAGCTGGACATAAATTTTGGCGATCCAGTCACGCCAGGTCCTCAACGTATTGAGTTTCCGTCGCAGCGTCCTGGCCGAGCGGCCACAGTACTGTTCGGCTATCCGATCGAAACGGTACTTGCCGAGAAGATCAGCACAGCTGTCTCTTTGGGCGAAGCGAACACACGGGTCCGGGACTACGTTGACCTCTACACACTCACTGGGCGCCATGAACTCTCGTACGAAGCTGTACAGGCCGCGCTTGATGCCACCGCTAACCACCGTGACGTGCGGTTGGTTCCCTTGTCAGAAGTCGTCGGCGAGTTCTCTACCGTCCGACAGAGCGCATACAACGCGTTCCGTCGTCGTCTCGGGCCTGACGGAGATCACCTACCAACCGAACTCCAAGAGATCGTCCTCGCGGTCGAAGCATTCATCGACCCATTGGTGACGGGTGATGTCGGCGAGGGCGGATGGGTACCCTCAGCCCGGCGCTGGGAGTAGCAAGCTGAACCACGGGTGTTGCAAACCATCGGAACCTTCATGCCCAAACTCGCACCCAAAGATCGACCGTGTTGACCATGCGAGCAACGCATGGGCTGGCCAACGCCGTGGGGCCGAAGGGAGTCGAACCCTCACTGGCTGGAACCTAAATCGACTACAGACCATGGCATGGAACGCTGACCTGGGCAGATGATCCGGATCGTTGTCGAGCACGTCGCCCAGGTGGCCAGGTTTTGCAGTAGTTCGCACCCAAGCTCGCACCCATGGACGATCGCCCACATCAGTCTGCACGCGCGATACCGGCGCAGCGGCTATGCAGCGTTGTCGGGGGGCACTTCCGTGACCCAAGCCCGTCGCTCAACGTCATTAAGGCCGGTCCTACCGTGTCCAAGAGGCGTCACGTATGTGGCTAGCCGCCGCGCGGGGTCGCGACGGAGTCCAATCCGTAACTACTGTCTGAATTGGGTGATTGACGCGAATCGATTGCTGCCGCTTCTACAGGCCACCTCCAACTCCCAGAAGGGTGCCTTGTTAACTTTGGCGTGGGGTTATCTGAATGAGCTAGCATGACGCCATGGGGACATCTTATTATGACGGAGCAGTTGGAGCGTGAGCATGGACACATTTGACTTGGCGAGACTGACAGACTTCGATTTTGAGCTCGTATGCAAAGATCTGTTCGGGGAAATCTTGCACTTCAATCTTGAGGTGTTCGGCCCAGGTGCCGATGGGGGCGTCGATCTCCGTCACATGAGCGTTTCGACGGACAAGAGCACGATTATCCAATGTAAACACTGGGTGCGTTCCGGTCGAGCTGCGTTGATACGACACATGGAACGATCTGAACTGCCTAAAGT
>DATAZN010000501.1:0-5102 GCA_036272035.1 Mycobacterium sp. | reverse complement strand
CCAAACGAGGTTGTTCATAGACCTGTGCATCGTGTGTGCATATCCATCTGCGCCCGTGTTGAGGGGGTGTGGAGAACTTGTGGAGCAATATGCGCCGTTGCGACATCACTGCAGATAAGCGCACCACACACCCGCACACTTCGTGTGGATGGGAATCTCTTCGGCGTGTCGTGACGGGTTGCCACTTCGGGCGTGTTGTGTTTCACCCAATGATTACCAGCGTTAACGGACGGTAACGTTCGCTTTCAATTGCTAACGACTATGAGTTCGCTATGCCAAACACGAAATACCCCCGGGGCAGCCGATTCAGGCTGCCACCGGGGGTTATAGGTTTCGATCGTTAAGAATCGGCGACGACGTCGAGTGCGACTTTGACGTCGACGTCGGGGTGAACGTGCAGTGTGATCGGGTGGTTGCCGACGGCCTTGATGTGGCCTTTGGGTAACCGGACGACGCGCTTGTCGAGGTTGGGTCCGCCGGCCTTGCGGATCGCCGTGACGACGGCGGCGGCGGTCACCGAACCGAACAGCTTGCCCGAGTCGCCGGCGGTCTTCACGGCCAGCGCAACGGCCCCCAGGCCCTCGATCGCGGTTTTGATTTCGTTGGCGTGCTCGAGGTCGCGCACCTGCTTGGTCTCGCGGGCACGACGGATGTCGTCCGCCTGCTTCTGAGCGCCGCGCGACGCGACGATCGCCAGGCCACGTGGAAGCAGGAAGTTGCGGCCGTAGCCGTCTTTAACCTCGACGGAGTCACCGACGCCACCGAGGTGGTCGACGTCGGCGGTCAAAATGAGCTTCATTGTTTCGCTAATTCCGTTCTGCGTGTCGCGGTTACCGCGTCGCGGAGGTGAAGGGCAGCAGCGCCACCTCGCGGGCGTTCTTGACCGCGATCGCAACGTCGCGCTGGTGCTGGACGCAGTTGCCGGTGACGCGGCGGGCACGGATCTTGCCGCGCTCGCTGATGTACGTGCGCAACAACTGGGTGTCCTTGTAATCGATGTCCTGGCCCTTTTTGGAGCAGAACACGCACTTGCGTGCCTTGATCGGCTTTTCCGGCGCCGGGCGCCGCTTGGTGGACTTTGCCATCTTGAGTTTCTGTCGCTTTCGTTCTGTCGTTGAAAAGTTGTTAGAAGGGGGGCTCGTCGTCGCCGCCCGCGAACGAACCCGATGCCGGGGCGCTGCCCCACGGGTCTTCGCTTGTCGCGCTGCCGCCACTACTCTGGGCGGCCGGCTGGCGGGAGCCGCCGCCACCACCGAAGCCACCGCCGCCACCACCGCTGCGGCTGGCCTTGTTCACCTTGGCCGTGGCGTACTTCAGGCTCGGGCCGATCTCGTCGACCTCGAGCTCGACCACGGTGCGCTTCTCGCCCTCACGGGTCTCGAACGAACGCTGCTTGAGCCGTCCGCTCACGATCACGCGCGAGCCGCGGGTCAGACTCTCGGCTACGTTCTCGGCAGCCTCCCGCCAGATACTGCAGCGGAGGAACAGCGCTTCGCCGTCCTTCCACTCGTTGGTTTGGCGGTCGAACATGCGGGGCGTCGACGCGACGGTGAAGTTCGCGACGGCCGCGCCCGACGGCGTGAACCGCAGTTCGGGGTCCGCGGTCAGGTTTCCGATGACTGTGATGACGGTGTCACCAGCCACAATGTCCTCCTGGCTCCGCCGTGAATCGGCGGTTGGTGGTCACGAGCATGCTGTCGCAGAGAGCCTACGCAACGACCACGACGCATCGCGGTCATTCGCCCACAGGCTCCTGTCGACTAGTGCTTGTCGGTGCGCATCACCTTGGTGCGTAGCACCGACTCGTTCAAGCTGAGCTGACGGTCGAGCTCGGACACCGTGGCGGGAGCGGCTTTCAGATCGATCACCGCATAGATGCCTTCGGCGTGCTTGAGGATCTCGTATGCCAGCCGCCGCTTGCCCCAGATGTCGACCTTCTCCACAGTGCCGCCGTCCTTGCGGACAACGTTGAGGAAAGTCTCCAGCGACGGAGCTACGGTGCGCTCGTCGAGAGTGGGGTCGAGGATGACCATTAATTCGTATGGACGCATGGGAACCTCATCACCTCCTATGGTCGTGTGCGGCCACGGCTCATTTCTCCGTGGCAGGAGGGTCGCCTGCGTCGGCAACCGTCACAGGCTACCGGACGGTGGCTGAGCTCGCGAAATCGTGCTCAGGCGCGGCGCCGGTTGCGGCCGTCTGCCGTAGCCCGACCGGGCGTAGCCGCGTAGACAGCCAGCTCGGCGGCGCGTCCGCGGCGCGGTCGAACACCCCGCCCGCCGGATCGTCCACCCGTCCACCCCAACGGACCAGATCTTCCTCGGGCCGGTAGATCTGCCGGACCACCAGCGCGCACAACGCCAGCACCGCGACGTCGCGCAGCAGCACCGTCGCGGTGAACCACTGCTGCGGCAGCCCGCGATCGGGCACGCTGTAGAGGTAGTACATCCGCGGCACCCACACCAGTGCGTCAATGGTCATCCACGCCAACAGGATCCGGCGATGTGGCAACGCCAGCACCGCCAGCGGCACCAGCCACAGCGAGAACTGCGGGCTCCACACCTTGTTGGTCAACAGGAACGCTGCCACCACCAGCAGCGCCAGCTGTGCCACTCGCGGCCGCCGCGGGGCGGTCAGAGCGATGTAACCGATTGCGACACAGCACAACACAAACAGGGCCAGCACGATCGCGTTCAGATGCTCGGGCGGTTGCCAGAAGCCGAGGTCCGAATCGAATGCCGGCCAGCCGGTGAACGACTTGACGACGCTGTACAGCGAATCCATGTCCTCGCCACGGCGGGCGTTCAGCCGGAAGAACTCCGACCAGCCCCGCGGAAAGAGCACCAGCACCGGCAGGTTGACCAGCAACCAGGTCACCACCGTCGCGGCCGCGGTACGGGCCACCTCGCGAAGCCGCCCGGTCCGGATGCCCAGCACCAGCAGCGGGCCCAACAGCACCAACGGATACAGCTTGGCCGCGACACCGAGGCCGATCAGCACCCCGGCGAGCACCGGTCGCCGTCGCGCCCACGCGAACAGCCCACCGACCGCGAAAGCCGTTGCCAGCGCGTCGAAATTGGTGAAGATCTGAAAGATAACCAGCGGTGACGCGCCTACCAGTGCGGCGTCCCAGACCCGCCGGCCGGCCAGCCCTGCGGTCGCCCACAGCGTCGCCAACCAGGCCAACGCCAACCCGAGTGCGGCGACATCGAAGAACACCACCACCTCGGCGATGACCGGCAGCGGAATCAGCTTGCTGAACGTGGTGTACGTCTTGGCCAACGCCATCGACACGTACTGGTACACGCCGGTGAGGACGGGATACTCCATGTAGCGCACCGCCGGCTGACCGTCGTAGCGGACCTGCGGCTTGCCGGCGCCGTCCTTTTCGATCCAGCTCGACTTGTACGGAAAACGGCCCTGGCTCAACAACTCCGCGCCGTACAACGGAACGGTGTCGGAGTAGCACAGCTCGTAATAGGCCCGCTGATTCTGCCAGTTGGCGACGCGCTGATCGCCAGGGCCGGTCCCGATGGTCTGCAGGCAGGGCGCTTTCGTGGACCAGCCCAGCGCCAGGAACACCAGCGCGATCAGAAACATCACGCGCAGCGGCGTCAGGACAGCGGCGCGACCGATGATCGCGTGCCGGCCCACCGGACCGCCGATGACATTCGACAGCGCCGCGCCCAGAAAGTCGGTGCGGCTGGGGCAGTCACGGTCATCGGCGGAGCGCAGATCACTGGCCAACCGCCGCGGCGAGATGTCGGCGGGATCCGTCTCGGCGAGGGTCACGGCGGGGGCGGCGGTCCCGGCTCGGGCGCTCCCGGCGGTGGTGGTGGACCTGCCGGTCCGACGGGCACCGTGGTCGGCGGGCCGATCGGAATCGTGATGCCCGGCGCGATTTCCATCGTGGGCTGAATGACCGTCATCTGCGGCGCCTGCGGCGGTGGTGGCGGCGCGGCGGGCACACCGGCGGAGCCACCGATCTCGCCGGGCTTGGGGAAGGACTCGACGGAGCTGCCTTTGAGCGCGCCGTCCATCGTCGACTTCCAGATGTCCGACGGCAGACCCGACCCGTAGATCGCCCCGCCCCCCTTGGTCACCAGCGGCACATCGCCGCGCACGGTGCCGATCCACACCGCCGTCGACAGCGACGGGGTGTAGCCGACCATCCAAGCGTCCTTGTCGGCCTCGGTGTCACCCAGCTGGGTGGTGCCGGTCTTGGACGCCGACGGCCGGCCGCCGGCCAGGTTGTGTCCGCGCGAGTACCCCGCGATCGGCTGCATCGCCGACGTGACGTTGTCGGCGACGTCCTTGGGGATCCGCTGCTCACCGGAGTTCTCCGAGCTGGTCGCGTCGAACAGCACCTTCCCGTCGGCATTGACCACCTTTTGCACGAAGTGCGGCCTGTGATAGATGCCGGAGTCTGCCAGCGTCGCGTAGGCCGAGGCCATGTCGATCGCCCGGGTCTGATACTGGCCCAACACAATTCCGTTGTTGGGCGGACCACCCTTGCCGTCCTCGGACAGGCTATGCGGGACACCCGGGAAGCTGGTTGCGATGCCCGCGTGGTGTGCGGCGTCGGCCACGTCCTCCGGGCCGTTCTTCAGCTTGAGCATCAGCCGGTAGTAGGAGGTGTTCAACGAACGCTTGAGAGCTTCGGCGATATTGCAGACCCCGCAGCCCTCGCCCTCCACGTTGGTGATCTTGATGCCGTTGACGGTCAGCGGTGAGCTGTCCACCTGGTAGCCCAGCCCGATGCCCTGCTCGAGCGCGGCGATCAGCGCGAACACCTTGAACGACGACCCGGTCTGCAGGCCGGCCTGAGCGAAGTCGAACCCGTTGGCATCCGAGCCGCCGTAGTAGGCCTTCACCGCGCCGTCGTGCGGATCGATCGAGACGACCGCGGTCCGCATGTCGGGGTTCTGCCCCTCGAGGTATTTCGAGACGGCGTTCTCTGCCGCCTTCTGCGCCTGCGGGTCGATCGTGGTGGTGACCTGCAGGCCCTGGGTGTTCAGCGTCTGCTCGTCGATGTTGAACAGCTCGAGCAGTTCTTTGGTGACCTGTCGCTGGATCAGCCCGTTGGGCCCGGTGGTCTGGTC
>DATAZN010000500.1:0-11011 GCA_036272035.1 Mycobacterium sp. | reverse complement strand
ACCAGGTAGTCGTCGGCGCCGGCCTCCAGACCGGCCACCCGGTCGTCGACCGAGCTGCGCGCGCTGAGCACGCAGACCGGCACGTCGTTGTCCATCGCCCGCAGCGCGGTCACCACACTCACGCCGTCGAGGACCGGCATGTTGATGTCGAGGACGATCGCGTCCGGCCGGGTTTCGGTGGCGCTGCGCAGCGCTTCGGCGCCGTCGACCGCGGTCGCCACTTCGAAGCCGGACAACCGCAGTCCGCGCTCCAGCGAGGCAAGCACGTCGGAGTCATCGTCGACAACCAAAACCCGCGGTGAGGTCGCGCCAGTGTCCATGCTGCCCATGATGCCTGATCATCCCCCTTAGCTGTGGGAACACTCGCCTGGGCGCATCCGCTCAATTCGCTCGCGACGGCGGGAATCGTCGGGCGCCGGGTTCTGCAGGTAGCCGCAGGGAGTTCACCAAGTAGCTCACGGTGCGGTAGGCGCCAGCGAGCATGAGCAGTTCGAGCAGCGCCTCGTCCGAATGATGTGCGGTCAGCTCAGCCCAGAGCTCGTCGTCCACCGTGCAGTTCTCCTGCAGGCTGTCGCACAACCGAATCAGCAGCCGGTCGGCATCAGACCAGCAGGTGTCGTCGGGTGCGCCAACCGTCAACGACGTGATTTGTGCGTCTGTCAGACCGGCTTTGGCTGCGAAGACGCTGACGTGCACGCCCCACTCGTACTCGGCGCCGCAGGATGCGGTCACCCGGTCGATGACGATCTCTCGTTGCCGGATGGTCAGGTGGCCCCGGTCGAGCAGTCCGGAGTTGAAGAATTTGAAGAACAGCCGGCGATCGCGCGCCAATGTGGTGAACAACACCAGCGGCGGCTGGCCGCGCATGACCGCGTCGATGGCTTGCCGGACGTCGTCAGGCAGCGGTTCGGCAGCCGGAGCGATCCGTGCGCTATCAAATTTATAGCGTGTCATGGCGACAAAACTAGCGCTGGTGCTACAAAATGTAAAGCATGCATTCGCCCCGCATTGGAGCATCGGCCCGCGGATCCGATTCGGGACGGCCGATCATGGTGGCCCTCGACGCGCTCGGGCGCCGCGGCGCACTTCGCCTGCTCTGGGAGCTGCGTGATGGGCCGCTGACCTTCCGGGCATTGCAATCCGCCTGCGACACCAACCCCGGCTCGCTCAACACCCGGTTGAAGGAGCTACGGCAGCTGCACATCGTGGACCACGGAGACACAGGTTATTTCCTGACGCCACATGGCCATTCGCTGATGGCGGCGCTTGAGCCGCTGCAGACCTGGGCGCACCGCTGGGCTGCCGACGCACTCGATTCAGCGGTAGACCAGACCCGATAGCCGCCAGGCCAGTTGGCCGCGTACCGCGGGGACCTGTGCGGCCAGCCGCATCAAGGCGTTGCGGGCCGGACGGACCGCCCTGGGCAGGGTAGCCAGCCGGGTCAGCCGACCGGTCGCGGTCAGCACTTCCTGCGCGATCGGACGACGGCTCGCGCTGTAGGCATCGAGTGCTGCGCTCGACTCGCGGGGTAGCGCGTCGCGTAGGGCGTCGGCCATGCCGGACACTGTCTGCGGCTGAACTCGTGAGACTTAAACCACTGCGACTCGACCCGGCGTGTCGTCGCAACAGGTTAAGTGTCGCGCGGCAGTGAGGCGGATCCGACAGAGCCGATATTGCGGTAGCGCCGCAACCGGGTCGCCATCAGGTCGGGATCGGCCATGCCGCGCAGCGCGTGCAGCTCGACGGCGATCGCCGCGGACAGCCGGGTGGAGAACTCCAGCGGTTCGTCGGCGGCGTCGGGGTGCTCCGGCACGACGGTGTCGACGATGCCGGACGCCAGCAAGTCGACCGAGCGGACGCCCTGCGCGGCAGAGAGTTCCGGGGCGTGCGCGGTGTCGCGGAACACGATCGCGCTGGCGCCCTCCGGCGGCAGCGGTGCGAGCCAGCCGTGCAGCGCGGCCAGCACCCGGTCGGCGGGCACCATCGCCAGCGCGGGCCCGCCGCTGCCCTGGCCGAGCAGCACCGACACCGTCGGGGTGTCCAGCGTGACCAGCTCAGCCAGGCACTGCGCGATCTCGCCGGCCAGGCCGCCTTGTTCGGCCTCAGCCGACAGCGCGGGCCCAGCGGTGTCGATGACCAGCACCAGCGGCAGCCGCAGGCCGGCGGCGAGCGTCATGCCGCGGCGGGCTTCGCGCAGCGCGGCCGGCCCGACCAGCCCGCCGACGACCCGCTGCTGGCCGAGCAGCACCGCGGGCTGACCGTCGAACCGGGCCAGCGCCAGCAGCATGGTGGCGGCTTCTCCCTGCCCGGTGTCCGACAACAGCACCTGATCGGTACAGCCGTGGCGCAGCAGATGCTGGACCCCGGGCCGGTCCGGCCGCCGCGACGCCAGCACCGAGTCCCATGCCGGGATATCGGGCAGCGGCTCGGGCCGTGGCCGCTGCGGCGGCGGTCCCGCGTCGTCAGCGACGACCGTGAGCGCCCGGTCGAGGATGCGGCGCAGCTCACCGAGCGGCACGACGGCGTCGATCACCCCATGTCGTTGCAGGTTCTCGGCGGTTTGGACGCCAGGCGGAAACGGTTCGCCGTAGAGCTGTTCGTACACCCGCGGTCCGAGAAAGCCGATCAGTGCGCCCGGTTGGGCGAAGGTGAGGTGACCCAGCGAACCCCACGACGCGAACACCCCGCCGGTGGTCGGGTGGCGCAGGTACACCAGGTAGGGCAGGTGCGCCTGCTTGTGCACGGTGACGGCCGCGGCGATCTTGACCATCTGCAAAAACGCGACGGTGCCTTCCTGCATCCGGGTGCCACCGGAGCACGGCGACGCCAGCAGTGGCAACCGCTCGGCCGTGGCGCGCTCCACCGCGGCGGTGATCCGCTCGGCCGCGGCGACCCCGATCGAGCCGCCAAGGAAGTCGAACTCGCAGACCACGACCGCCACGCGGCGCCCGAACACCCGGCCCTCGCCGGTCAGCACTGATTCGTCGTAGCCGGTGGCGGCTCGTGCCTCGGCCAGCTCGCCGGCATACGACTCGCTCATCGGTATCGCCAGCGGCGCGCTGTCCCAGCTGACGAACGATCCCTCATCGAGCACCGCATCGCGAAGTTGGTCAGTCCCGATCCGGCTCACCCGGCCGAGGCTACATATCAGCCTTGCGCAAGATTCTGCTGGTCGACATCGAAAAGTGAGATGGGATCCAGGATGACGCCGGTTTCCTCGACGTAGCGGTCCCACAGCACCAGCAGCTCGGCCAGCTTATCGGGCCGCGAGGCGGCCAGGTCGTCGATTTCGCCGGGGTCAGTGGACAGGTCGTAGAGCTGCCAGGAGCCGGGGCCGTATGGCTCGGGCAGGTGCAATGCTTTCCAGTCGCCCTGCCGAATGGCGCGGCGGCCGAACAACTCCCAGCCGGTTCCGGTGACGTCGTCGTGTACCGACTCGGTGTCGGCCGAGAGATACGGCAACAGCGACCGGCCGCGCATGGGCGCAACTTCACGTCCGCGGTATTCGGTGCCCGGATGCGCGACGCCGGCGAGTTCGAGAACTGTCGGAGCGATGTCCATCACCGTGCTGAACGCGGTGCCGATCTGCTGCTGGCGGTCGAAGCCCGGCCAGGTGACGAATCCGACGACCCGGATGCCGCCCTCGGTGGTGAACGCCTTGTGCAGTCGGGACGGCGCGGTGGCGGCCTGCGCCCAGCGCGGCCCGTACCAGATGAACGAGTTCGAAGCCCCGGCGTTGTCGAGGCTGTTGTCCCAGTTCTTTTCAATCTCGGCGGCGATCAGACCGCCGAGGATCGGCATCGCCTCGACGATCGCTCCCTCCGCGCCGTTGTCGGACAGGAAGATCACGACCGTGTTGTCCAGCTCGCCGGTTTCGCTGAGGTAGTCGATCACCCGGCCGATGTTGTGGTCCATCCGGTCGACCATGGCGGCGTAGACCTCCATGCTGCGGGCCGACAGGGCCTGCTCGTCGGCGCTCATCTCGGACCACTCCGGTTCCCCGTCGGCGACGACGGGATGTGCCACGACATCGGGTGGGCACAGGCCGAGTCGCTTGAGTGCGGCCAGTCGCGCATCGCGCAGCGCGTCCGGGCCGTCGTCGTAGCGGCCGCGGTATTTCGCGATGGTGTCCGCCGGCGCCTGCAGCGGCCAGTGCGGCGCCTGGAAGGGCAGGTACGCGAAGAACGGTTGCTCTTCGTCGGTGCGCTCGCGGAAATACCGCAGCAGCGTGTCGGCGTAAAAGTCCGACGAGTAGAAGTCGTCGTCGACCGTGACGAACTGGTCATCCTCGGCGTACCGCGACATCATCGGTATGAAGTCGCCCGGGACGTTGCTGTAATGGCTTGCGCCGCCGGGCAATAGGGCAAACGACCGGTCGAATCCGCGGGCCCAGGGTGTCCTGTCGATGGTCATGCCGAGATGCCACTTGCCCGCCATCAGCGTCAGGTAGCCGGCGTCTCGCAGCAGCTCCGGCAAGGCGACCACCCGGTCGTTCAGGTAGCCCTCGTAGCCGGGCGGGCCCTGAAAACCCGGCGGGGTGACCTCAAGCATGGTCCCGATGCCCGCGATGTGGTGATCGGTTCCGGTCAACAGCATCGACCGGGTCGGCGAGCAGGCCGGTGCCGAGTGGAAATCGGTCAACCGGATCCCCGCGTGGGCCAGCCGGTCCAGATTGGGGGTGTCGATCTCGCTGCCAAACGCGCCGATATCGGAGAACCCGAGGTCGTCAGCCACGATCACCAGGAAGTTAGGCCTTGTCACGGGGAAGCATCTTGTCAGGTCCACCGGCCGAATGGAACGGTCCGACTACCGTCGATTCGATACCGCCCGGCTGAGACTAATAGGCTGGGCCCATGATCGGTCTCACCCGCGTCGAAGACGTCTTGACCATTGAGTTGCAGCGTCCCGAACGGCGGAATGCGCTCAACTCCCAGCTGGTCGAGGAGTTGCGGCAGGCCGTGGAGAAGGCCGCGGGCGAGGACGTCCGGGTCATTGTGCTGACCGGTCAGGGCACCGTGTTCTGCGCCGGCGCCGACCTCAGCGGTGACGCGTTCGCCGCCGACTACCCGGACCGCTTGATCGAAATGCACAAGGTGCTGGACGCGGCGCCGATTCCGATCATCGGCGCGATCAACGGGCCCGCGATCGGCGCGGGTCTGCAGCTGGCCATGCAGTGCGATCTTCGAGTCGTCGCGCCCGAGGCGTTCTTCCAGTTTCCGACATCGAAATATGGCCTGGCATTGGATAACTGGAGTATCCACCGGCTCTCGTCGCTGGTCGGACACGGCCGGGCCCGGGCCATGCTGCTGACCGCGGAGAAGCTGACCGCCGAGACCGCGCTGCTGACCGGGATGGCCAACCGGATCGGGACGCTGGCCGATGCGCAGGCCTGGGCCGCCGAAATCGCCGGCCTGGCCCCGCTGGCGCTGCAGCACGCCAAGCGGGTGCTCAACGACGACGGCTCCATCGAAGAGCCGTCGCCGGCGCAGAAAGAACTGTTCGATAAGGCGTGGGGTAGTCAGGACGTCATCGAAGCGCAGGTCGCTCGGGTGGAGAAGCGACCGCCGAAATTCCAGGGGGCGTAAACGGATGTTGCACGCAGCGCTGCGACTGGCGGCGGGCACAGTCTCGCTCGCGACCGGCGGGTGGGTGCTGCGTGCGCTGCATGGCACGCCGGCAGCGCTGGGAGCTCAACCCTCCAAGATCCGAGGAGTCGCCGAGCGCTCACCGAACTTCCACGACGGTGTGTTCGTCAACCTGGAACCGGCCTCGCTCAACATCGACACCGAAGAACAGCGAAATATCCTGTGGGAGTTGATCAGTGGCCGCGCAGCGGGTCGGCCGGCCACGGACATCCCGTTGGACACCCCCGAACCGCGAGCCTTCGAGGCCCCCGCGGGCCGAATCGCGGTCAGCTGGTTCGGTCATTCGACGGCCCTGCTGGAAATCGACGGCTACCGTGTGCTCACCGACCCGGTCTGGAGTGAACGTTGCTCGCCGTCCGACGTCGTCGGCCCGGGGCGCATGCATCCGCCGCCGGTGCCGTTGGACGCGCTGCCGGCGTTGGACGCAATCGTCGTCAGCCACGACCACTACGACCACCTCGACATCGACACAATCATCGCGCTGGCGCGAACCCAGTGGGCCCCGTTCGTGGTTCCGCTCGGCGTCGGCGAGCACCTGCGGGAGTGGGGCATTCCCGACGAGCGCATCATCGAACTCGACTGGAATGAGCACGCGAAGATCGACGAGCTCACCCTGATCTGCACGCCGGCCCGGCATTTCTCCGGCCGGTTCCTGAATCGCAACGTCACGCTGTGGGCGTCGTGGGCGATTATCGGTCCGGCGCACCGGGCCTACTTCGGCGGCGACACCGGCTACACTAAGAGCTTCGCCGAAATCGGGGAAGAGCACGGACCTTTCGACGTGACGCTGATGCCGGTCGGCGCATACAACAAGGTCTGGCCCGACATTCACATGAACCCCGAGGACGCGGTGCAGGCGCACATCGACGTCAACGGCGGACTCTTGGTGCCGATCCACTGGTGCACATTCCGGTTGGCGCCGCATCCGTGGGCCGAGCCGATCGAGCGGTTGTTGGCGGCGGCGGGCGCCGCGAACGTCGCAGTGGCGGTGCCGAAACCGGGCGGACGTGTAGATCCCACGGCGACTGCGGAATTCGAGCCGTGGTGGCGACCCGCCGATCAGTCGTGATAGCCCTAATCACAAAACTTCCTACGGACAAAGGACGGAATATGGGATTCCTGGATAAGGCCAAGGACCTACTGGCACAGAACGCCGACACGGTCGGCTCCGCGATCGACAAGGCGGGTCAGTTCGTCGACTTCAAGACCGACGGCAAGTTCAAGGACACCGTGAACCAGGTGCAGGAGGCGGCGAAAAACGCCGTGAAAGACGGCACAACGGACGACAAGTAGCAGTCACCCATGGCGAAGCTTTCTGTTTCCATCGACGTCCCACTTCCGCCTGAGCAGGCTTGGGCGGACGCCTCCAACCTCTCCCGCTATAAGGAGTGGCTGACCATCCACCGGGTGTGGCGCAGCAAGTTGCCTGAGCAGTTGGAGAAGGGCACGGTGATCGACTCGATCGTCGAGGTCAAGGGCATGCCCAACCGACTCACCTGGACGATCGTGAACTACAAGCCGCCGGAGGCCATGACGCTCGACGGCAACGGCGTCGGCGGCGTGAAAGTCAAGCTGATCGCCAAAGTCAAGCCGAAGGACGATAACTCGGTGGTCAGCCTGGACGTACACCTGGGTGGCCCGGCGTTGTTCGGGCCTATCGGCATGATCGTCGCCGCCGCGTTGAAAAGCGATATCCGCGAGTCGTTGCGGAAGTTCGTCACGGTTTTCGCGCCGACCTGACCGATAACATGGCTACGCGGGGTGGGCGCTGCGCTGCTGAGTCCGGCAACCACATCCGCCACACGGGCCTCCGAGGCTGACAAGTAGATAATCTGCCCGTCTCACAGCGACAAACTAAGGCCCGCAGGGTATTTGTCGCTGATAGCCGGGCACAACGAACAGTCCGATCCACCGGAGTCTGGTGTGACCGCGGGGGCGGATGACAACGCCCACCGGCCGCTAACCGCTACTGTCGCAGTATGCCCCGTATACGTCCCGGCTGGATGGTGGCGCTGTGTGCCGCGACCGTGTCGGTGAGCGCGTGGCTGCCCTGGCTGACCACGGGTATCAATGGCGGCGGCTGGGCCAACGCGATCGGCGGCAGCATCGGCAGCCTATATCTGCCGCACGGGTTCGGGCCGGGCCAGCTGATCGTGTTGCTGTCGTCGGCGCTGCTGGTGGCGGGCGCAATGGTCGGCAGAGGATTGTCGGTGAAGCCGGCCTCGGTTGCGGCGCTGGCGATCTCGCTGGTTGTGGTCGCGCTGATGGTCCGGTACTACCACGTCAATGTCAGGCCACCGGTATCGGCGGCGTACGGCTTGTACGTCGGTGGCGTTGCGGCGTCTGCTGCGATGCTGTGTTCGATGTGGGCATTGGCGTCCTCGCTACGGGGCCATCGCTAGTTGACGCTGACGGTTGCGCCCTTCAGTGGCTGGGCGCATTGGTCGCAGGTCAGTTCCCCAACGAACGCCTTGCCGCAGCCGAGATGGGTGATCGCCACCGCTGGGCCCTCCGGCGCGTGAAACCAATGTTGCCCGCACTGCAGCGCGGCGATGATCACCGGGAAGAACGCCCGTCCTTTCTCGGTGAGCTGGTAGCGGACACGCGCCGGCCCGGTCTGTCGCGATACGCACAGCACACCGTTGGCGCAGAACGTCTGCAACCGGTTCGTCAGCAGCGACGGCGTAGCCCCGAGCTGGGTCTGAAAATCGGTGAAGCGGGTGGTTCCGAGGAAGGCACACACCAACAGGGCGGCCGCCCAACGGTTTCCGAACACACTCATCGTCTCGGGGAACAAACCGGCCTGACCGCGCTCACCATCGGCTGTCGACCGGCGACGGGTGACCGCCTCGGGTACCGAACGCGGCCATGAACCGCTCGGGCCCCAGCGCGCCGCCACCTCCTTCTCGGTCACCGCCTCACCGCAGGCTCGACAGGTCAAGGTCGGCGCGAATTCGTTGTCGCACAACGTGTGATGCATTTCCGGAAGCTGGCGGACATGTTCGGGCACCCACCGCCGTTCCCACTCCCAGATCGACAACAGCACCGGCCAGAAGGCCCGTCCGCGAGGGGTGATCAGGTACTCGGCGCGCACGGGCCGGGTCTGATACGTCGTGCGGACCAGCAGCTCGTTATCCGTTAGGGCCCGTAAGCGATTGGCCAGCACCGAATTCGATATCGGCAGCCGCGCCATGAATTCGCCGTAGCGGGTTGCGCCCAGCAATGCCTGCTGGATGATCAGCAGCGTCCACTCGTCACCGAGCAGACCGAGGATCCGGCCGACCGCGTTGGTACCGCCGGGATTCAGCAGGGTCGGCGTCGCCGGCAGCATTCACAGTCCGATCGCGTCGGCGGGGGAGTCGACGTCATGCCAACGGCGCAACTCCGCACCAGGTGCCCAGGTCGCGTGGGTGCCGCTGGAAATACGTTCGGGCAGAGCAATTTTGCACACTGGACCGTCCCCGAACCGGGCGGCGTCGAAGATCACGCAGTAGGACGCGTCGGCGTCCATGTCGGTGGTCAGTGTGATCAGGTAGCCGTCGTCTTCGCCGGAGGAATTCGGCCGCGGGGCCATCGCGGCCTCACTTCCGAACACCCCGTCGGCGAACTGATAGTGCTGCTCGCCTCCGGTGCGCAAGTCGTGCTTGACCAGCCCGTCGAACAGGAACCAGCCTGGCTTGCCGGTGGCGGCATAGGTGTAGCGGTAGTTGCCGGCGGCGTAGTCGGGGTTGATCGTCCCGAATTCGGTGATGGACTCCGACAATTGCTCTTCTTTGACTTCGCCGGTGACCAGGTTGAACCGCCACCGGTGCAGCCGGGCTTGCAGACGATCCAGCGCCAGGAAGCGAAAGAGCTTGTCCCACTTTGCTCCTAGTGCGTCAAGCGTGCCACCGGTGTCAACTGGCTGCGGCGCACCTTCGTAGAATCCATCGAGCACAATTTCGTCGCCGTCTTCGTAGGCGTTGGTGAAGTGCAGCACGAAGGTCGAGTCAGCCTCGAACCAGCGGATGTCCCCGGTGGCCCCGCGGCGCGGCAGCACCGCGAAGCGTGACGGCATATCGGGGTAGAACCGCGGCAAGTGCACGTCGTGCGCGAGCAGGTCGGGATCCCAGAACAGCGGGAAATCGTTGAGGATGACGTAGTTCTCGGTGAAGGCCATGTCGTGCGGCAGCCTGGGGCCGGGCAGCGGAACATCGACGTAGTGCGCCAGATCATTGTTTTCGTCGACGACGCCGTAATGCATGTAGGGCGCCTGCTTGCTGTAGTTGAAGAACAGCAGCTCACCGGATTTGGGGTCGACCTTCGGATGCGCCGATACTCCCCACTGAAAAGGAAAGTGGCCATTCCAGGTCTCCTTGCCCAGCGTGTCGGCAGAGAACGGATCGACCCGGTACAGGTCGCCGCACTGGTAGAAGCTGGTCAGCGCGACACCACGGTGGACGATGACGTCGGTGCTCGACGCGTCCTTCATCCGGGTGCGAGCGCCCCAGCCCTCGTCGCGCTTGGCCAGCTGCACCGGCTCAGCCAGCCCCGGCCAGAGCGGTTCGCCGGCCTCGTTCTCGGCAAGGAAGCCGTCGGTGCGGACAAAGCGGTTGCGGTAGAAAGCCTTTCCATCGCGGAATCCGACGACGTGCAGCATGCCGTCGCCGTCGAACGGGTGGTAGGTCTTGATCGACGGGTGCAGCGGGTTCTCGGTGTTGCGCAGGTAGACACCGTCGAGATCGCAGGGAATTTCGCCCTCGATGGCGATCAGGTCGTTGGCGTCCCACTCGCTGGTCTGCGGCCGCCACGGTCCGGTTCGGTACGGGTGGTCATCGTCTTCGGGCAGGGTCGACAGGAATTTGCCGACGATTTCGACGTCCATCTCACGATCCTTCGGTTGCGCGGACGACGAAACTGACCGTGGTGGCGGTGCTGCCGCCGAAGTTCAGCGTGCCAAAGGTTTTCGCGCCCTCGACCTGGTAGGCGCCCGCCGCCCCGCTGACCTGTTTTGCCGCGTCGACGAGCATCCGAATTCCCGACGCGCCGACCGGGTGGCCACCGCCGATCAGCCCGCCGCTGGGATTGATCGGCAGCCGTCCGCCGATCTCCATCTCGCCGTTTTCGATGGCCTTCCAGGATTCGCCAGGCCCGGTCAGACCGATGTGGTCGATCGCCAAATACTCACTGGGAGTGAAGCAGTCGTGCACCTCGATCCCGTGCACATCATCGAGGGTCGCCTGTGCGCGTCGCAACGCATCAAGCGCCGCCGCCCGCACATGCGGCATGACGTACGGGTCGTCGGCCGCGCGGTCGAGTTTCTGTTGCAGGCCCAGCCCGACGGTGCGATGCCCCCAGCCTGCGATTCGCGCGACCGGCCGAGCGTC
>DATAZN010000499.1:0-11856 GCA_036272035.1 Mycobacterium sp. | reverse complement strand
AGCAGGCAGCGCGAAGGGAGCTGCCTGCTGGTTCCACTCGCTCTGTTCGGACGCGTCGAGAAAAGGGGTACCGCTTGCACGCGAAGACATAAAATCCTCTGAGAAGTCTCAGAAGGCGACGGGATCGAGGCGGGGCGGTGAGCCCAACGCTCAGCGAGTGGTCTGCCCTGAGGGCCGGCAGGATTACCGGCGTGTTGACTGTACCCGATCGACTCTGACTGTCCTGCCTCTGCCGACCCCCGAGCAGGAGCGAACATCTGTGGTCTGCGGATGCGTGTCACGATTGCCGGGTGTCGCTGTGGTCCCGCGCCAAATCGACGTGGCGACTGCTCGGTCCGGCTTTGTGACTGGCTGAAGTGACGACGATCCATCCGGCATCGCACAGCCACGAAGGGTTCTATAGGCGTCTGGACGACTGCCTGCGGCGCTATTCCGACACGCAGGTTGAAGTCGCCACCACGCGGTTGAGTGCAACTTGATATCGACGTTGTCTGATTCGGGCTCCGTTTTGGTTACCGGTCAGAGTGTCCGGCTTGAAACTGATGGTCCCACACCCAGCTTGCGATGGCTGGATCGTCTTCGCCGTATTCCCTTGTGTAGCGACGAGCATCTAGCCGGGCGTCGACCATCCGTTGTCGAAGCTCAGCGGCATGATTGCCAAGCCCGTCGACGCGGTCGATGACATCCAAGACAAGGTGAAACCGGTCCAGGTCGTTGAGCATCACCATGTCGAAAGGTGTTGTCGTGGTGCCGCGCTCCTTGAATCCCCGCACGTGGAAGTGGGCATGGTTGTTCCTGCGGTAGGTCAACCGATGGATCAGCCACGGGTACCCGTGGTAGGCGAATATGACCGGAGTGGTAGTCCCGAAAAGTGAGTCGAATTCCTTGTCGGACAAACCGTGCGGATGCTCCGAGTCTGGTTGGAGTCGCATGATGTCCACGACGTTGATCACTCGGACCCGGAGCCTCGGCAGTTCGCGACGCAAAATGTCTGCCGCGGCCAGCGTTTCCAGCGTTGGCACATCCCCAGCGCAGGCCAGCATCACATCTGGCTCGCCAGCGGCATTGCTCGCCCATTGCCAGATGCCGAGACCGCGCGCGCAGTGCTTGATCGCGTCGTCCATGTTCAGGTAGGTCAGCGCGGGCTGCTTGCCCGCCACGACGACGTTGACGTAATTTCGACTGCGTAGGCAGTGGTCGGCCACCGACAGCAGGGTGTTGGCGTCCGGTGGGAGGTACACACGTACCGCCTCGGGTCGCTTATTCGCGACGTGGTCGATGAAGCCGGGGTCCTGGTGCGAGGCGCCATTGTGGTCTTGGCGCCAGACATGCGAGCTGAGAAGGTAATTGAGCGAGGCAATAGGACGACGCCACGGGAGGCGGGAGCTACTCGTCAGCCATTTGACGTGCTGGTTGACCATCGAGTCAACGATATGGACGAACGCCTCATAGCAGTTGAAGAGACCGTGGCGACCGGTCAGGAGATAGCCCTCCAACCACCCCTGGCAGAGGTGCTCTGACAGCACCTCCATCACTCGGCCATCGGCAGCGAGATGATCGTCGCCAATAATTGTTTCAGCAGTCCATGTGCGATCCGTGGCCTCGAAGACCGCAGACAGGCGATTGGACGCGGTCTCGTCGGGTCCCATCAGCCGGAACCGGTCGCCATTGCGGGTGATGATGTCGCGTAGAAGGGCGCCGAGGACCTTTGTGGCTTCAGCGTTTTCGGTAGCGGGTTCGGCAACCGTTACCGCGTAATCGGCGAAGTCTGGCATATCGAGGTCACGGAGCAATAGACCACCGTTGGTGTGTGGGTTGGCGCTCATCCTGCGGTTGCCGACGGGAGCCAGAGCTCGAAGGTCGGCGCGCAATGCTCCTTCCTCGTCGAAGAGTCTCTCCGGGTTATAACTGCGCAGCCATTCCTCCAACTGCTTTCGGTGCCCTGGGTTGGTGCGCGTCTCCGCGAGCGGAACCTGGTGTGAGCGCCATGTCCCCTCGACCCGTTGCCCGTCGACGATCGCCGGACCCGTCCACCCCTTGGGAGTACGCAACACGATCATGGGCCACATGGGCCGCTCTGTGGCGCCGTTATAGCGAGCGTCTTGCTGGATCGCCGCGATCTGGTCGAAAGCCTCATCAAGCGCGGCCGCTAGTAGCTGATGCGCAACCTTGGGGTCATCGCTTTCGACCGTGATCGGCAGGTAGCCGTACCCGTGGAGGAGTGAATTAAGTTCCACTGCGGGAATTCTCGCCAACACGGTCGGATTGGCGATCTTGTACCCGTTCAGATGAAGTATCGGCAGGACCGCCCCGTCGGTTACCGGATTGATGAACTTATTCGAGTGCCAGCTTGCAGCTAACGGACCGGTTTCAGCTTCGCCGTCGCCGATCACACAGGCCACCACCAGGTCCGGGTTGTCGAATGCAGCGCCGTAAGCGTGCACCAGGGCGTAACCGAGTTCGCCCCCCTCGTGGATGGAGCCTGGTGTCTCAGGTGCCACATGGCTGGGGATGCCACCGGGAAAGGAAAACTGGCGGAACAACTTCCGCATACCTTCGGCATCCGCTCCGATCCCGGTGTAGACCTCGCTGTACGTGCCCTCCAGGTACGCGTTGGCAACCAAGCCCGGCCCGCCGTGGCCCGGGCCCGTGATGTAGATGACGTTCGCATCGCGCTCGCGGATAATCCGGTTGAGGTGCGTATAGATCAGGTTCAGTCCAGGGGTGGTGCCCCAGTGTCCGAGCAATCGTGGTTTGACGTGCTCAGCCTGAAGCGGTTCTCGCAATAGCGGATTGTCTAGCAGGTAGATCTGGCCTACCGAAAGGTAGTTGGCCGCGCGCCAGTATTCGTCTATCAGGCCCAGTTCGTCGGAGCTCAGCACTGTCATAGGCCAATTGTCACTTATTGCCCGAGCCCTACCTAGTGCCGGCAGACGTACGAACTGCTGCCAAAGGTCCCTAGAACCGTTGCGATCGGGGGGACCGGTTCGCCGCCTCGGATTTTGGCTCGCCTACCTAATTTTGCCCTTGACGACGTCAAGACACGAATCTGTTCTCGCAGCTAATGAGCGGAGCGAACCGGATCGAGATGAAGCGAACCTTCAACTCAAGCGGTATTTGAACAGGTACAAGCTGGGTCCGATGACCGGCCTTGAGGGCGTCACGACACTTAGCGCGTCGACGGCCAGTATCGCGCGCGGATCTTGCGCTTCATCAATTTTCCAGTGTCTTCCCGAGGCAAGTCGTTGTCGAACACGACGATTCCGGGCGTTTTGTAGTGCGCCAGATTTTTTCGGACATGTTCGCGCACTTCGTCTCCGGTCAGGCCGGTCGCTTCGACGTGGGCGGCGATCGCCTCGCCGAACTCCTCGTCGGGTACGCCGAACACGGCGACGTCACGGATGCCGTCGAGTTCAAGCAGGCACGCCTCGATTTCGGCGGGATAGATGTTCACTCCGCCCGAAATGATCATGTCCGTGCTGCGGTCGTTGAGGTAGAGAAACCCGTCGTGATCGAGGTAGCCGACGTCGCCGATGTCGAGGTATCCGTCCATCTCCATTGCGGCCCGCTTGTCCGTATTGCCGTGGTAGGTGAAGTTCGGCCAAACCGATGGTGGCCGCAGGTGGATGCGCCCAGATTCGGCTTCTGGCAACAGCTCTCCGTTCTCGGAGAAGATCCTGACGTCGGCGTCCCCGATCGGCCGTCCGACAGTCCCGGGGTGCGCGAGCCAGTCAGCGCTGCTGCACGCCACGCACGCACCGGTTTCGGTGCCGCCGTAATACTCACCGACGATCGGCCCAAACCAGTCGATGATGCGTCGTTTCACTTCGGGCGGGCATGGCGCAGCAGCGTGCACGACAGACTTGAGTGAGGAGACGTCGTACTTCTCCCGGACCTCGTCGGGAAGGTGCAGCAATCGGACGAACATCGTTGGGACAGCCTGGAAGTGATCGATCTGGTGTTCCTCGATCAGTCGTAGTAATTCCTCGGCGTCGAAGCTTGCCATGATCGTCAGATCGATACCGGCGGCCGCACTCACGAGCGAGTGAACATTGGGCGCGCTGTGGTACATCGGCGCTGCCACCAAGGTTCGCATCCCCGGGGTCAGCCCGAATGTCTCGAACACCAACCCCGCAATGGCTTGCGACTGTGCGGCGGTGGATGGCGCGCGGACGATGCCCTTGGGTCTGCCGGTCGTGCCAGAGGTATACACCATCGACATCGGCGCTTGCCGGGGCGGCTCTGACCATGGACCCTGCCGCGCCAACCAGTCCTCGTAGACCGGATGTCTTCCGGTCGGCCGTTCCGATTCCTGGGTGACTTCGATCAGTGGCCGATCGCCGGCGACCGCCTCGGCGGTGGACATGAGGCCGGTGTCGGCGAAGATCACTTTGCTATCGCAGTCATCGAGCAGATAGGCGAGCTCGGCCCCTTGCCAGTGCCAGTTCACCGGCACAGGTACGGCGCCCAGCATCCCGATACCAATGCTCGCTTCGATGAACGCGATCTCGTTATGCAGGTAAATGGCGACTCGGTCACCGGCCGTGATATCAAGGGCGGCAAGGCCGTTCGCGACCGCGCCAGCACGGGTGCGGACGTCTTCGTAGTCTCGGAAGACATGTCCACATCGCACGCCCGCCATCAGTCGGCGATCCGCGTGGCCCGCCATGTTGCGAACGTGTCGGCGAACTCGTTGCCGTGAACCGCTGCCGCTTGGGCACCCGCTTCGAGGTCGACCGCCCGCGCGAGGTCGCCGTCGGCCGCCTCACGCAGCAGTCGTTTGGTCGCCACCACCGCTGCGGCGGGGCGCGCGGCAAACGACGTCGCGAGCTCCAGCGCCGCAGCCCACGCATCGTCTTTCAGGTGGTGCACCAGGCCCATCCCTAGCGCGCGCTCGGCGTCGATCGGCCGGCCGGCGAGCAGTAACTCCAACGCAGCGCCCTCGCCGATCAGCCGCGGCAGCAACCAGCTCGCACCCATATCCGGCAAGAGACCCATTCGGATGAACGACGGGCACAGGGCCAACGTCGGGGATCCCACCCGGACGTCGCAGGCCAGCGCCAACGACATGCCGGCACCGGCCGCGGGGCCGTCGATGGCGGCGATCGTCGGTTGCGGCAATGCCCACAGCATGTCGACGACCCGCATGTGCCGGGCCAGCAATTCGGCCACTTCGGCTTCCGGCCGCTGCGATAGCTGCTCGATCAAAGCGAAGTCTGCGCCCGAACTGAACGCATCGTTCGCGCCGGTGAGAATCACCGACCTCACGGCGGAATCGGTTCTTATCAGCGCTAATTCGTGAGCCAGTCGGCTGAGGACGTCGACGTCGAGTGAGTTGCGGTGCTCCCCACGATCGAGGATCAGTACGCGTACGCCCTCTGCCGGGTGCTCCACGCGCAACCCGCCGTCGGTCGGAGCGGATCGCGTCGCTGTTTCGGCACTGGTCACGCCATACCTCCAAACCCCAACATTACGGGTCAACTGACCTGTCGCTAGGTTACAGGTCAACTGACCCGTCGTCTATATGATGTGCTGGTGGCATCGACTCCGGTTCGCGGCGGCGCTCCGCGGACGCAACAGGCGCGGCGCGATCAGACCCGCGCCCGGCTGATCGAGGCGACCATCAGATCCATTGCCGATCACGGGTATCCGGCCACCACGACCAGACAGATCGCGGAATCCGCCGGAGCTTCGCTCGGCGCGATTGCCCATCATTTCCCGGCCCGGGTTGATCTCATCGCCACAGCGCTCGACGAGGTCGGGCGTCGGATGGAGACCGAGTTGCGGGCTCGGGTCTCGCACGCGGCCTCCGTCGGTGGCGCGCGCCGCACAGCTGCGTTGCTCGACGTGCTCTGGACCGCGTTCACCGACGACCTGTACACCGTGTGGGTCAAGGCGTGGATCGCTGCCGCCGACGATCCCGAGCTCTACGCCGCGCTCGCCCCGCTGGAGCGGCCCCAATCCGCCGTGTTCGCCGCGATCGCCGCCGACGCGGCACCGAAGAACCTCCCGCGCGCCGAGTGGACCCGGCGATTCAGCGTCGCGCTCGATGCCATGCGGGGCCTCGCGCTCACACTCACCATCCAGCCCCGGACGACTCCGATTCACCGAGATCCCTGGCCGGACCTCAGACGCGAGCTCGCCCGCCTTCTCGACCGCTAATCGCTCGTCGGAGGGCGTGCGCCTATCAGTCGACGAGCGCGCCGTGGGTGCCGGTGACGGGTAGGTCAATCGGCGTGATCACGCCCGGTTGAGCCGCACACAGATACGGAACCGCGTTCACCGCGGCCATGGCCGTGCTGACCATTAGCAGCTTCATCACGTGCTGGTCTTCTGAAAGCTCTGAATTGTGTGGTGGGCCAAACCGGATCACGGCATCCACCCGCGGTTCGCCCTCGATTTCCACTTTGAAGCCCTGGGGATCGGCCCACTGCGGGTCCAGGGCGTCGTCGCTCATGGTCCAGCAGATCGCCAGTTCAACGACTACGCGTCCATTGCGGTAGCCACGGTAACTGCGCCGTTGCCCGGCCACCGTGCCTTTGGCGAAGGTGATCCACCCCAGGTCCATGTCCCGGGTGGCCAGGGCGTGTTCGACCAGGCCGCTCTTCGATTCCAACTCGATGCCGAGCATGTCGGCGATCAGGTCCAGCGTCTCGAAATATCCGAGGCCGTATCGCGCGGTGGCGGGGTCGACCTCGGTGAGCCGATCCTTGGTCGGCTTGGCGAACCCGAGCACCGTCCAGGCTTCCCGCACTGGGTATTCGGTGCAATCGAGCGTCTCGATCAGTTTCACGCTGTGCACGCGCCGGCATGCACCGGTCAGAAAGCCTGCCGCGACGTTGATGAACCCCGGCTCGAAACCAGTGCCGAGGAACGTCGCACCGCCCTCTACGGCGGCGGCCTCGAGCTCTGCCCGCTCTTTTGGATGGTGTGTGCCGGTGAGGAAGTCGCCCGTCGTCACTACGTTGATGCCGGCGCGCAGTAACCGGTACACCAGTGCGTAGTCGATGAAGTGCGGGGTGTAGACCACGCAATCGGGTGCTGCACCGATCAGGGCGTCGGCGTCGTCAGTCGCCAGGACTCCTACCGGCGCGACCCCGGCCAGTTCGCCTGCGTCGCGGCCGACCTTTTCCGACGAAAATGCGTGTACCCCAACCAGTTCAAATGCTTCACGGTCGAGCACCGCCCGAAGCGCACGCTGACCAATGTTGCCCGTCGTCCACTGCACCACGCGGTACCGAGTCATGAAGAGTTCCCTCCTGCCCGTGCCTGTCAGTTCGAGGCCGATTCGAAGTGATTCATAGACATCAATACCACCGATACTGGCCTGGGCGAACCGACAATCCAGCACCTGAGCGTCACCTCGAACATGACTGACCTGAGCCGCTTGTCGAGAATCAACGCCGCGAAACGTCGCGGGCGATGAGGGTGCCCCTTGAGTTCACCGCGTCGCCATCTAGGCAACATCCGTATTGCGGTGGCGAGACGCTTGGCCCTTCACACTGAGACAGTTCGCGGACACCGGAGGAGGTCGTAGTGGTTGTCGGAGACAGCGAGGTCGCCCTTAGCTTGGAGGTTGACCCGGCGGGGCAGCGGGCGCAGGTGCGACGCGCGGCGTTGGCCAGCTCGATCGGCACCACGATCGAGTGGTACGACTTCTTTCTCTATAACACCGCCGCCGCGTTGGTTTCCCGCACCTGTTCTTCCCAGCGTCCAGCCCCTACGCGGGCGCGATGGCCTCGTTCGCGACCTACGCGGTCGGGTTCGTCGCCCGCCCGGTCGGGGCCGCGATCTTCGGGCACTGGGGCGACCGGATCGGCCGCAAAGCCACACTGATCGTGACGCTGCTGGTGATGGGCATCTCGTCGGCGATCGTCGGCATCCTGCCCGGCACCGCCGCGATCGGGGTCGCCGCGCCTCTACTGCTCGTGCTGCTGCGACTGGTGCAAGGCCTCGCGATCGGCGGCGAGTGGAGCGGGTCGGTGTTGATCGCAATGGAGTGGGGCGACCAACGCCAGCGGGGGCTGCTTGGCAGTTTCGCTCAGCTTGGTGTGCCGATGGGGTTGGTCCTGGGCACCGGCGGCATGACCTTGCTGTCGGCAACGCTTTCGGCTGAGGCGTTCAACTCGTGGGGCTGGCGCGTTCCGTTCCTGTTCAGCCTGGTGTTGGTGGGCGTCGGCCTGGTGATTCGGCTGTCCATCCTGGAGACACCGATGTTCGCAAAGGTGGCCGAGGAGCGCAGAACGGCAAGCACTCCTGTCTTCGACGCGATCCGGTATCACTGGCGAGAGATTTTGCTGTCGGCGGGGGCGCGGTTCAGCGAACAGATGCCGTTCTACCTATTCACGACCTTCGTCCTGATCTACGTCGTCTCGCGGCACGGGTTCGCCAAGACGTTCGTGCTCACCGCCGTGCTGGCGGGGGCCGTGTGCGAACTCGTCGCGATCCCCCTGTTTTCGCACCTGTCGGACCGCTTCGGCCGCAAGCGGGTATATCTCACCGGAGCGGTTCTGGCCGGCCTGATCGCGTACCCGTACTTCGCAGTGCTGACCCAAGGCGGGGCCGGGCTGATCTTCATCGCGGTCGTCGTCTCGCTGTTCATCCACGCGCTGCAGTACGGCCCACAGGCCGCGCTGATCGGCGAGAACTTCCCAACCCACCTGCGCTACGGCGGCGCCGGACTCGGCTACCAACTGGCCTCGGTTTTCGCCGGTGGCCCAGCGCCGCTGATCGCGACGTGGTTGCTGCACAAAACCGGAACCCCGTACGCGATCTCGGCGTACATCGTCTTCGCCGCTGTTGTCACGGTCGGCTGCGTCCTCGCCCTGCCGGACCGTTCCAGCGTCGACATCGACGATGCCTCGGTGTACCGCCGATAATGGTTGTTCCCGATCACGGCGCCAAGCGTCTCGACAGCGCTTGACGAAGAGCGCTGCGGTAGTAGATTTGCGTGATACATCAATCAATTGAGGTATGGCGAACGATGACACTTGACCAATGGACGCTTCACGGCGTGGAGTTCGAGAATTGCCCCTGCGCCTGGGGCTGCCCGTGCCAGTTCGGTGCGCAACCGACTTACGGGCGCTGCGAGGCGGTTATGGGCGGCCATATCGAGAAGGGCAACTTCAACGACACGAATCTCGACGGCCTGGACTGGGCGATGCTCCTCTCCTGGCCGGGTCCGGTCCCCGAGGGCGACGGCACGCAGCAGGCCATCATCGACGAACGTGCGGATCCGATTCAGCGAGAAGCACTGCGCAAGATCCTGCACGGCGAGTCGACCACCCCTGCGGCGACAGTTTTCTTCGTCTACAACAGCACGATGTCTACTGTGCTCGAGACGTTGTACGCACCCATCGAACTGTCGATCGATGTGGACCAGCGAACGGCCAGCATGACGATTGAAGGGCTCGTGGAGTCACGCGGCGAGCCGCTCGCCCAACCGGGGAACCCAGGATTGCCGCCGCGGATACAGCTCAGTACGCCGGAGGGGCCACGCTATCTCTATGCCGAAATGGGCAACGGCAACACCACGGCGCGGGCCGGAATCGATCTCGACTTCAAGGACAGTTACTGCCAGTTCAACGTCATGCACCTGAACCAGGACGGACTCATCCGCTGACTGTGCCCTGGATTCGGCGCCACCGGGACCGGCTGGCCGTATCGGGCGGCCTGGGCGGCATCACCGTCGCAGCCTGGGTCTACATCGTGGTGACAGCGCACCGAATGGCGACTGCGTCAGGCGGCATGAACGGTCAGTCGATGGCGCCGGGGATGGATGACATGACAGGCGTAAAGCCATGGACAGCAACCGAATTCGGTCTGACATTCGCGATGTGGGCCCTGATGATGGTTGCCATGATGGTTCCCGCTGCGGCACCCATGACTCTGATGTACGCGGCAGTCGCGCGCAAGGCCGCCCCACAGCACAATCCGCTAGCCCCGACGTTCGTCTTCGTCACCGGCTACATCACGATGTGGGCGATCTTCAGCCTCGTGGCCACCATCGCCCAGCACGCTCTTGATCAGGCCGCGCTGCTCTCGCCGATGATAGTGTCCGCCAGCGCCCGCCTCGGCGCCGCGATTCTGATCGCGGCCGGCCTATATCAGCTCACCCCGCTCAAGAACGCCTGCCTGAAAAACTGCCGGGCCCCAACGCATTTCATGTCCCGCTACTGGCGCACCGGTAACTTCGGCGCCTTCCGGATGGGACTGAGGCTCGGCGCCTACTGCGTGGGCTGCTGCTGGATCCTGATGGCATTGCTATTCGTTGGCGGCGTGATGAACCTTTTGTGGATCGCGGCGATCGCCATTTTTGTTTTGCTGGAGAAGACGATCCCGTTCGGTGACGTCAGTGGAAGGGTCGCGGGCGCGGCGATGATCCTGTTTGGTGCCCTGAGTCTGGCCCTGTGAGGCGCCGGCTTCATTCGCGCGACTTGGTCCTACCGGCGGGCGTGAGTGCGACAACTGGGATGGTCCGCGACGTCTGGCGTTCGTACTCGGCGAATCCCGGATACCGCTCGGCCTGCACTGCGTACTTGTCGTCCCGCTCGGTGCCCTCCAGCACGGTGGCATGCACGTCGACGATGTCGTCGCCAACTTCGATGCGGGTGTCGGGGTTGGCCTTCAGGTTCCAGTACCAGGCGGGGTTATCGTCGCGACCATTGTTCGAGGCGAACACGAGATACCGTTCACCGTCGGCCAGATACATCATGATGTTGGTCCTCGGCTGACCGCTCTTTGCGCCCGCGGTGTGCAAGATGACCATCGGCGCGCCCTCGAACGGTCCGCCGACCCGACCGTGGTTGGCGCGGAACTCGGCGATGTTGCGTGCGTTGAAGTCATTGCCATCGCTCATTTGGCTCTCCTCACATCGACTAAACGTCTCGTAATCGGTCCTACTAACTTGTACCCAATCTCAGCACCACCTTGCCGCGGGTGTGCCGCAGTTCGACCTGCCGGAACGCGTCGCGCACCTCTTCGAGGGCGAAGACTCCGGCGATCGGCACTTCCAGCTCACCGCGCGCGACGAGGTCGGCCAACTCGGCAACCACCGCCGCGGTCGCGGCATCTGCACCGCCTGCCGACAAGACCCCGAACTGCTCCACGGCAGCGAAATCGGCGATGGTGTCGACCCTGTCGCGCGGCACCTTGAGGTCCTCGACCGCCATCGCGACGTATCGACCACCGAAGAAATCCAGCAGGGCGTCGATGCGTCCCGACGGTGCTGCGGCGCGCAGCCGGGCCGGCAGATCGTCACCGTAGTTGACCGGCACCGCGCCATGGTTGGCGAGCCAGGCATCGTTGGACGGCCCTGCGATGCCGAGGACCGTGGCCCCGGCGCGTCGAGCAAGTTGAACCGCGATCGAACCTACACCGCCGGCCGCACCCGCGATCGCTACTGTTTCT
Source organism: Mycobacterium sp. (assembly GCA_036272035.1). Lineage (GTDB taxonomy): Bacteria > Actinomycetota > Actinomycetes > Mycobacteriales > Mycobacteriaceae > Mycobacterium. The sequence continues at coordinate 447 of DATAZN010000499.1, read as the reverse complement.
CCCGGTACGAGGTGCACCGCCCGCACCGCGGCGTATGCAGTGGCGCCCGCGACAAACAGCGAGCCGGCCACCTCCCACGGAACCTCAGACGGCTTGGCGGTCAACTGGTTTGCGGGCACTGTGACATATTCGGCGTGGCTGGAGCGGCGCATGGAGAAACCGATGACCTCGTCGCCCACGGCGAAATCGCTGACGCCGGAGCCCAGTTCGGCCACCACCCCCGCCAGGTCGCTGCCTTGACCCGAGGGAAACGTGGCCGGGAACTGGTCGGCCAGGGCGCCGCTTCGGATCACCGCCTCACTCGGATTGATGGCGGCCGCTCTGACCTCAACGAGAACCTCACCGGCTTCCGGAACAGGCCGGGGCACGTCGCGCACCTCAAGGACGTCGACGCCGCCGTACGAATCGAACTGCACTGCTTTCGGCATGATCGCCACGGTAGCAGAA
>DATAZN010000498.1:0-2987 GCA_036272035.1 Mycobacterium sp. | reverse complement strand
TACGGATCGGCATTGATCTCCACGTCGTACGGGTCGTAGTAGACGCCGTCGGGTGCAGTCACGGTCACGGAGCTTCGCCTCTCGCTGCGGGCGCAGAGTTGGTAGCGCTAAGAATCTGCGGCAACTCTGTCATCAGCCACCTGCGGGTGTCAACGCGGGATCCGTTTTCGCTACCCATCATTCTTTCCCAGCGAGAATTAGGTTCTCCAGGTGCTCGGTTTGTGCGATATGCGAACGTTTTTGCGTCATCCGCCGGCGCCGTTGCGAAAGCGCAGCAGCGCTTCCTGGGCGTAGGACGCGACCAGCGTGCCTTCTTCGGTGAGGACGTCGCCACGGCCAAAGCAGCGGCCGTGCGACAGCACCGGACTGTGCTGTCGCAGTAGAAGCCAGCGGTCGGTGCGGAACGGCCGGTGAAACCACACCGTGTGAGAGGTGACGGCGGAGGTGAACAGGGTTCCGTTGCCGCTGTGGTTGAAGCCTTCCAGGGGACGCAGGGCTGTCCCGATGAGCGTTAGGTCGGTGGCGTAGGCGGCCAGCGCTGGCGCGAGTACGCCGTCGACGGGTGGGGTGCGCATCCACACTTCGAATCGCGGTGGGCCGGCGGTAAGCGCGTTGAGGTTGTCGGTACTGCGGGTTTCCCACGGGATCAGGTCGAGCTCGACCCGATGTGTGTCGTCCAGCAGCGCCGGAACCGGTTGGCAGTCTTGGTTTCCGGGCCCGTCTTCGACAGTGTGCAGGGAGACCGAACTACTGGCCAGCAAGGCATGTGGCTGCTGCGCGGTGATGGTCAACGAAGCAAAAGACCGGCCCTCGTGCTGACGCGTCGCCTGGTAGCGGACCGGTTCGGCGGCCCGTCCTTCGCGTGCGAACACCGCATGTAATGATTTGACCGTTTTGTCGGGGCAGTCCAGTGATGCGGCCCGGATGAACTGTCCGAGGAGTTGGCCGCCGAACACCCGGTGGTAATCCAACTGTTGGCTGACGCCCTCGAACACGGTGACGTCATCGGTCGCGGATCGCTCGTGCTCGATGTGCAGATCGAGGCAACCGATCAGGTCGGTCCAGAGATCGAGCACGCGGTCAGTGTAAGTTAAATTCTCACTGACCGGTAACCCGGTTCTCGTCGCTATTTGCCGACGAAACCTCGCGAGCAGAAGTCCCAGACCTCGTCGGCGGTGATGGGATGCGCGGAATCGTCATCCGGCCCGCCGCTGGACTGGGCGATGAACATGACCGTTTGCATAGTCATCGCCGCCATCCGCCGCGGGTTGACGTCGGCGCGCAGCTCGTTGGCATCGCTCGCGGCTTCCATCAACTCGGCTAGCAAAGTAACAAGCGGCACGTGAGCGATCTTGACCTCGGCGGGATGTGATACCAGCAGTCGTGGAGCAAAGTCGGTGAACAGCGGCCTCTTGGCTGTCGGATCGGGCCGCGAAGATTCGAACAACAACTCGACCGCGACCTTCAGCCGGTCGATCGGGTCGTCCTGGTTGGCGGTGGCGGCACGAATTTGGTCGGCCGAACGGCTCAGCGCGTCTTCGAACAGCGCCAGCAGCAGTTCGTGTTTTCCGTCAAACTGCAGGTAGAAGCTCCGTAGCGACTGGCGAGAACGGTCGACGACCTCTTGCACGGTGAAGTCTGTGCTGCCCTTCTCAATGATGATGGCCTGAGCCGCATCCAGGAAGCGCTGGACGCGTTGCGCGGCCCGCAGCTTTGCCGTCTTGATCGACCGTTCAACGGCGCGCTGCTTCCAGGCCGGCTCTTCGCTCGGGCTGGTCACGGCCGGCTCAGTTGATTGCCGCGAGGGGAGAACATGGTTGGACTGTACCGGAGAACGCCGTGTCATCGGTGTGCTAGCCCCCTCGCGGGACGACGTGTCTGAGATTGTAACTATCCCTGCACGAGAATAGTATTCTCTCACTGCTCTCCATGGAAGCAGAACGCGAATTACCGCCCGGCGCGGGAGGGCTTATGCAATTGACTTTCGATGCCGACGTCGAGGCGTTCCGCGCCGAATTCGTGGCTTTTCTTGACGAGCATCTGCCGGACGAAGCCGATGCAGTGCAACGCTCACACTCGTCGTCCGACGTCCCGCCATGGGCGCGGCAGTGGCAGCGACTGCTGTTCGATCACGGCTGGCTGGTGCCCGGCAACCCGCCCGAGTTCGGCGGCCGTAACGCTACGGTGCTGCAGCAGTACGTGCACGCCGAGGAGTTGTCCCGCCGACGTATCTACCAGAGCTTCAATCCGCAGGGCGTCGGGATCATCGCCGCGTCGCTCCTGTCGTTCGGGACGCCGGAACAGCAGCGGCGCTGGGCGGTGCCGATTTTGAGGGCCGAGATCACGGCATCGCTGGGAATGAGCGAACCGGGCGCCGGTTCCGATCTGGCATCGCTGCGCACGCGTGCATTGGTCGACGGCAACGACTTCGTGGTCAACGGGCAAAAGGTGTGGACGTCGGGCGCCCACGACGCCGACGTGTTGCTGACATTCGTGCGCACCGATCCCAATGCGCCTAAACACAAGGGAATCAGCGTGCTGCTGATCCCGACCGACAGTCCCGGTGTTGCGCGCCGGCCTTTTGCGTCGGCGTCTGGTCTCGACGACCTCGATTTCAACGAGGTGTTCTTCACCGATGTGCGCGTGCCGGCCGAAAATCTTGTCGGAGAAATCAACCAAGGGTGGCGAGTTGCCACCGGGTCCCTGGGCCACGAGCGCACCATGCTCTGGATGGGCTACGCCGACCGATTGCAGGAAATGACTGAGGATTTCCGGCCGTCCGATGAATTAGAACGTGATCGTTACGCCACGCTGGTGATGGACTGCGAGGCGCTGCGATTGCTCGGTTCGGTGGCGCTGGCGCGTGCCGCCCGTGGTGACGAAGATGTGCCGAGCCAGTCGGTGCTCAAGTTGCTCGGGTCCGAAGCGGTACAGACCGCGACCGAACACGTGCTGGGCGCCCCGAGTGTCGACGGGCTGATGCACCC
>DATAZN010000497.1:0-3539 GCA_036272035.1 Mycobacterium sp. | reverse complement strand
CATCGAGCGGGCCCGCAAGCGTGGCGCCGGCGAAGAAGCCGGCGGTGCCGACTGGCAGAACATCACGTACGAGGGCTACGGTCCCAACGGCGTCGCCGTGCTGATCGAGTGCCTGACCGACAACCGCAACCGTGCGGCCAGTGAGGTGCGGATCGCGATGACCCGCAATGGTGGCAGCATGGCCGACCCGGGGTCGGTGTCCTACCTGTTTTCCCGCAAGGGCGTGGTGACGCTGGAAAAGAACAGCCTGAGCGAAGACGACATCCTGGCCGCAGTCTTGGAGGCGGGGGCCGAGGACGTCAGCGATCTCGGTGACAGTTTCGAAATCGTCTCCGAGCCCACCGATCTGGTGGCCGTGCGGACCGCGCTGCAGGACGCCGGCGTCGACTACGACTCCGCAGAGGCCAGCTTCCAGCCGTCGGTCAGCGTGCCGGTGGACGTCGACGGAGCGCGCAAGGTGTTCAAATTGGTCGACGCGCTGGAGGACAGCGACGACGTGCAAAACGTCTACACCAATGTCGACCTGTCCGACGAGGTATTGGCAGCGCTCGACGAGGAGTGAGCTCCGCCGGTTGCGCCGAGATTGACATCAGCGAGACAGCCTCTCGTATTTTCCCGCGCTGCCGTCGATCTCGGCGAGGATGTGGACGGGCGTCGGCGCGTTATCCGTGGCGACGCGCACCATTTCGTCCATGGGAGAGGTCTTCCGCGGCAGTGAGGCGCTACGCGACGGGATGCTGACCGAGCATCAATTGCGCCGGTGGTATCGCCCGATCTTCCGTGACGTTTACGTGCCCAAGCACTATCAGCCGTCCCTGAGGGATCGCACCGTCGGGGCTTGGCTCTGGTCTCGCCGGCGGGCGATTGTCGCCGGTGTGGCGGCCGCCGCGCTGCACGGCGCAGCGTGGATCGACGCGGACACGCCAATCGAGCTCATCGCGGAGAACGCCCGCTCGCAGCCTGGTCTGCTCGTGCGCGACGAGACACTCGATGCTGACGAGGTGACCCGGGTCTTTTGCCCGCCAGTTACGACGGTGCCCCGTACCGCGTTCGACCTCGGCCGTCACCTACCGCGGGGGACGGCGGTGGCGCGACTGGACGCGCTGATGGGGGCGACGTCATTTTCCATTGACGACGTGAAAGTGCTCGCGCAGCGCCACAAAGGGGCGCGTGGTTTGCGAAAGTTGCGGGCAGCGCTGGGTTTGGTTGACGGAGGCGCCATGTCGCCCAAGGAAACCTGGCTGCGACTGTTGCTGCTTGACGCCGGCTTGCCGAAACCCACCTCACAGTTACCCCTGCTTCGCGGCCGGCAATTGGTCGCTGTGTTCGATCTGGGCTGGGAGGAGTACAAGGTCGCCGCCGAATACGACGGCGACTATCATCGCAGCGACCGTCGGCGGTTCGTCAAGGACATCGACAAACTCGGTATCGCTGACGACCAAGGCTGGATCGTCATCCGAGTCGTGTCCGAACATCGTCCCGGCGTCATCGTCGGTCGGGCATACCGCGCCTTGACCCGCCGTGGATGGAGCCCAGATCGACACCAGCGCGCAGCGCTCTCGCACTTTCTCACGCTGCCGTCGATCTCGGCTCAGAGGGAGCTGAGCTGACTAGTCGTACCCGTGGCGTATGTCTTCGACGATGCGCGGGTGTTCCAGTGTTGACGGCTCCAGCGGGCGGGGTTGCACGTCCGGAGCGAACACTGTCGCGGCGTCGAGCACGGACGGGTTGAGAAAGCGCAACGGCGGCGCGTCGCGCGGCAGAGCTGGTTGGGGTGCCTTGTCGCCCCGTCGCGCCAGTGCAAAGCCCCAGTCGCCGAATGTGGGCACATAGACGTGGTACGGCGTGACCGCGTAACCGGCTGCGGTGATGGTGGAAATCGTGCGCCAGAACGCAGTTGGGGTCGAGTACGGGCTGCCGGACTGCACCACCATCAGCCCGCCTGGAGCCAGCGCGCGCGACACCAGCGCATAGAACTCGGTCGAATACAGCCTGCCCAGCACCGGAGTATCCGGATCGGGGAGGTCCACGATGATCGCGTCGAACGACGGTGACTTCGTATCGCGCAACCACTTCATCGCATCGCCGGTCACGACATCCACCCGCGGGTCGTCCAGTGACCCGCCGTTGGCGTAACGCATTGTGCTGCGGGATAATTCGATAACTGCGGGGTCGAGCTCGACTTGCACGATCTTGCTGACGCCCGGAGTGCGCAGCAGTTCCCGTGCCGCCAATCCGTCGCCGCCGCCCAGTACCAGCACCGAGCGTGCACCGGCACCGAGCGCCGGATAGACCAGGCTCTCGGTATAGCGGTACTCGTCGCGGGTGGAGAACTGCAGACCGCCGTCCAGATACAGCCGCATGTCGTTGCCGCGGCGGGTGACCACGATCTCCTGATACGCGGACTGCCGGCAGGCGATGATCGGGTCGGCGTAAAGCCGTTGGCGGCTGGTCGTTTCGATGTCATGGGCGCGCAACAGCAAGGTGGTAAGCAGCGCCGCCGCCAGGCCCAGCGCGCCGAGCGCCGTGATCAGCTGCCGCGTGCTCACTACCCGCCGCAGCAGGAAAATCGACACGACGGCCGCGGCGAGCAGGTTGATGACGCCGGTCGCGGCGGCGCCACGGATCATGCCCAGATGGGGTAGCAGCACGAATGGCCACACCAGCCCGCCGATCAGCGCGCCGAGGTAGTCGGCCGCGTTGAGGTTGGCCAGCGTCCGTCCGGTGTCGGTGGCGCCAGCGGTGCGGCCGCGCTGCAACAAGGTCATCAACAGCGGCACCTCGGCGCCGACCAGCGCACCGATCAGCGCGGTGCCCAGCGCCAGCATCAGCAGCGACCCGCCGACGAACGAGAACATCACGTACAGCGCGGCGGCCGATAATCCGCCGACGATGGCCAGCAGCGCTTCAACCGCGACGAAAGCGATTGCAGCCCAATGCAGTAACGGCTTGACCAGCAGGGCGCCAGCACCCAGTGCGGCGATGTAGCCGGCAACAATCAGCGAGGTGGCGATGATGCCGCCGCCGTTCAGACTCGTCGACAGGGTCAGCAGCGCGAGCTCGTAGATGATGCCGCACGCCGCACACGCCGCGACCGAAGCAAGCAGCACGGCCCGCCATCGGATAGATGTGACCGGCTCGCGGGCGGGCGAACCAGGCTGCTGCTCAGTCGATGTCATGACAGCGCGGCAGCGGTCACTCCTCCCACGGCCAGCAGCATCACGGCCGTCGCGAACGCCGCCGGGTGCAGTTCGGGTTCGTCAATGTGTTCGTGGAAATCGCCCGGAATCACGAAGTGCATGGACAAGATTGCAACCCCTTGCAGGGCAACGCCCATCAGCCCGTATACCGCCACGCCCACCAGTCCCTGGCCGAGCTGGCTGTAGCTGTTCGTGATTGCGCTGATGATGACGGCGGCCAGCGCGATGTAGTTCGCGCAGGCAAGCATCACGGCGTTGGGGCGGCGGTCGATGAAGACCAGCTGCCGCAACTTTCCGGGGGTCAGAATGTCGACCACGAAGAAGCCGAGGATCAGAACG
>DATAZN010000496.1:0-10552 GCA_036272035.1 Mycobacterium sp. | reverse complement strand
TGCGCAAACGTGCCCTCTTCCTCATCCCAGTCACCGACTTGTGGGGCGCCCGGGAAAAGGCCAGGCGCGGCGACGGCGATGCTGCCATTGAAGTGATGCGTCACGCCGTCGACGAACTGCGCGAGGCAGGGAACCTTTTCTATGGTTTTTGGGGCACCGGCCTTCTGGTGGAGACACTGCTAGAGCGTGGCGCCGAGGGCAACCTGGCCGAAGCCGAGGCCGCGATCGAGCGGTTAGCGGGCACGTCAGCCGATGAAGAGCCGACTATTCGCGGCATATGCCTGCTGCGCCTGCGCGCCCTGCTCTCCGAGGCTCACGGCGATGCCGCGGCCTATGCGCACTTCCGGGATCGCTACCGCGACATGGCGAAAACGCTCGGCTTCGAGGGGCATATCGCGTGGGCTGAGGCGATGATCAAGGGTGGGGAATAACCGGTCAGGGAATGCGACGACCCGCGATCGACCTTGTCGCCCGTAGTTGTCGGCCGGGACGACGGCGGGACGAACGAGTTTGCTAAGCCGGGGCGGGCGACAAGCCTTGAACTTGGCTGACCGGATCGGACTGCGATAAGGATGTCTGTCGAGTTTTCCAGCCTCACTACCTCCCTCTAAGAATTATCGTCGCTGTGTGAGGCGTCGAACGGTGCTAACGCTCCCAGTGCTGCTGGCGGCAGGCCCTGCATTGACCAAGACACCCCGCGCCGCCGCAAAGCAAAGCCGATGGACGCCTGATCGCGCCAACCACTGGTATCAGGCGCAAGGTTGGCCCGTCGGCGCCAACTACATCACCTCGAACGCCATCAACCAGCTCGAGATGTTTCAGGCCGACACCTTTGACCCCCGGCGCATCGATACCGAGCTCGGCTGGGCCCAGTCACACGGACTCAACACGGTGCGGGTCTTCCTCCACGATCAGCTTTGGGCCCAAGACCATCGAGGCTTCCAAAGCCGTCTCGCGCAGTTTGTCGCCATCGCAGCCCGCCACCGCATCAAACCACTCTTTGTCTTCTTCGACTCATGTTGGGATCCGTTCCCAAAACCGGGACGGCAGCGCGCCCCGAAGCCTGGGGTCCATAACTCCGGTTGGGTGCAAAGCCCAGGCGCTGAACACCTCGATGACCTCGACTACCGCCGCACTCTGCTCGACTATGTCACGGGAGTGTTGAACCAATTCCGCACTGATGACCGCATTTTGGGTTGGGACCTGTGGAATGAGCCCGACAATCCCGCGCGCGAGTATCGCAAGGTCGAGAGGAAAGACAAGCTGGAACGTGTCGCCGATCTGCTCTCGCTGGCGTTCGGGTGGGCGCGTTCGGTTGATCCGAGTCAACCGTTAACGAGTGGCGTGTGGGACGGCGTGTGGGGAGATCCCCAGCGGCGCAGCGAAATCGCGAGCATCCAACTGGACAACTCCGATGTGGTCACCTTCCACTGCTATGACGAACCAGCGGCCTTTGAGGCCCGGATCGCAGAACTGTCCCCATTAGGACGGCCGATCCTCTGCACCGAGTACCTGGCTCGGACGTTCGGAAGTACCGTGGACGGCGTCCTGCCAGTTGCGAAGCGGCACAACGTTGGTGCGATCAATTGGGGTTTGGTCGCCGGTAAGACCCAGACCTACTTTCCATGGGACTCCTGGGATCACCCGTACACGACAGCACCGAAGCTCTGGTTTCAAGATCTGGTCCAAGCCGATGGACGGCCCTACCGGGACACCGAAATTCAAACGATCAGCGAGTTGACCCGGCTCTAACGCCACCGCCATCACAGCTCGATACCGCTGTTGAGCCCACCGCCTCCTTCACTAAGTGAATCCGCGGCCTGCGACACCGACAACCCGTCGCTGATCACCGCTGACACGGCCTGATACCTCTGCTCAGCCACGCTCAACTCCGTCATCTAGGGAGTGTCAAGGATCAGCCGAAACACTGTCAGGCATCACCCGAAGCCAACCGTCATGCATCAGCCGAGCCAATACACCTCTGAAGTGGTGAAGCGAGAACGGCAGCCGGTCCGATTCGATGTTCCGAAAACCGAGTTCCGCAAGCTGAGGGTGCAGAAGTACCCGTCGAACAGAATTAAGTTCGTTCAAGCCTTGCAGAGTCAGGGCTGTGCAGTCGAGGAAATTCTCGCAAAGGGTGCCTATATGGGGCTGACTCGGAGTGAAGTCGTACGGTCATGACTGCCAGAAGGCGAAGCAATCCGTGTTGATCACACTGTCCTGTCACCGCGGAGCGAATGCCCGCTCACATATTCGCTCCGGCGGGAGCAGGATATCGACGTCCGTAACCGCGATGCTTGGTCAGCGGGAACATCCCGTGTAAGCCCATTGCCGAGCGGAGTCCGACATGGCCGAATGTCTCCAAGGTTTGAGAATCGCGCTGCTTGCCGCAGACGGCGTCGGCCAGACCGAATTGGACGCGTCCGGCGAGGCGGTGCGACAAGCGGGGGCGCAGACGCAGCTGTTGTCACTGCGAACCGGGCAGATCGAATCGCTCAATAGAGACCTCGATCCGGGCCGCACGTATACCGTCTACCAGACGGTGGCTGAAGCGACTGTCGACGAGTACGAGGCGTTGCTCATGGTGCCCGGGATGGTGAAATCCCACCAGCTTTCCAGCGACGACGACGTGGTCGAGTTCGTGCGTGGCTTCATCACCTCCGGGAAGCCGGTCGGCGTCGTCTGCCACAGCGCCTGGACGCTGCTTGAAGCAGGTGTGGCCCGGGCCGAAGTCTCCCTTCGTATGTCACGACGCGGGCCCTGCGACAGACAGGCGCCTCCATACTGGATGGCGAGGTGGTCTCGGCACAGGAGCTGCGCGCGTTCTACAGCACCATTGTCGAGGAGTTCGCTCGCCTCGCCCGGCCTCAGCCCTCGCGTCAGCCGGCAGCGTGTCCGGTGCGGCCACGTAGCCGAAAAGACAACCGCCGCAGCGTGGATGCGACGAGTCGGTCGGCCGTGATCATCGAGTCTCGGCGGATAAACTGCGCGCCAATGAAATTCACCGCTGAGGCGACTTTCGCGGTTTGTGAGCTGGACGGATCCGCTGATCGTCGCTTTCCTGAACGAGACGGCACGACCGACGGTGGTGTGGATGAGATTGACGCAGTTCAGGCGAGCTGCCAAGGCAGCGCCAGCCAAGTCGATGCCGCCCTCAACATTTGCGTTGCGCAAGAATAGACAACCATCTGATGAGAACGCCCTCTGCATGAAGATGCTTTCGCCGGTCCCGGAACGCTCGGGAACGCCGCTGGCGCGGTCGCCGTCCCCAACGGATGTTGTTCCCGCTGGGAGCCGATACCACCATGCTCGCCCTGGGCAATACGTTGTCCGCGCTGCTCAACCATCCCGAGCAGCTCGACCTACTGCGCTCCGATCTCGAAAAGTATGTGCAACCGGCGGGCCCGCACGGCTGCAGTGATCGACGGTTACGGCCTAGTCTGCCAACCGATCCGCGATCTGCTGGTGGACTTCCTCAGAGAACACCAGCCAGTCCTCGACTACACCAGCTTCAACAGCCTCGCAAATTTCCTCGGCGTCTTGTCCGGACTTCTGCCACGCCGCTGATCCGAAATCGAAGGACATCGTGGAGAACCTGTGCGGCTACGCCTGGTCATACTCCCAGATGGCCATTGACATCGGACACGTATGTCTACGTTGAGTATTGGCTGCCTTCCGCGGTGTGCGGACGCATAGTCAAAGGGCAGCGGCAGCGGCTTCGGCGACAGTCTGGTCCTGTTTGCCGCTCCCGCCGCTGACGCCGACGGCGCCTACTATCTGGCCGGCACGCTGTAGCGGGATTCCTCCCGCGAAAATGATGACCTTGCCCCCGTTGGAGGCGTGGATGCCATAGAACTGCCCGCCCGGACCGGCGTCGGCCGCCAGCTCCTCGGTCGATCTGTCGAATGCACGGGCAGTGAAGGCTTTGTTTATAGAGATGTCGACGCTGCCGATCCAGGCGCCGTCCATCCGAATGTGCGTCACCAGGTTGCCGCCGACGTCGACGACCGCGATATTGGACGGGGAAGCGATCTCGTCGGCTTCGGCCCTGCCCGCGGCGACTACTCGCTGTGCGTCATCGAGAGAAACCGATGTCTGATTCAATGTCATTTCGCACCCGATTCGTCAATGAGCTTGTCCTGAAACGTGTTCAACATCGGACTGCGTCCTTTCACATCGACGCGAGCTGCGGCTTAAGCACCACCTTGGTCCAACCATCGTCGCGGGCGTCGAAGTGCTCGTAGGCGCTCGGGGCCTCAGACAACGGCAGTTCGTGAGAGATAATCCATGATGGGTTGGCCTTGCCTTCGTGGATCAGATCACGCAACTCACGGTTGTAGTGCTTGACGTTGGCCTGACCAGTTCCCATCCGTTGGCCTTTGAGCCAGAACTCGCCCATTTCGAAAGTGATCTTGCCCTTTTTTCGTTCTTCGTCCGCCGCGCCTGGATCCTGCGCCAGATACAAACCCACCACGCCGATTCCGCCGGTGAACTTCACTGCCCGCACGAGATCGTTGAGTACCATCGAGGGATCCTCGTGGCCCTGGGGGTCATGTGCCTGATAACCGATACAGTCGCAACCGCAGTCGGCGCCAGCGCCTTTGGTTTGCTCCAGGATCTGCTCGACAGCAGATCCCTTTGAATCGTCGATCGCGATGACGTCGATTTGTTCGGCCAGCTTGAGCCGGTCGGGATGACGATCGACGATCATCACCTTGGCCGCGCCCTTGATCATCGCTGAATGGGCCGCCATTAACCCGACGGGGCCCGCACCATAAACCACAATCTCGTCGCCGGGCTGCAGCCCGGCAAGTTCGGTACAGTGCCAGCCAGTCGGGAAGATGTCCGACAGCATGACGTAGTCGTTTTCCTTCTCCTGCGCGTCGTCGGGCAATTTCAGGCAGTTCGAGTCGCCGAACGGTACCCGCAGATACTCGGCTTGGCCGCCGCTGTAGGGGCCCATACCCGCGAACCCGTAGGCCGCGCCGACCATGTCCGGGTCGGGATTGGTGGTCAGACAGAAAGCCGTCAGCCCTTTCTCGCAATTACGACAGAAGCCGCAACTGATATTGAATGGCAGGCAAACCCGGTCACCTACCTCCACCGAGGCCACGGCGGAACCTATGTCCACGACTTCGCCGAGGTTCTCGTGACCGAGGACCCTGCCAGAGTCCATCGCGGTCCTGCCCTCATACATGTGCAGGTCGGATCCGCAAATGTTCGTGGTGGTGATCCGGACGAGCACATCGGTGGGTTCCATGATGGCCGGGTCCGGAACGTCCTCGACGCGGACCTGCCTGGGCCCTTCGTAAACAACAGCTTTCATGACCTCTCCCAATCGTAAAACCGGGGCCGCTCCGGCTATCCGAGCTGACCGAGCGGCCGACGCTGCATTGTTGCCTGGATGCGGCGACGATTACGCAACATCCAGCGGCCACGGTTCCAGAGTGCGGTTCTGACATCTTCGTCCTGCCAGGTCGAGTTCGCGGAGCCTGTTTAGCCCCCGTGGGAGGCTAGGCAAATCTGCAAGTGGTCACTGACCGGCGTAACGTTGGCGGCACCTGGGTTCCCACGGGTCAGGCGTCATCAGCCACCCGTGGTGTCGAACGGGGGACTGACACGAAGTCATCTGGCGTTGACGGCGCCGGCTTGGCGGCGATGGGCAGCGCGGGCAAGGCCCAGCTGTCCAATATGTATGCCCTCTTGGTCCTCTCATCGCTGATGTTCGATGGCCGCGGCCCGAACGACATTCTCGAGCTGGCTGCCGACTCGGTGGCCTCGCTGAGCCGATCCACTGCCGACGCCGCCTACCGGATCATCGCCGGGGCGCTGGCGGACAGCCGCGATCCCGGACGGCCGATGACGAACGAGCTCGATACGGCCTTGGCGGAAAACGCCGGTGTCGATCGGGAAATCGGCTTAGCCGACGGAATTTGGCGTTACGCGCTCACCCTGCGCGCATTGGGGGGCCTTACCGGGGTGCTGGTGGTGCGCGCTGCGACCGCGCTGTCAGCCGACGAGCTCTTTTTGCTCAAGGCCCTCGCGCAGCAGACCGCCGCCGCGATGACTGGTGCCGCTCTCATCGAACGAGAGCGTGATCAGCAGCTTCGACTCCTGCACCTGATCGAGGAACGTGACGACACGATCGAACACTTGGCTCGGGTGGTGAGCGACCTTGAGCGACACGAGCGGATACACGAGGCGCTGATCGCCCTGTCGACGGCTGGAACCGGTGAAGCGGGGATCGCCGCTAAGCTGCATGAACTCACGTCGCTGGCGGTCGGCGTCGAGGACGCATTCGGCAACTTGAGGGCATGGGCCGGCACTCTGGAGCCAGGGGACTACCGCTGTATAGGCGGCGTGAATCGTGAAGAGGTGCTTCGCAGCGCCGCGGCTAGCGCACAACCGGCGCGCGAGGGTCGCCGGCTATTCAGTGTGGTTCGATCACGTGGCGACGTGCTCGGAGTGCTGCTGCTGTTCGACCCGGACGGGCGCGCCGGCACCCTGGACAGCTTCACACTCGACTACGGAGCCACCGTGCTCGCGCTCGAGCTGACCCATCGCAGGCAGTTGGCACAGGCTGAGCTCCGTCGCCGCCGTGACCTGATCGAGGATTTGCTGACCGGTACCGATAATGAGAGTGCTTACGCCCGTGCCGAGGCCCTCGAGCATAACTTACGGCCTCCGCACTGTGTCGCTGTACTGCATTGGGAGAACACCGATTCCGGTCTTGTTGCCAAGGCGGCGGCGCACTGGGTCAAACGCATAGGACGGGATTGCCTGCTCACTCGCCGGCACGCGATCACGATCCTGGTCAGCGCCGGAGATCTGGACCACACCGACCTCCATCGCACCATCTCGGCCGACGTGGGCTCCAACCGCGGTTCGATCGGGATCGGCTCGCTGGTTGACGCTCCCTCCGCGCTTCCACAGTCCTTCTCAGAGGCGCAGCGGGCATTCAAGATCAAGCAAGCGTCCCCCACACCGTATGGCAGCCGACGGTTCGAAGACCTTGGCGTGTACCGCATCCTGGATTCGGGCGACGCGCGGCCCGAGGTCCGCGGTTTCGTGCAGGAATGGCTGGGTGCGTTACTCGACTATGATCGCACCAAACATGCCGAGCTGGTCAAGACCCTGGCGCACTACCTCGATTGCGGCGGAAACTACGATCTGACGGCACAATCGCTGCAGATTCATCGCAGCACCCTGCGCTATCGGTTGGGGCGGATCCGCGACATCACCGGCCGTGATCTGCAGGACGTGGACACTCGCCTCAACCTCCACTTGGCTACCCGGGTACTCGACGTGCTCGGTGAAACCGATTTGACCGAAGACGGCCACCGGTACGGCTGAATGACGCTGAACCGGAAGGTACTACTAGCCAGTTCAAAGCGAAACTCTCATTGGCGCAACGCCTCCGCAGCCTTACCGTTATCGTCTCTACCTTCTGCGCTGGCGGGCTCGCGTCCCGCTGGTGGAGACGATCGAAGGCTTCGCTCAATTGAAGCTGGACGGAATGATCCGCCACTGGGGCGTGAGCAATCGCGTCATCGACGACATCCTCGAGCTGTCAGGCGTCCCAGGCGCCGATGAGGTCCAGACGAATCAGATCCGCTACAACCTGACCCGCCTAGGCCCGGAGTACGCACTGCTGCCGTGGCTGGCCCAACCCAGCATCCCGACCATGGCCTACTCGCCGATCGAGCAGGGCCGGCTGTTCCCATGTCTCCGCTGCGGCCTTGGCTATCGGCAGCGGAGTTCAGGTCATCAGGTAGTTGTTGACCTGCCGAATCGCCATCGCCCCCTCTCCGACCGCGGATGCCACTCGCTTCACAGAACCGCTGCGCACGTCTCCGGCGGCGAAGACACCGAGCACACTGGTTTCCAAGAAGCCCGGGCGCCGGACCGTGGTGAGCCCGTCCACACCGGCAATGTAATTCGCTGCCGCATGGCCGGTCTCGATGAAACCGTGGTCATCAAGCACGACCGTGCCGGCCAACCAGCCGGTATTCGGATCCGCCCCAACGAACACGAACAAGGCGCGCGCCTTGATAGACTGCCGCTCACCAGTCTGATCATTTTCTGCCACAATGCTTTTCAGCGCTTCATCGCCGTGGACTTCGCGGATTTCGGTGTTGAGGAGGACCGTCACCCGCGGATGCCGAACTATCTGGTCAACGAGGTAGCGTGACATGCTCTTGCTGAGGTCGTCCCCCCGCACCAACAGATACACCCGCGAAATGTGCGTCGCCAGAAACACGGTCGCCTGCCCGGCAGAGTTACCTGCCCCGACGATAACGACCGGACCGTCACCGCACAGCAGCGCTTCCTGATAAGTCGCGGCGTAATACACGCCGTTGCCCTGGAACGTATCGATCCCCGGTACGGTTAGGCGGCGATAACGCGCTCCGGTGGCCAGCACCGCGGAGCGGCCGACGGCCACAGCGTCGTCGGCGAACACGAGCTGGAGTTGCCCGCCGTCAGATTCCAGCCGGATAGCCTCCGCGGACACCGAAACCCGTGCGCCGAACTTATCGGCCTGCAGGAATGCCCGTTCGGCAAGGTCCGACCCGGAGATTCCGGCCGGGAAACCCAGATAGTTCTCAATGCGCGACGTCGTTCCGGCCTGGCCGCCAACGGCGATTCGCTCTATCGCTGCAGTCCGCAAGCCGTCCGAAGCGCCGTACACCGCAGCGCCCAGACCGGCCGGGCCCGCGCCAACCACGATCAGGTCGCATTCGTCGCTGATTACGTCCGGCACGGTGAGCCCGACCACCCGAGCGAGCTCGACATTGCTGGGATTGCGCAGCACTTTGGTCCCCCAGATCACAACCGGCGTGTCCTCGGGCGGAATCCCGAAATGACGCAGCAGCCGTTCAGCGTTACGGTCACTTTCCAGATCCAGCCATCGGTGCGGTAATCGGTTGCGGGTGGCGAACTCTCGTAAGCGGTTGGAGTCAGGCGAGAAGCACGACCCGATAATCCGGAAGCCGACGCCCTGCCCGATCAATAAGGACCGGCGCAAGAGATATGCACGCAAAACCACGTCGCTCAAAATTTGGTCGTGTGCGACCAGAGCACGCACGCGGCTGGTGGGAACCGCCAACACCTCACCCTCGAGCACGACAATCGCGGTGTAGAACGCCGGCTGGCCTTCCAGATCACCGAGCTCCCCCAGGAACCTACCGGGTCCGTGCACACGCAGCACCTGCCTGTCGCCGGACTCGTCATCGGTGACGATTGCGACTTTGCCGGACAAGATCACAAACAACTCGTCGGATCGCGTCCCCTCGCGGATCAGGATTTCGTCAACGCCGACCCGCCGCCTGTTGCCGCCGGGACGCAGTGCCGCGATCTGGTCCTCGGTCAACCGTGGGTACGCACCGAACAGGTCCGGGGTCTCCTCCCACTCCTGGGTGCGCGCGATCGACGACTCAACGGACGTCACGTCAGACATCAGCCACCTCAGACGTAGGTTTCGTGCACATAACACCAGCGCCACGATTCGCCGGGCTCGAACGATCGGACAATGGGATGCCCCACCATGTGGGCGTGTTTGCGGGCGTGGCGCATCGGAGACGAGTCGCAACAGCCGACGTGCCCGCAGGACAGACACAGCCGCAGATGCAGCCACGGGGTATGTAAACGCAAGCATTCCTCGCAGCCATCGGGAGTTCTGGGAGTGACACGGCGGATGGCCGCCAAGTCGGGGTCGACGAATGTCGACGTCATGATCGCGCCTCCTTGGCTGTCGTTGGCACCGCCTGGTCAATCCAATCACGCAGTGCGGCAACGGGAGCGGCACCCGACTGACGCGCCAACAGCTGGCCGTGGTCGATGAGCAGTAGGGTCGGAACCGCACGTACGCTGAAGCGCTGCGAGATCGCCGGTGCCGAGTCCACGTCCACCTTCACAAGTTTGAGGTTGCCCGCCCGCTCGCGGGCCAGCTGTTCCAGCGCCGGGCTGACCATCCGGCACGGCCCGCACCACGTCGCCCACAAATCGACCAGCACTGGAACCGCGGACTTTTCAACGATCTCAGCGAAATCTAGGTCGCCCGCATCGACCACCCACGGCAGCCAGTGATGACAGTTGGCGCAGCGCGGTTTACCGTCGGCAGCCGCCGGAACCCGGTTGCGTTTACCGCAACTCGGGCACACCAGCGTGGTGCTCTTCATGACCTGCCGCCTCTACGCCGCAACGGCGCTCTCGGCATAACTGACCGCGAGTTCGCCGTTGTCCACGCTGATCCGGATCCTGCCGCCGGAGGCAATGTCGCCGCGCATCAACGCACGACCGACCTTGGTCTCGACCTCGTGGGCGATGTAGCGACGCAGGGGCCGTGCGCCGTACACCGGGTCGAAGCCACGTTCGGCGATCAGCCGACAAGCTTCCGGTGTGATCTCCAAGTCGATCTGCCTCTGCGCCAAGCGGTCTCGCAGCTCTTGCAGCTGTAGCTCAACGATGTGTTCTATCTGGGATAGTGCCAACGGGGTGAACAACACAATGTCGTCAACCCGGTTGAGAAACTCGGGCCGAAAGTACGCACGCA
>DATAZN010000495.1:0-4516 GCA_036272035.1 Mycobacterium sp. | reverse complement strand
GCGGCCACCGAGGCGTTCAACGACTCGCTCACGCCCGACATCGGGATCGACACCACCGCATCGCAGCTCTGGCGGACCAGCCGGGACAACCCCTTGCCTTCCGATCCGACCACTACCACGATCGGGTCGCCGCCGTCCACGTCGTCGACGATGGTGTCGCCGTCCGCGTCGAGTCCGACCAGCTGTAGGCCTCGGTCGGACCAATCCTTAAGTGTCCGATTGAGATTCGTGGCACGCGCGACCGGAATCCGGGCCGCCGCGCCGGCACTGGTTCGCCACGCGACTGCCGTCACAGACGCCGACCGCCGCTCCGGAATGAGCACGCCGTGGCCACCGAACGCCGCGACTGAGCGGACGATCGCGCCCAGGTTTCGCGGGTCGGAGATGTTGTCCAGCGCGACGAGCAGGGCCGGCGGGGTGGCGATAGCCGTCTTGAGTAAGTCGTCAGGATGCAGGTAGTTGTACGGGGGCACCTGCAGCGCGATGCCCTGGTGTAAACCGTTGGTGGTCATCCGATCCAGATCGGTGCGTGGCACTTCGAGAATCGCGATGCCGGAATCTGCTGCCAGAGTGACGGATTCGGTGAGTCGCTCGTCGGCCTGGGTGCCGAGCGCCACATACAGCGCGGTCGCCGGAACCCCGGCCCGCAGGCATTCCACTACCGGGTTGCGCCCCAGTACTGTCTCGAAACCGTCGTCTTTGCGTTTGGCGGGCCGGCGCGCCTGTGCCTTGGCTCGCTTGGCGGCCGGGTGGTTCGGTCGCATGTGCGCGGGCGGAGTAGCTCCGCGGCCCTCCAGCCCGCGGCGTCCCTGCCCGCCGGAGCCGACGATTGGGCCCTTCTTGGTGCCGGCTTTGCGAATCGCTCCGCGGCGTTGGGAGTTACCGGCCATCGGCCTGGGTTCCCAGTGACCACTGCGGGCCATCGCCGGTGTCGGTGACCTCGATATGGGCTCCCTTGAGGCGGTCGCGGATCTCGTCGGCGAGCTTCCAGTCGCGCTGCACGCGGGCCTGTTCGCGGCGGTCCAACTCGGCGCGCACCAGCACGTCTACCGCGCCCAGCGCCGCCGACGTCTCGTCGTGCGACTCCCAGCGCTCGTCGAGCGGGTCGCAGCCGAGAATGCCCATCATGGCCCGGATCTCTGCGGCGTGCGCCAGTGCGGCTTCGTGGTCGCCTGCGTCGAGCGCCCGGTTGCCCTCCGCGCGGATGCGGTGCACCTCGGCCAGGGCCGTCGGTACCGCGAGGTCGTCGTTGAGAGCGGCGGCGAACCGCGGCGTCCACTGGCCAGGCTCGACCGCACCGACCCGGGTGCGCACCCGATGCAGGAACTCCTCGATGCCGACGTAGGCGTTCACCGCGTCCATCAACGCCGTCTCGGAGAACTCCAGCATCGAGCGATAGTGGGCGCTGCCCAGGTAGTACCGGAGCTCGGCGGCGCGCACGCGCTGCAGCATTGCCGGGATCGACAGCACGTTGCCCAGCGACTTGCTCATCTTCTCGCCGCCCATGGTGACCCAGCCGTTGTGCAGCCAGTAGCGAGCGAACTTGTCGCCGGCCGCTCGGCTCTGAGCGATCTCGTTCTCGTGATGTGGGAAGACCAAATCCATTCCACCGCAATGGATGTCGAATTCCGAGCCGAGATAGGTACGAGCCATCGCCGAACACTCGAGATGCCAGCCGGGACGTCCCCGTCCCCACGGCGTGGGCCATGACGGTTCGCCGGGCTTGGCGCCCTTCCACAGCGTGAAGTCCCGCTGATCACGCTTACCCGTCGCGACCCCCTCGCCCTGATGCACGTCATCGATCCGATGCCCGGACAGTTGGCCGTACTCGGGGTAGCTCAGCACGTCGAAGTAGACGTCGCCGCAACCGGCGTAGGCGTTGCCCGATTCGATCAGCCGCTCGATCAGCTCGACCATCTGGGTGATGTGACCGGTGGCCCGTGGCTCGGCGGATGGCGGCAGGACGCCGAGCGCGTCGTAGGCGGCCGAGAACGCCCGCTCGTAGGTCGCCGCCCATTCCCACCAGGGCCGGTCGGCGGCGGCGGCTTTGTTGAGGATCTTGTCGTCGATGTCGGTGACGTTGCGGATGAAGGCGACGTCGCAGCCACGCGCGCTGAGCCAGCGGCGCAGGATGTCGAACGCGACCCCGCTACGCACATGGCCGATGTGCGGCAGTCCCTGCACGGTGGCGCCACACAAATAAATGGAGACGTGCCCGAGCCGCAGCGGAACGAACTCACGCACGGCGCCCGTCGCCGTGTCGTGTAGCCGCAGGTCGGCGCTATCGGTCACGACGTGCCAGCTTACCGGGCCGGATATGTGATCGATGACCACTGCACCGTCGCCGAGTCGGTTGGGCGCTACAAAGCCCGCCGGATACGACACGAGCGTCCACCAGCAAGGGAAACGATCACCGCGATGCGAAAGATCGGCCGCCCCTGCGGCGGCTAGGGCGCGGAGTTGTCGACCGCGACCAGCAAAGCCGTCGCGATTGCCGCCCGGCCCTCGCCACGCCCGGTCAGCCCCAGCCCGTCGGTGGTGGTCGCCGACACCGACACCGGCGCGTCCAGCACTTCGGTCAGCGCCGTCTGCGCCTCAGCGCGACGCGGCCCGACCCTGGGACTGTTGCCGATCACCTGTACCGCCGCGTTGCCGACGCGGTAGCCCTGCTGTGCGATCAGATCCGCGACGTGGCGCAGCATCGTCATACCGCTGACACCGGCCCACCGCGGGTCGTCGACACCGAACACGTCGCCGATATCGCCCAATCCGGCCGCCGACAGCAGCGCGTCGCACAGCGCGTGCACGGCCACGTCGCCGTCGGAGTGCCCGGCGCAGCCGTCGACGTCGGGAAACAGCAGGCCAAGCAACCAGCACGGCCTATCAGGTTCTATGACGTGCACATCGGCGCCTACGCCGACTCGCGCGTTCACTGGTTCACGATCGCTTGGGCCAGCAGCAGGTCTAGGCGGGTGGTGATCTTGAATGCCAGCGGGTCGCCGTCGACTACTTGCACCAGCCCGCCGACGCGCTCGACCAGCGACGCATCGTCGGTGAAATCGGCCGTTCCCGCCTGCTGGTATGCACGCAGCAACAGTTCGGTGGCAAACCCCTGCGGGGTTTGTACGGCGCGCAGACCAGCCCGCTCCGGTGTCCCCAGGACCGCGCCGTTGGCGTCGACGGCCTTGATGGTGTCCGAGAGCGGCAGCGCGGGCACGACGGCCTGATGGCCGGCTCGCAACGCTTCGACGACCCGCACCACCAACTCGGGCGGTGTCAATGCCCGGGCAGCGTCGTGGACCAGCACGAAGTCGGGTTCTTCTGCGTCGGCCACGGCCGCTAACGCCCGGCCGACCGAGTCGCCGCGATTGGCTCCGCCGGCGACGACGGTCGCATCCCGGCCCAGGATCAATTTCGCCCGGTCGGTGCGGTCAGCCGGTACCGCGACCACAACGCGATCGACCACACCGGACTCCAGCAGGCCATTGATGGCGCGTTCGACCAGGGTGAGCCCGTCGAGTTGGAAGAAAGCTTTCGGCACACCGGCCGCTAGCCGTTCGCCAGACCCGGCGGCCGGAACAACTGCGACCGTGCCGCTCAACCCCGGTCCTTGCGCGTCAGGGGTTCAGGACGCGGCGGCCAGAACCTCGTCGAGGATGGTCTCCGCCCTGGCGTCGTCGGTGCTTTCGGCCAGCGCGAGCTCGCCCACCAGGATTTGACGGGCCTTGGCCAGCATGCGCTTCTCGCCGGCGGACAGGCCGCGTTCCTGGTCGCGGCGCCACAGGTCGCGTACGACCTCGGCAACCTTGTTGACGTCGCCGGAGGCAAGCTTCTCCAGGTTGGCCTTGTAGCGGCGGGACCAGTTGGTCGGCTCTTCGGTGTGCGGCGCGCGAAGCACCTGGAACACCTTGTCGAGGCCCTCTTGGCCGACCACATCGCGAACGCCGACGTACTCGGCGTTGTCAGCGGGTACTCGAACAGTCAGGTCGCCCTGCGCCACCTTCAAGACGAGATATTCTTTTTGTTCCCCTTTGATGGTTCGGGTTTCAATCGCCTCGATTAACGCAGCACCGTGGTGTGGATAGACAACGGTGTCTCCGACCGCAAAATTCATCAGTTTCGAGCCCCTTTCGTGACTCCATACTAACACGCCACGCCAACACGTGGGGACCAACGGTGCAGGTCAGGGGCGTCAGGCATGTGCAAAGGGGGTTGACATACGGAGAGTTTCGTGCAAGGCGCCGGCATATCTGGCACCCGTTCGACGCCGCCCGAGGGGGGTGGAGTTGTGAGCTGGTCTAGGCGGCAAAGATGCAGGTGCGCTGCTCGAATCCGACTCTGGAGCCCTGCAGTTTCGCGGCTTGGGCCGACCTACTACTGTGCATAGTCGAACCGCAGTGGCGTTCGAGGGCCGAGCAGGAGGCTTTGAGTGAACCGCTTCGACTACCGCGTCTCGAAATCCCGTCGCTCGGCAAAGCTCGCCGCGCTGGCAGCCGGTGCCGTGATCGGCGCCGGC
>DATAZN010000494.1:0-2617 GCA_036272035.1 Mycobacterium sp. | reverse complement strand
GGTATGGCACTGCCGGCTTTCTGGGTCGGGCTGATCCTGCTCTGGCTCTTCTTCGTATCCTGGGGAATCCTGCCCGGACCGGTGGGGCGTCTTCCGGTGAATGTGCCCGGACCGCCGACGGTGACCGGTTTCCTGCTCGTCGACAGTCTGCTCGCCGGCAACCTCTCGCTGTGGTGGCAGGCCGCCCGTCAGCTGATTCTGCCCTCGCTGACCCTGGGATACGGGGCGCTCGGCCCGATCGCACGGGTCACCAGAGCGTCCATGGTCGACGCACTGGAATCCGAGTACGTCCGCACCGCGGTGGCGATGGGGCACCGGCGTCCCACCATCTGGTGGTACGCGCTGCGGAACGCCCTGCTGCCGGTGCTGACCATGATCGGCACGACGGTCGGGTATCTGTTCTCCGGCGCGGTACTTGTCGAAGCCGTGTTCGGCTGGCCTGGAGTCGGCGCCTATGCGTTGCAGGCGATTCAGAACTCCGATTTCGCCGCGTTGCAGGGCTTCGTCATCTACGCCGCTGTCCTGTTCGTCGTCTGCTATCTGATCGTCGACCTCCTGTACCTGGCCATCGACCCGAGGACGCGCGCATGACCCCAACCACCCGCTCGGCGGCGGGCGTGGCGGAACCCCCCTCCGGGTCCGGTGGCGACACGGGGACCGCCGGCCCCGTCGCAAAGACGCGCAGGCGACCCCCGCCAGCCGGCGCACTGGGCTTCCGCATCGGTGTCGGACTGCTCGCCGGCTACCTGGTGGTGGCGATCATCTCGTACTTCTGGACGCCGTTCGATCCGCTGGGCGTCGGCGGTGACGTGCTCGTGAAACCCGGGACCCCGTACCTGTTCGGCACCGATCGTCTCGGCGAAGACGTGTTCTCCCGAACGATGGTGGCCACCCGGTACGACCTGGCGATCACCGTCGCCTCGGTCGCTATCGCGTTGGTGCTCGGCACCATTCTCGGCACGATCGGCGGCTACTACGGCAAGTTCTGGGACGGCGCGATCATGCGCGCGATCGAGACATTCAATGCCTTTCCCACCTTGCTGTTCGCGATGCTCATCGTGTCCGCCGTCGGACCGGGAATCCTGAACATTATCGTGGTACTGGCATTCGTCGGCCTACCGTCTTATCTGCGCCTGGCCCGAGCCGAGGTCATGTCGCGCAAGACGTGGCAGTTCGCGGAGGCCGCGAGAATGGTCGGCTGCCGCTCGTGGCGCGTCGCCTTCCGACATCTGCTCCCCAACAGCATCGGTCCGCTCCTTGCCTTCACCGCGGTGAACGCCGCATGGGTCGCCCTGATCACCGCCAGCCTCGGCTACCTCGGTATCGGCCTGCAGCCGGGTGTCCCCGAATGGGGCAGCATGATCGCCAACGGTCAGGACGGCATCATCACCGGCCAATGGTGGGTGTCATTCTTCCCAGGGATGGCCATTCTGGGAATGACCGGGAGTCTTTATCTTCTCGGCGACGGACTCGGTGACCGGTTCGACCCGAGGCGGCGTCGATGAGCGCCGACACCGCGTTCGACCCGGCCGCGCGTCACTCATCGCCCGTCCGTGAACCGATTCTTGAAATTGACAACTACGGCGGGTACTTCTCCACCTCGGCCGATCAGGCCCCTGTCCTGAAGGGCATCACGTATTCCCTTGCCCGCGGTGCGATCACCGCGATCGTGGGTGAGACCGGTAGCGGAAAGTCGCTGACCGCTTTGTCGATGCTCCAGATCCAACCCGCCAGCTTTGTGCGGACGTCCGGACGGATCCTGTTCGACGGCCAGGACCTGGCAGAGCTGGACGAGCGCACCTTGCGTGGTATTCGCGGCGCGCGGATCAGCATGGTGTTCCAGGATGCCAGGGCCGCTCTGAACCCGATCTTCACGGTGGGCCGCCAGATCGCTGACGTGTGCCGCCTGCACCAGGGCCTCTCCCGCAACGACGCCAAAGACGCGGCCATCGCGGCACTGCGGCTGGTGCACATCCCCGACCCGGAGCGACGCGTGCGCCAGTACCCGCACGAGTTCTCCGGCGGTATGGCACAGCGGGTCATGATCGCGATGGCGCTGGTGTGCAAGCCCGAACTGCTCATCCTGGACGAGCCGACCACTGGTCTGGACGTGACCATCCAGGCCGAGATCATCGCGCTCATCACCGAACTCTGCCGGGAGTCCGACCTGACCACGTGCCTGATCACTCACGATCTCGGCGTGGTGGCGGAGACCTGCGACTACGCCGTGGTCATGCGTCGGGGCGAAGTACTCGAAACAGGCACCTGTGAACAGGTGCTCACCGCGCCACGCCACGAATACACGCAGCAGCTGCTCGCGGCCAGCCGATTGGTGGACGACGCGTGAACGCCAACCCCTATCCCATCTTGCGGGTCAACGGGCTGCGCAAGCACTTCGAGGTCGGACACCCGCGCAAACGACTCAATGCGATCGACGACGTGCAGTTCGATCTGTTCCCCGGTGAGACACTCGCCGTCGTCGGTGAGAGCGGCTCCGGCAAGTCGACGCTGGCCCGGTGCATCGTGCGGCTGATCGAGCCCAGCGCCGGTGAGATCGAACTCGACGGCAGGTCCATCACCCAACTCGGCCCCGCCGGCCTTTCCCGGGTCTACCGCC
>DATAZN010000493.1:0-15253 GCA_036272035.1 Mycobacterium sp. | reverse complement strand
GTTATCCCTCTGCTCCCTGTTCCGGCACCGCCGCCCCTACCACCAGCCGCTCCGGCACCGACACCCCCAGCCGATCCAGCACCTCCGGCCGCTCCGGCAAATCCGGCACCGCTGCCCCCACCTGCGGCAACTGACGTTACTGGCGTTCTTTTGTATCCGCTCCTACCGCCCCCAGCTGTGGTAGCTCCGGCACCGCCGCCCCCACCCCTGGCCGCTCCGGCACCGCCGCCCCCACCGCCGGCCGCTCCGGCGCCGCCGCCCCCACCGCCGGCCGCTCCGGCACCGCCGCCCCCACCTGCGGCCGCTCCGGCACCCCCGGGTGCACCTCCAGGACCACGAGGAAAGTGAATGAACGCAGTGGGATACGACGCCTGTTAACTAGGCACTACCCTCCGAGCACGTGTGAGGCCCTGCGACCCTCGTAGACGGGCTGCCTCGCCAACCACTAGATGAAATACTCATCTGGCACGTTGGGGCCAGATCGCCCTAGTCCGCCTCCGAGTAGTGATTGGAGACCTACTCTCCGCGCAGACGGCCCGACCGTTAGCCCTGTGGTCAGGGCGAGTAACAGACTGTGCAGGGGGTCCGCTCAGCGGACCGCACTCTTGTGCGGTCCAGCAGATCGGGGAAGTAATAAAAACCACCTACCCGTAATTACGGCGGCCTGCCAAAAAGCGGCCTGCCAAAAAGGAGTGGCCATGACCACTGGGGACGGGAAGGGCATGAACCACGCTCCCCGGCACGGCCGACACAAGGAACGCAATTAGCGCTGCGATCAAAGTCAGGACCGCGACGCCGAGCGTGGACCCGACAACGGTCCTGTGGACAGCTGATCGGTTCCTTCTGACAGCTGTGGCACAGTGCCGGGATGGCGCAGCCCACGCCGTCGCTGTATGCGCTGGATCCGGCGCTGCCGGTGCTGCTCCGGCCCGACGGTGCCGTGCAGCTCGGGTGGAGTCCGCGCCGCGCCGTGCTGATCCAGCCGCCGCGCGGCGTGACCACCGCCGGGCTGGCCACCCTGCTACGCGCCATGCATTCCCCGGTGCCGATGAGCGAGTTGCAACGTCAGCGGAACGGGCTGAGTGACGGTGAATTGAGCGATCTGGTCGGGCAATTGGTGACGGCAGGAGTCGCCACACGCGGTGCCCGCCAGCGCCCTACCCGGTCGGCGTCGATCCGGGTGCACGGCCGCGGCCCGCTGTCAGAACTGCTGGCCGAGGGGCTGCGGTGTTCGGGCGCCAGGATCAAGCAAAGCAACCAGCCGCACGCCGCGGTGACAGCGGCCGACGCCGACTTGGTGGTGCTGTCCGACAACCTCGTCGCCGACCCGCGCATGCTGCGCGACCTGCACAGTCAGGGCGTCGCCCATCTCGCGGTGCGGGTGCGCGACGGCACCGGCCTGGTCGGCCCGCTGGTCGTCCCCGGCGTGACCAGCTGCCTGGGGTGCGCCGATTTGCACCGCAGGGACCGCGATGCGGCGTGGCCCGCCGTTGCCGCGCAACTGCGCGACACCGTCGGAGTCGCCGACCGCCCGACCTTGCTGGCCACCGCGGCCCTAGCGCTCAGCCAGGTCAATCGCGTGATCGGGGCAGTCCGCGGGGCTGAGTCCGAGCCGCCCTCGTCGTTGAACGCCACGCTTGAATTCGACGTCCACGCCGGGTCGATCGTGGTGCGGCAATGGCCGAAACATCCATTGTGTTCCTGCTGACAGCGGCCGTTGCCTGATTGATGGGGAAAGCACAGGCTCGTCATGGATGATGGACACGTGTCAGAGATCAAGCGTAACGGCGCCTCGCGCAACGCGAAGCTGGCCGGCCTGTCGGTCGGCTTAGCCGGCCGCACAGCGCTCGGGTTCGGCAAACGGCTGGCCGGCAAATCGCAGGATGAGGTCAACGCCGAGCTGATGGAGAAGGCAGCCCACCAACTTTTCACCGTGCTGGGCGAACTCAAGGGCGGCGCGATGAAGGTCGGCCAGGCGTTGTCGGTGATGGAAGCCGCGATCCCCGAGGAGTTCGGCGAGCCCTACCGCGAAGCGCTGACCAAGCTGCAAAAGGATGCGCCGCCGCTACCCGCCGACAAAGTTCACCGGGTGCTCGACGCGCAGTTGGGTACCAAATGGCGTCAACGGTTTTCCGAGTTCGACGACACCGCGGTGGCCTCGGCCAGCATCGGCCAGGTGCACAAAGGCGTGTGGTCGGACGGCCGGGAGGTTGCCGTCAAGATCCAGTACCCCGGGGCTGACGAGGCGTTGCGAGCCGATTTGAAGACCTTGCGGCGCATGGTCGGAGTGGTCAAACAACTTGCGCCGGGCGTGGACGTTGAAGGTATCGTCGACGAGCTGATCTCGCGCACCGAGATGGAGCTCGACTACCGGCTGGAAGCGGAACATCAACGCGCCTTCGCCAAGGCCTACGACGGCGACCCGCACTTCGTGGTCCCGCGCATCGTGGCCAGCGCCCCCAAAGTCGTGATCCAGGAGTGGATCGACGGTATTCCGATGTCGGACATCATCCGCAGCGGCACCGTCGAACAGCGCGACCTGCTGGGAACCCGGCTGGCCGCCTTCATCTTCGATTCACCACGCCGGCTTGAGATGATGCACGGCGACGCCCACCCGGGCAACTTCATGCTGATGCCTGACGGGAAGATGGGCGTCATCGACTTCGGTGCCGTCGCACCGCTTCCCGGTGGATTCCCGATCGAGCTTGGAGCGACGATTCGGCTGGCCCGCGACAAAAACTATGACTTGGTGCTGCCGACGATGGAAAAGGCCGGCTTCATCCAGAAGGGCCAGCAGGTGTCGGCGCGCGACATCGACGAAATGCTGCGCCAATACGTCGAACCGGTCGAGGTCGAGGTCTTCCACTACACGCGTAAGTGGTTGCAACGCATGACATATCGTCAACTGAACCAGGGTGTGGCCCAGATCAAGACGGCGCGACAGATGGACTTGCCGCCCAAACTGGCGCTCCCCATGCGGGTGCTCGCCTCGTCAATGGCGATCCTGTGTCAGCTCGATGCCCACGTGCCGACTCAGATGCTGTCCGAGGAGCTGGTTCCCGGCTTCGCCGAGCCCGACGCGGCTGTCGTCTAAAGACACACTGCTCCAACATTTCCCGGCGTTCTACGCGGCGATCGAGTCCTTGCGGGGACGTCCGCGTGGCCGTTTGCGGTTCACGACGGAGCCACGATCGAGAATCTCGCCGCCCCACACTCCCCACGGTTCGGCGCGTTCCAGCGCCTCGGCCAGGCACACCCGGCGAATCGGGCAATCGGCACACAATGCCTTGGCGCGCTCCAACTCTGAAGGGCTGTCAGCGAACCACAGGTCGGGATCGCTGACGTGACAGGGCAACTCCGGCAGCTGCTCGTCGGGGACTGTCGAAGTCGACATGTCCTGTTCACCTGCTTCCTGGTCTGGCGGCGATATTGCGGGAATCCGGACCAGTGGCGGGCTGTCGTTGGAAAAACTTTGGCCACGGATCCTGGTGACTTCGGGTCCGTGGCCATTTGGCGAATGAGTGGGCTTCTTACCTGGGTAGAGCCTCATTCCACGGACGCTCGGTCGCGGCGGCGATGCGCTTGTGCGACGCCGCCGATGCGGCGGCGGCATGGGCAGCGTGGCGGGAGCCAGCGACGCCGACCTGGCATACACCGAATGCGTTGATGCTGATCATCGTGGCTCCCTCCTCTCGTCTAGAAGCTGCCGCAAAGCGTGGACCTTGCGTGTCGAGGTTAAATCGTAGCAGCTCGACAAGGCAAGCGATTTTCTGACCTGCATTTTTAGTGGCGACCCGTCCCCCGCAAGCGGGAGGTACCCCCAGCACGCGGCTGCGCCGCGCTGGCGATCGCCACGCAGTTTTAGCTGCGGCTGCGGACGAGGTCCAACACATCCGGGCCGAACTGCTCGAGCTTGCGAGCGCCGATGCCCGGGATGGCGACCAGCGCGGCATCGTCGGTGGGCAGCAGCTCGGCGATCGCGATCAGCGTGTTGTCGGTGAACACAACATAGGCCGGGACATTCATTTCCTTGGCCGTTCGCAGCCGCCAGTCCTTCAACTGCAGCAGCAGCTCGTCGTCGATGTCGGCCGCGCACGTCTCGCAGCGGCGAAGCATGATCGCCGCGGGCGTAGTCAGCTGGTTGTTGCAGATCCGGCAGCGCGACGCGGGCCCGCGATTGCGCCGCGGCCGGTTCGGAGTGGGGTCGGCTTGGGTTTGCGGGGACAGGCCGTTGAGAAAACGCGACGACTTACGACTCTGCCGTCCGCCCGGGTTGCGGGACAACGCCCAGCTGAGCGCTAAATGCATTCGGGCCCTTGTGATTCCGACGTAGAGCAGTCGACGCTCCTCCTCGACAGCTTCGCTCTCGGGCCCGTGGGCCAGCGCATGCGAGATCGGCAGCGTGCCGTCGGTCAATCCGACCAGGAACACCGCATCCCACTCCAGCCCCTTGGCGGCGTGCAGGGAAGCCAAGGTGACTCCCTGCACCACCGGCGGGTGACGCGAGTCGGCGCGGGTCCGCAGCTCGGCGATCAACTCGGGCAAGACCAGCGTCGGCCGGTGCGCCACCTCTTCGTCGACCAATTCACCCAGCGCTACCAACGCTTCCCAGCGTTCCCGGGCCCGCGTTCCGGTCGGTGGTTCGGCCGTGAGACCCAGTGGTTCGAGCAGCTCCCGCACTCTCTCGGGCAACGCGACGTCGCCATCGGCATCGCGGTTGGCCGCCCGCTGCAACACCAGCAGGGCTTGGCGGATCTCCTGGCGGCTGAAGAAGCCCTCGCCGCCGCGGACCTGATACGCAATTCCCGCCTCGGTCAGCGCTTCTTCGTAGACCTCCGACTGCGCATTGATCCGGTACAGCACCGCGATCTCCGACGCCGGCGTGCCGGCTTCGACGAGCTGTTTGATCGACTTGGCCACCGCAGTGGCTTCGACGACCTCGTCGGAATATTCACTAAATGTCGGCTCCGGTCCGGGATCGCGCTGGCCGACCAGATGCAGCTTGCTGCCGGCCACCCGTCCGCGGGCCGCGGCGATCACCCGGTTTGCCAGCGACACCACCTGCGGCGTGGACCGATAGTCGCGTTCCAGGCGCACCACGGTCGCGTCGGGGAACCGCCGCGAGAAATCCAGTAGGTAGCGCGGCGAGGCCCCGGTGAACGAATAGATGGTCTGGTTGGCGTCGCCGACGACGGTCAAATCGTCGCGGTCGCCCAGCCAGGCCGACAGCACGCGCTGCTGCAGCGGGGTGACGTCCTGGTACTCGTCGACGACGAAGCAGCGGTAGCGATCTCGGAATTCTTCGGCGACCGCGGCGTCGTCCTCGATCGCGGCCGCGGTGTGCAGCAGCAGGTCGTCAAAGTCGAGCAGGGCAACTCCATCGCCGCGGGACTTGAGCGACTCATAGGCCGCGTACACAGCGGCAACTTTTGTGGCGTCCAGCGGAACGTCACGGGCCGCGGCCGCTACCGCGTCGGGATACTGCTCGGGCGAGATCAGCGAGGCCTTGGCCCACTCGATCTCACCGGCCACGTCGCGAACGTCGTCGGTGCTGAGCTTCAAGCCGGCGCCGGTGGCCCCGCGTGCGACGACGGCGAACTTGGTCTCCAGCAGCTGCCAACCGGTGTCGCCGACGACCCGCGGCCAGAAGTACCGCAGCTGCCGGTGCGCGGCGGCGTGAAATGTCATCGCCTGCACCGCACCGACACCGGTCTGTGCGTTGGCTCCCAATGCCCGCAACCGGCTCCGCATTTCGCCGGCCGCACGCTGGGTGAAGGTCACCGCCAAGACCTGACCCGCGGCGACGTGCCCGGTCGCGACGAGCTGGGCGATGCGGTGGGTGATCGTCCGGGTCTTACCGGTTCCCGCGCCGGCCAGAACACAGACCGGCCCGCGGGGAGCCAGCACGGCCTCGCGCTGTTCGTCATCGAGGTCGGCAATCAAGGAGTCCGCGATCACCGGCATGGCGTCCATCTTGGCAGTGCCGGCCGACAAACGTCTGGCAGCGCCACGCCGCGGCATACCGGCGGCGCCATATACGTTTGTACAACTATGAACGACGCTTCCATCACCATGTACAGCACGCAGTGGTGCGGTTACTGCCACCGACTCAAGACGGCGCTGAAATCAGCCGGCATCGCCTATGACGAGGTCGACATCGAGCAGGACCCCACAGCGGCGGACTTCGTCGGCTCAGTCAACGGCGGCAACCACATCGTACCGACGCTGAAGTTCGCCGACGGGTCCACCTTGACCAACCCGGACGCCAAAGAGGTCGAGGCGAAGCTGGCCAAGCTCGTCGGCTGAGTCAGCCGGATGCCCGGCTCGCCCCCGCAAGCGGGTACCCCCACCTCAGGCCGTTCCCGGCCTGCATCGTCACCGGGCTTCAGGCGACTGCCCAGCTCCTACTCAGGCCGTTCCAGCCTGCATCGTCACCGGGCTTCGGCCCAGGACTCGACGATCACCCGCGCGATCGACACCGATCCGGGTAGTAGCAGCCTGGACTCCGAGTCGCTGCTCCAGTCGCCGAGGGCCAGCGCGGCACGAATCTCGTCGCGGGTGAACCATTCGGCCTCCGCGATCTCGCCGTCGTTGAACGCGAACGGCTCAGCGGGATCGGCGATCGCGTGGAAGCCGATCATCAGCGATCGCGGGAACGGCCACGGTTGGCTGCCCAGGTAGCGAATATCGCTGACGGTCAGCCCGATTTCCTCGCGGATCTCCCGGGCCACACAGGTTTCGAAGGACTCCCCCGCCTCGACGAAACCGGCCAGCAGCGAGAACATCCGTTCGGGCCACGTTGTCTGACGGGCCAGCACCGCACGATCGCCGCCGTCGTGCACCAGGCAGATGATCGCCGGGTCGATACGGGGGAATTCCTCGTGACCGGTGACCGGATTGACCCGGGCCCAGCCCGCCCTGATCGACTTGGTCGGCGCGCCGTCCACTGAGCTGAACCGGGAACTGGCATGCCAATTCAGCAGCGCCGCAGCCGCCGATACCAGTTGCGCGCCCACATCGTCGAATAGCTGTCCGGCCCGGCGCAGATCGGCCACCTCGGCCTTGAGGTCGGGATCATCGGGCGCTTCCAGCGGACCCCGAACCGCCCACACATGCCGGCCGTCCTCGATGCGGCCCAGGAACACCGCGTCCGAAGGCGGTTTGTCGGCAAGGGTTTTCGCCTTACCGAGCAACACCCGGCGGTCGGCGACCATCACCTGATTGCGCGAGTCAAGCCGCAGCAGCGCCGCGTCCGCCCAGCCAGCGGTGGCCGCATCGATGTCGGTGCGCACCTGGTCAGCCCGGTCGGCGCCGATCCGCGACAGCAGCGGCACACTCTTCAATTGGAATTCCACAGTCGGCCTTACTTCCCGGTGTTGCGGACATAGAGCAGCCTGTCGCCGGCCTCGATGGCGTCGGCCTCCGGGGAGTCGACGCGAAGCAGGCGGCCGTCGCGAACCACACCGAGCACGATGTCGGGCAGATGCCGCGGCGATCCGCCGAGTTCGGTCTGCTCGACCTCACGTTCGGCGATGGCGAATCCATGCGTCGGTGTCAGCAGGTCGTCGATCATCTCGACGACGCTCGGCGTCGTGATGGCTACACCGAGCAGTCGGCCGGCGGTTTCGGACGAGACGACCACCGAGTCCGCTCCGGATTGCTTGAGCAGATGCTGGTTTTCGGCCTCGCGGATTGACGCCACGATCTTGGCTTGCGGGGCGACTTCCCGGGCGGTGAGGGTGACCAGCGTTGCGGTGTCGTCGCGACCGGTGGCGACGATGATCGCCGACGCGTGCTGGGCCGAGGCCAGCCTCAGCACGTCGGATCTGGTGGCGTCGCCGTGCACGGTCACCAGGTCGGCGGCCACGGCGTGGTCGAGAGCCACCTGTTCGGTGTCGACGACGACGATGTCCTTGCTGGCCCCGTCGTCCCCGCACATCGCGGCGACCGCGGTCTTGCCCTTGGTGCCGTAGCCGATGACGACGGTGTGGTTGCGCACTCTGCTCCTCCAACGCTGAATCTTCCAGGCCTGCCGGGACCGCTCGGTGAGCACCTGAAGGGTCGTGCCGACCAACACCACCAGGAACAGGATCCGCAGCGGCGTGATGATCACGACGTTGGTCAGCCGGGCGAATTCGGAGTACGGGGTGAGGTCGCCGTAGCCGACGGTGGTCAAGGAGATCGTGGCGAAGTACACGCAGTCGATGAACGACAGCGGCACCCCTCGCACGTCGGT
The DNA here is from genome assembly GCA_036272035.1 of Mycobacterium sp. Lineage (GTDB taxonomy): Bacteria > Actinomycetota > Actinomycetes > Mycobacteriales > Mycobacteriaceae > Mycobacterium. The sequence goes on along the minus strand of DATAZN010000493.1, from coordinate 7,017 downwards.
GTATCCGGCCCGACCGAGGTAGACGGTCACCACCGCGACCACCAAGGCGAGCAGGGCGATCGCGACCCGTCGCCAAATAGCCCGCATCGGACTTACTTGCGCCTCCGGCACGCGCACGACGCCGACCAGCGCGTATCCGGGCTGGGCGGTCAGCGTCTCATCGAGATCGCGTCGCTGACGGCTAACTTTGACCACAGTTCATCGGCTCGACCCAGCGCACGACACAATGTAACCATGACCGCCATCACACACAGTCCCCAGCGCGACGCCAGCCAGACTCTCGCATACCGACTCGCTGCGCTTTTGCTTGGCGTCGGCACGCTGCACTTCGTGGCGCCGAAACCGTTCGACGGCATCATCCCCGTCGAGCTGCCCGGCAGCCCGCGGTTCTACACCTACGCGTCTGGCGTCGCCGAGGTCGGCATCGGTACGGCGCTACTGGTGCGAAGCACCCGCAGGCTGGCCGCGTTGGCGGCGGCCGCGCTGTTCGTCGCGGTCTTCCCCGGCAACGTGAACATGTGCCGGTTGTGGTGGGGCAAGCCTTGGCCGATGCGCATCGTCTCCTTGGCTCGGCTGCCGTTGCAGATTCCGATGGTGACCGCGGCCCTCAAGGTCGCCCGCTCCGCCTAGCTCGGCGTCTCGCGGGCCAGCAACTCGGCCAGCTCGTCGGGCCCCGGCAGCGCATCCGGGACGACGGTTAGACCGGTCCGGACGTAGTGAAAAGCTGCGCGCACCAACGACTCCCGGCAGCCGCTGAGTGCTGCCCATGCGAGCCGATACACGCCGAGCTGAATCGCGGCATGCCGGGCCGCCTCTGCGCCGTGCGGCGGCTCGCCGGTCTTCCAGTCCACCACGGTTGCGCCACCGTCGGGCTCGGCGAAGACCGCGTCGATGCGGCCACGCACCACGGTGTCGTCGATCGCCATCTCGAAGGGCACCTCGACGGCCACCGGCGTACGGCCGGCCCACGGCGAGGCGAGAAAGGCTTCCTGCAGCGTGGCCAGCTCCTCGGCGTCACGCTGGGCGATGTCGGTGTCGGCGGCACCGGGCAGGTCGGCGAGGTCGAACAGTCGCTCGGCGCCGTAGAACCGCTCGACCCAGTCGTGAAATGCGTTGCCCAGCAACGCATGCGGCTCCGGCCGCGATGGCAGCCGGCGCATCAGCCGCTGCGCGGCGTGTTCGGGGTCGCGAGCCAAGTCGACCAGGCTGCTGACCGACAGTCCGCTGGGCAGCGGTTGCGCCGACGGTTGCGCGGCGCGGGCACGCTCGCTGAGAAGCGCATCGACGTCGGCGGCCCACTCTTCGGCGTCGGCAGTCGCCGCGGGTGCGTTTGCTGACATCGCGGCGACGACGAGTTCGGCTCCGCATTGCACATCTGCGCGCCGATCAGCCAGCGGATCGACCGGCCAGCTTGCTTCGCAAATGCTGTCACGCAATGGGTTTCGCTCACCGTCGGCTGGGGCGGGCGCCCACTGCTCGACCTCGCCGCAGGGCCGACCGGCCGCGGCCGACTGGTCGATGGTGTCCTTGAGCTCGCACAGAAAATCCGACGGACCGCGCGGCTTGATACCGGTGGCCCCCCAGTGGTGGCCGGACAACAGCAGAGTGTCCTCGGACCGGGTGATGGCCACGTAAAGCAGCCTGCGCTCCTCGTCGAGGCGGCGTTGTTCCAGCTGACGACGGTGCGCGGAGATCTTGTCCGACAACTGCTTTCGATCGGTCACGTCTGAGGTGTCCAGCACCGGCACGCCGTGCAGGCCCGCCGTGGACCGGTCGCCGCGCAGCAGCGGCGGCAGGTCCGCGGCGTCGGTGAGCCAGGTGCGGGCCTGTGCGGTCGACGGAAACAGACCGCCCGACAGGTGCGGAACGGCGACCACCTGCCACTCCAAACCCTTGGCGGCGTGCACGGTCAGCACTTGCACCCGATTCTGGGCGATGACGATCTGAGCCGGCGCGAGGCCGTTCTCGACGACCGCCGCCGCCTCCAGGTAGGCCAGCAGCCCCACGACCGGCGTCAGGGAGTCGGTCGCGGCGGTGGCCCGCTCGGCGTAGCCGCTGACCACGTCGGCGAACGCGTCGAGCTGCTCGGTGCCGGCCCAGCCTGCGCCGGACAGTGCGGCGCGCACCTCGCAGTCGACCCCCAACAGCCGGCGCACCTCGGCGACCAGGTCGGGCAGCGGATGGCCGAGATGGCTGCGCAACACACTCAGCTCGTCGGACAGGGCGACGATGCGCCGGTACCCTTCGGCCGAATAGCCAACGGCTGGGCCCGGATCGGCAAGTGCGTCGGCCAGGCCCGCGGTATCGGCCTGCGGCCCGGCCGACTCGGCGATCTGCTCGGCCGTTTCGGCGGAGCGTGCCACCCGTCCACCGTCGAGGGAGATCGCGCGCCGCCACAGCGCGGCGACGTCGCGGGCGCCAAGCCGCCACCGCGGACCGGTAAGCACCCGCATGGCGGCCGCGCCGGCTGTCGGGTCGGCGACCAGGCGCAGCATCGCGACCACGTCGGCCACCTCGGGCACCGAGAGCAGCCCGGCCAGTCCGACCACTTCCACCGGGACGCCGCGGGCGCGCAGCGCGTTGGCGATCGGTGCCGCATCGGCGTTGCGGCGCAACAGGACCGCCGCGGTCGGCGGCGCGACACCGTCGGCGGCCGCCTGCTGGTAGCGCAGCTGCAGGTGATCGGCGACCCACTCCCGTTCGGCGTGCACATCGCGCAAAAGCGCGCAGCGCACTGTGCCGGGTTCGGCGTTGGGGCGGGAGCGAAGCGCACGCACCGCCACCGATCGTTGTCGCGCCTCCGCTGAGACGGCGTTGGCGACGTGCAGGGCCGACGGTGGGTTACGCCAGCTGGTTCGCAGCTCCAGCACCGGCGCCGGGCTGCCGTCGGGTAGCGGGAAGTCGGTGGTGAACCGCGGCAGGTTGGTCGCCGAAGCGCCGCGCCAGCCGTAGATGGACTGGATCGGGTCGCCGACGGCGGTCAACGCCAGTTCCTCGTCGACGCCGCCGCCGAACAGCGACGACAACAGAACGCGCTGGGCGTATCCGGTGTCTTGATATTCATCGAGCAGCACCACCCGATAGCGGCTGCGCAACTGCTCACCGACCTGCGGGACCGCCGATACCAACTGCGCGGCCGAGGCCATCTGGCCGCCGAAGTCCATCACCCTCTCCGCCCGCATCCGCCGGTGCAGGGCGTCGATCAGGGGCACCAGCTCGGTGCGCTCGGCTTGGGTGGCCAGCATTCGCAGCAGCCACTGGCTCGGGCCGCGGTCCCGCTGGTACGGGCCGGCGGGCAAGGTGTGCAGCAGCCGTTCGAGCTCGACATGGCTATCGCGGAGCTGGCCGGTGTCGACCAGATGCTCGGCGAGTTGACCCGACAGCCGGAGCACCATCGCGGTGACCGTGGCCGGGTTCTTCTCGGTGCGCAGCGCATCGGAGTATGCGTTGACGACGTCGAAGGCCAGCTGCCAGAGCTCGGTCTCGCCGAGCAGCCGGGTGTCGGGTTCGATCGGCGCGTGCTGCCCCACGCCCGTTGAGAGCAAACCGTATTCGCGCAGCAGTTGGCCCGCGAAGGCGTGGTAGGTGCCGACCACCGGCGCACCGCCGGTCTCGTCGACCGGCAGACCGGGCTGGCTGCCGACGATCAATCCGGTGCCGGCAAGCCGGGCCAGCCTGGACCTCACCCGTCGTAGCAGCTGCCCGGCCGCCTTGCGGGTGAAGGTCAGACCCAGCACCTGACCCGGCTCGGCATAGCCATTGGCCACCAACCACACCACCCGTGCCGCCATCGTCTCGGTTTTTCCGGCGCCCGCGCCCGCGATGACCACCAACGGTCCCGGTGGAGCGGCGATGACCGCCGCCTGTTCCGCGGTGGGCTCGAAAAGACCGAGTGCGCTTGCCAATTCGCTGGGACTGTAGCGTGCTGACGCCGGTGCCAGGACGGTCATAGCGACCCCTTTCCGTCGATGCCCGTGTGGGCGGGGCAGCTTGGCCGCAGCGGGCAGTGCGCGCAGCCGTCGTTGATTCGGGCGACGAATTGCGGCCCGGCCGTCGCATCGGCCGCGTCGCGGATGCGATCGCCCCACTGTTGGCGCGCTTCGGGTGTCAACGGGTCCTGCTCGCGTTCGGTGGCGCCTGCTGCACCCGTCTTCCCCAGGTACACCAGCCGCCCGCCGCCAGGTTCTTCACCGTGAGCCACCACGCCCTCGGCCACCGCAAGCTGATAGGCCGCCAGCTGGGCGTGCCGCTGCGCATCGTCCTTGCTGACCGGTGTCTTGCCGGTCTTGACGTCGACGATCACCAGCCGGCCCGCGGCGTCGCGTTCGATCCGGTCGACTCGGCCTCGCAGCCGGACATTTCGGTCGATGACACCGTCGACGTCGACCTCGACGCCGACCTCAGTCAGCTCGGCGCGGGTTTGCGCCCGCCAGGCCAGGAACGTCTCGATCATCGCCCGATGCCGGGCCAGCTCGTTGGCCGAATACCACTGCGATTTGAACGGCAGCTGCTGCCATGCCCGCTCCAGGGCGGCCAGCAGCTCAGCCTCGCTGCCAGCGGGCTCGGCGATCAACGCGTGCAGCACCGAACCGACCGTCGACCCCAGATCGCGGGGATCGGCCCCGCCGTGCCGCTCGGCCAGCCAGCGCAGCGGGCAGTCGGTCAACGTCTGCAGGCTTGACGGGGTCAGCGTGACGACGTGGTCGTCGCCGCTCCACATCGGTTCGGTGGTGCTGACCGGTGACATGCCGTACCAGCCGGCCGGGTCGGCGCCCGGCACGCCCGCCGCGGCCAGGCGAGCCAATTGTGTTGCTGCGCAGTCACGCATCGCGTCGCCGACCGCGCCTTGCGGCGCGCACACCACGCCGCGCAGCCGACCCACCACCGCGGGCGCCGACAGCACCCGCGGCGCCGTCACCGGCTGGAGCGGCGATCGCCAGCGCGGGGAAGCCGGGCGCAGCGGGTCGCCGCCATCGGGCAGTGCGGCGTCGGCGGATCCGGTGGACCACTGCGCGATCTCGGCGAAGAACGGCGATGGCATGCTGGCTTCGTCGTCGCCGCTCGCCTCTCCGTCGACGGCCGTCACGATCAACCGCTTCCGTGCCCGGCCCATCGCGGCCACCAGCAGTCGCCGCTCCTCGGCGAGCAGCGGTGCCCGCATCGAAGCATTCTCGGCAATCCCGTCCAGCACGTCCAGCAGTCGCTGTGTGCCGAGCACTCCCCCACGCGGAATCGTGTTGGGCCACAACCCTTCCTGCAGGCCTGCGACTACCACGAGATCCCACTCGTGGCCGATCGCCGCGTGCGCGCTGAGCACCGCGACCTGCTCGGCGGCCGCCGGCTCGGGCCCCGCCGCCCGAACTTGCTGCGTCACCAGGTGGTCGATCAGCCCGCGCATCGACGCACCGACGGTGCGCGACAGGTAGTCGTTGCTGGCGTCGAACAATGCCGTCACCGCGTCGAGGTCACGGCCGGCCTGCGCGCCGGACGTGCCCCCGCGCTCACACGCTGTCAGCCAACGGCGTTGCAAACCAGAGCGGTGCCATGCCGCCCACAGCGTGTAGCGCGGATTCTCCCCCCGCCGATGCGAGCCCGCGGCGGCATCCAGCACCGCGCGGACCCGCTGCAGCGGCCTGGCCCGAGCCGCAGCCAGCCGCGCCGACGAGCCGCCGTTCAACGCCTCGACCAGCAGGTCGCCGAATTCCCTTGAGGATCCTTCGATTTCGGCGCGGTGCAGTGTCCGTCGCAGCTGGCGAAGCGAAACCGGATCGACGCGACCAATCGGCCCGGTCAGCAACGCGAGCGCCTGCTCGCCGTCCAGCCCGTCGGTGGTTGCGGCCAGCACTGTCAGCAGCGCCTGCACCGCGGGCTGGGCGGCCAGCGGGCCGGTCACTGTCGACGGGGCCACCGGAACACCGGCCCGGGCCAGCGCGTGCGGCAGGCCGGCCGCGGCGCGCGGCACCGACCGGACGACGACCGCCATCTGCGACCACGGCACGCCGTCGAGGAGGTGCGCACGACGCAGCACGTCGGCAATCATTGCTGCCTCGGCATTGGCTGAGGCGGCGAGTTTTACCATCACCGAACCGGAATCGTCTCCGGTGCCCTCGATTCCGCTACCGCCGGGAAGCCGGCCGGCGATGCGGGAAACCGCCCGCGCTACGGCCGGAGCGCAGCGGTAGGACGTCGTCAAGGTGACCGACGGCGTGCCTTCACCCAGCAGCGCCGTCGGCTCCGCGCCGCGGAAGCCGAATACCGCTTGGTCTGGGTCACCGGCGAGCAGCGTGAGCTCTGCACCGCCGGCCAGCACCCGCACCAGCAGGGCGGCCTGCGGATCGAGTTGCTGCGCATCGTCAACCAGCAGAACGCCGATGCGGGCGCGCTCGGCCGCCAGCAGGTCGGGATCGACGGCAAATGCTTCCAGTGCGGCCCCGACCAGTTCGGCCGCGCCCACTGCCGGAGTCGTCGCCTGCGGAGCTGCCGTCCCGACGGCCGCGCGCAGCAGCATCACCTGTTCGTAGGTGCGCGCGAACCGGCCGGCGGCCGCCCATTCGGGACGACCTGACAGCCGGCCCACTCGCTCGAGTTGCTGCGGATCGACCCCACGTTCGGCGCAGCGGGTCAGCAGCTCACGTAATTCGGCGGCGAAACCGGCAGTACCCAGGGCGGCGCGCAGCTCAACCGGCCACGGCGTCGACGCGTCGAGTCCGTCGGCGATCTCACCGGCAAGCAAGTCGGCGATGATCGCATCTTGTTCGGCGCTGGTGACCAGCCTCGGCGGCGGACCGCCGGCGCGTTGCGCCGCCAGGCGCAGCACCGCGAACGCATAGCTGTGCACGCTGCGTACCAACGGCTCCCGGATCACCGCGGGCCGGACACCGACGTTCTGGGAGCCGAGCAGCTTCGCCGTCAAGGCGCTACGCGCCTGCGCCGAGATGCGGCCCGAACCGGTCAGCAGCAATACCGATTCCGGATCGGCGCCCGCATGGATGCGCGTGGCCGCGACGTCAATCAGCA
>DATAZN010000492.1:0-9131 GCA_036272035.1 Mycobacterium sp. | reverse complement strand
GTTGCCGGCGCGATGGATTGGACGGTGCTGCCGCGCACGCCCGGGCGTGATTTCGCCGGCGTGGTGATCAGCGGCCCGCCCGAGTGGCAAGGAGCGGCGGTCTGGGGCACCGGGGGAGACACCGGCTTCATCCGAGACGGGTCGCACGCTGAGTTGATGTCAGTGCCGGTGGATGCGTTGGTGCGCAAACCCGAACGGCTCAGCTTCGACGAGGCCTCCACCGTCGGGGTCAACTTCGTCGTCGCTTGGTACGGGGCGGTGGAAACGGCGCAACTTGCGGCTGGCGAAACCATCGCGGTCTTCGGGGTTTCCGGTGGCGTGGGGGGAGCGGTGGCGCAAATCGCCCGCGCGATCGGCGCCAAAGTCATTGGAGTGGACCGTCGCAGGCCCAGTCCGCAGACCGCCGCGGCCGCCGTCATCGACGACTTCGTCACCTTCGACCCGACGGCAGACGTCGGCGCCGAGATCAAGCTGCTCACCGCCGGCCGCGGCGTCGACGTGGTGTACGACGCCGTGGGTGGCGTGACCACACCGGCCGCGCTGGCCGCGCTCGCCCGGCGAGGCAGGCTGGTGGTGATCAGCGTCGTCGGTTCGCGTGCGGTCGACATCGATCTATTGGACCTGTACCACAACGAAACTCGAATCCTCGGCGTCGACAGCACCGAGCTCACTATCGTCGACTCCGCGCGACGCCTGCAGCAAATGGCGCCCTACTTCGAATCCGGCGAGTTCCGACCCCTTCCCGTCGCCGCCACCTATTCGCTCGACGATGCGGCCGCGGCGTATCAGGCGGTCGCCGACCACACGCCCGGCCGCGTCGTCATCCGGCCCTGACAACCCAATCTCACAGAGAGGCAAAGACAATGTCATCCGACCTGACCGAGCAGACTCTCACCGCCGCTGTGCAGCAGACCTTCGACGAGTCGACCGACGAGCGCTTCCGCCAGGTGTTCAACTGCCTGGTGCAGCACCTCCACGATTTTGCCCGCGAGGTCCGCCTGACCGGCGACGAATGGTTCACCGCAATGGATTTCCTCCAGCGGGTCGGCAAAATCTCGACACCGACGCGCCAGGAGTTTGTGCTGCTTTCCGACATCCTTGGCCTGAGCATGCTGCTGGACAAGATCAACCAGCACGCCGAGTCATCGACCACCGACTCGGCTTTGCTTGGCCCCTTCTACGTCGAGGGACGTCCGACCGTCGACAACGGGGCCGACATCTCCGATGGCGTAACGGGCACGCCGATGTTCGTCACGGGTCGGGTCGTCGACGAGCACGGCAAGCCCGTCACTGGGGCTCACGTCGACACCTGGCACAGCGACGGTGAGGGGTTCTACGACGTTCAGCAGACCGAAAAGCTGCACAACGAGCTCGCCATGCGGGCACTGCTGACCACCGACGAGGACGGACGGTTCTGGTACCGGTCCATCACGCCGCGTTACTACCCGGTGCCCACCGACGGGCCATGCGGTGAGATCCTGCGCGCCGCAAACCGATCGCCGATGCGCCCGCAGCACGTGCACTTCTGGTTCAAGGCCGAGGGCTACCAGCCGCTGATCACTCAGTTGTTTTGGCGAGACGACCCGTACATCGGCCGCGACGCCGTCTTTGCGGACCAGGACTCCCTGATGGCAGATTTTGTGCGGCACGGGCCAGGTACCGCCCCGGACGGAACGACTGTCGACGAACCGTTCGTGACCCTGGACTGGACCTTCGCCCTCGCCGCCGAATAGCCAAGGGAACACACTAATGTCACGGATACCGCTCACCAGCATCGAACAGCAACCCGAACCAGTCCGTCAGTGGATGGCGCGTCGCGGCAACCTCAAGGTTATCCGATTGCTCGCTAACGCTCCGCATGTATTCCCCGGCTGGACGCAAATGGTCGACGAGTTGTTCGAAAGCCCCACTTTCAGCCGGCGGATGCGCGAGATGGTCATCTTGCGGGTGGCCCATTTACAGGCTTCGCGCTACGAGCTCAGCCAACACGTAGGGATCGCGCGCGGCGCCGGCCTGACCGATCAGCAGATCAACGCCATCCTCGACACCGATCACCCTGACGCGGCCGGCTTCAGCGACACCGAGCGCACCGCACTCGACGTCACCACCGAGTTGTGCACCACCCACCGGCTGCGGGATGACACCTTCGCAACGGCTCAGGCCGTCTTCGGTGACGAGGCACTCACCGAATTGCTGATGATCATCAGCTGTTACTACGGGCTGGCTTTGGTGCTCAACGCCGTCGATCTCGACGTGGACGCCACCGCCAGATTCCAACCCTGACAGGAGATTTCAGATGACCCGAATCGCCTATCGGCAGCCGGAAGAGATGACCGAGCAGGCTCGCGAATTGACTTTGGAGCGAGGCAATCTCAACGTCTACCGTGCTCTGGCCAACGCCGAGAAAGTGTTCACCGGCTGGATGCTGGCCGGACGGGCAATCCTCGCCAGCCCGGTGTTGCCCGTCCGGCTGCGCGAATTCGTCGTCCTGCGCACCGCGTATCTGATGGACAGCCCCTACGAACTAGGTCAGCACCGCGACGTGGCGCGTACGGCTGGGCTCAGCCGCGACGAGATCAACGCGATTACCTCCGAATCTGACTGGCAAGAAGCCGATTTCAGCCCCATCGAACTCGCCGCGCTCCGCCTGACAAGCGAGTTGGTGACCACGCATAGCGTCTCGGCCGCAGTGTTCGATCAAGTGCACACAGCCCTCGGTCCGGAGGCCACTGTCGAGCTGCTGATGGTGATCAGCCGCTACGCCGGACTGGCGCTGATGCTCAACGCACTCGACGTCGACCTCGACGAAAGCGCCCGGCTGCCGATTCCGCCAAGACAGGCTTCGCAATGACAACCCCCAAGAGTTCGTTCGACTCGACTGGCTTCCCGACCGACAATCGGGTCAAATGAGAATCCGGAACCACGATCGGGAACCACACAATGCCCACGACGCCTGGATCCACTACCCCGGCTCGCGCGCGCGGCGGCAGGCAAACGGGTCGCCTGGCCGTTGCGGTGGGTGCACTCGGTGTGGTGTACGGCGACATCGGCACTAGCCCGATCTACACCGTCGCGACGATTTTCAACCCGGGCGACCCCCACCCCGTGCCGATCACCACGGATAACATCTACGGCGTCGTGTCGTTGCTCTTCTGGTCGGTGATGATCATCGTGACGCTGACTTACGTCACGCTGGTGATGCATGCCGACAACGATGGCGAGGGCGGCATCATGGCGCTCATCGCGCTGTTGCGCCGGATGGGCGGGCGCAGCGGTCGTACTGCGGTGGTGCTCGCGACGGTGGGCGTGTTCGGTGCCGCCTTGTTCAGCGGTGACAGCATGATCACGCCGGCGGTCTCGGTGTTATCGGCGGTGGAGGGCTTAAAGGTGATCGATCCGGGACTGGAGGACTGGGTCGTGCCGATCACCGCCATCCTCATCTTTGCGCTATTCGCGGTGCAGCGCCGCGGAACGAGTGTCGTGGGAGGTTTTTTCGGGCCAGTGATGATCGGCTGGTTCATCGCAATCGGAGCCTGCGGGGTGAGTGGCATCCTCGACCATCCGCAGATACTGGCGGCGCTTTCCCCGGTGTACGCGGTGAAGTTCATCGTGGGGGATTTCGGCACCGCGTTCTTCTCGCTGACCGGGGTGGTGCTTGCGGTCACCGGCGCGGAGGCGCTTTACGCCGACATGGGCCACTTCGGACGCAAAGCGATCACCCGCGCTTGGCTTTTGGTGGTCATGCCTGCGCTCGCGCTCAACTACCTCGGGCAGGGCGCGTTGTTGATCACCGACAAGACCACGATGAGTGCTCCGTTCTTTCTGCTCATACCGGGCTGGGCGCGATTGCCCATGGTGTTGCTGGCGACCGCCGCGACGATCATCGCGTCGCAGGCGGTGATCACGGGAGCTTTTTCGCTGGCGTCCCAGGCCGCCCAGCTCGGCTACCTTCCCCGATTGCGGGTGGTGCACACCTCGGCATCGACCGTCGGCCAGGTCTACCTGCCATGGATCAACGGCCTGCTCATGGTGGCGGTCCTGATACTTGTGTTCGCCTTCCGCAGCTCGGCGTCACTGGCATATGCCTATGGAATGGCGGTTACCGGAACGATCACCATCACGACGATGCTGTACTTGTATATCGCGCACGCAAGATGGCGGGTTCCGCTGTGGCTGATCGTTGTTGGCGGCAGCGCGCTGTTGGGTGTTGACCTGCTCTTCGTGGCGGCGAACCTGACCAAGCTCGTGCACGGCGCGTGGCTGCCGCTGCTGATCGCCATCACAACGTTCACGGTCATGATCACGTGGCTGCGCGGCAGCACGATCGTCACCCGCAAGCGTGACATTGCAGAGGGGCCACTGGAGGCGTTCGTCGATCAACTATCCGGAGACGGGCTAATGCGTGTCCCTGGCACAGCGGTTTTCCTCAACCGCAGCAGTAACACCGCGCCGTTGGCACTGCGCGCAAACGTCGAACACAACCACGTCCTCCCCGAGCAGGTTGTGATCGTCACGATCGAAGTGTTACCAATCCCGCGGGCCAGCGACTCTGAGCGCGTCGAAGTCGACTCGCTCGGCCACGCTGACGACGGAATCATCCACGTGACGGCACGTTTCGGGTACATGGAGACGCCAGACGTCCGGCACGCGTTACGTCTCCTCGAGCCGACGAAAACCGAGGGATCGATCTCGGTCGATGACGCTTCGTATTTCTTGTCGAAGATCGATCTGGTGAAGGGCGACGAGCCGAGCATGCCCGCATGGCAGACGAATCTGTTCGTCGCCACAGCGCACTTGAGCGCCGACGCTGCCGATTCCTTCTGTCTGCCCCGGGACCGAACCCTGATCATGGGGTCGCGGATCGAGGTTTGATGTCACGTCGGACAACTTGTGCTGCAGATCAGCTTTCGCTGCGCGGCGAGGCCTGATGCCGCCGAGCGCGTGCACGGTTCACATGGTCACGGACAGTGGCCACACATTCCAGATCTCGTCGCAGTACTGGGCGACAGCCCGGTCCGACGAGAACTTCCCGCTGCGTGCGGTGTTCAAGATGGACATCTTCGTCCACGCATCCTTGTCCAGCCACGCTGCGCCCACCTGCTCCTGGGCGGCCAGGTAGGACGCGAAGTCGACGCATACCAGGAACGGGTCGTCGTAACGCAGGTTGTCCGCCAGTGACTTGAACAGCTCGGTGTCGCCGTGCGAGAATGCCCCGCCGGCAATGAGATCCAGCACCGCGCGCAGTTGGTCGTTGCCGTCGATGTAGTCGGCCGGACGGTAACCGTCGGACTTGACCTTCTCGACCTCAGACTCGGTCAGGCCGAACAGGAAGAAGTTCTCGGCGCCGACCTCGTCGCGCATCTCGACGTTGGCCCCGTCGAGCGTGCCGATGGTCAGCGCGCCGTTGATCATGAACTTCATGTTCCCGGTCCCCGAGGCCTCCTTGCCCGCGGTGGAGATCTGCTCGGACAGGTCAGCGGCCGGGTAGATCAGCTGGGCGTTCTTGACGCTGAAGTTCGGCACGAACGCGACCTTGAGGAACTTGTTCACCTCCGGGTCGGCGTTGATCGTTTCGCCGACAGCGTTGATCAGCTTGATGATCCGCTTGGCCATGAAGTAGCCGGGAGCGGCTTTGCCGCCGAAGATGAAGGCGCGCTGCGGAATCGACAGGCCCGGGTTCTGCTTGAGGCGGTGATACAGCGCGATGATGTGCAGCACGCTGAGGTGCTGGCGCTTGTACTCGTGGATGCGCTTGACCTGAATGTCGAACATCCAGTCCGGGTTGAGCTCGATGCCCGTCGCCGTGCGCAGGTATTTGGCGAGGCGCGCCTTGTTGCCGCGTTTGATGTCGCGCCATTGCGCGCGGAACGTGGCGTCATCGACGAACGGCTCCAGCTCGCGAAGGCGATCCAGGTCGGTCAGCCAGCCGTCACCGACGGTGCGGTCCAGCAACTCTCGCAGGCCCGGGTTGGCCAACGCGAGGAAGCGCCGGGGCGTTACGCCATTCGTCTTGTTGCTGAACCGCTCTGGCCACAACTCGTAGAAGTCCTTGAGCACGCTTTCTTTCAGCAACTCCGAGTGCAGCGCCGCGACTCCGTTGACGGCGTGGCTGCCGACGGTCGCCAGGTGCGCCATGCGGACGTTCTTGCCGCCGTCCTCACCGATCAGCGACATGCGGCGAACACGGTCCTCGTCGCCGGGGAACCGCGAGCGCACCTCGTCGAGGAAACGGCGGTTGATCTCGTAGATGATTTCGAGGTGGCGGGGCAGTGAGTCGGCGAACAGCTCCAGCGGCCACTTCTCCAGCGCCTCCGGCAGCAGGGTGTGGTTGGTGTAGCCGAACGTCGCGACGGTGATGCTCCACGCCTCGTCCCAGTCGAGATCGCGCTCGTCGACCAGCAGCCGCATGAGCTCGGCGACGCCGATCGACGGGTGGGTGTCGTTGAGCTGCAGAGCGAATCGCTGCGGAAGCTCGCGGACCCCGGCGTCCGCGAGGTCGTCCATGATGTGCAGCACGTGCTGCAACGAGCAGGACACGAAGAAGTACTGCTGCAGCAGGCGCAGTCGTTTGCCGGCCTCTGGCTCGTCGTTGGGGTAGAGGACCTTGGTGACGGTTTCCGAGGTCACCTCGTCCTCGACGGCTTTGTAGTAGTCACCGGTGTTGAAGGCCTCCAGCGCGAAGGACTCGACGGCCCGCGCACTCCATAGCGTCAGCACGTTGCAGGTGTTGACGCCGTAGCCCTGGATGGGGGTGTCGTAGGCGACGCCCTTCAGCAGCCGTCCGGGCACCCACCGGACGCGGTCGTGTCCGGCGTCGTCGGTGTAGTGCTCGGCGTAGCCGCCCCACTTCACCAAGTAGTTGACGTCGGGTTTGGCGATCTCCCAAGGGTTTCCGTTGACCAGCCAGTTGTCGGTCTTCTCGACCTGCCAGCCGTCGTGGATCTCCTGGTTGAAGATGCCGAACTCGTAGCGGATGCCGTAACCGATCGCCGGACGCTCGAGGGTGGCCAGCGAGTCCAAGTAGCACGCGGCGAGCCGGCCCAGGCCGCCGTTGCCCAGTCCCGGTTCCGCCTCGCAGGCCAACACCTCGTCGAGGTCCTGACCCATCGCGGCCAGGGCGGTCTTGGCCGCGTGCTCCATGCGCAGGTTCAGCAGGTTGTTGCCCAGTTGCGGACCCATCAGGAATTCAGCCGACAGGTAGCAGGTCACCTTGCGGCCGAGGTCCAGCGAGGTCTGCGTCGACGCCACCCGGCGGTCCTGCATGCGGTCACGCACGGCCAGTGCGAGCGCCCGGTAGTAGTGCTCGGGTCGCAGGGCTGCGGCCGGCCGGCCGATCGAGTAGCGGATATGGTCGGTGATGGCCCGCTGGAGTGCGGGCGCGCCCATCCCGGTCCGCGAATGCTCGTTGAGGTCGGCGCGCACGCCACTGGGTGTCTGGTCGACATCGGTCATCGTGAGTCCTAATCCCTCGATTGGCGCAATACGCACCGGCGTTTGCCACGGCGCACAGATCGTCAGTCTGTCAGCGACGTCTGCACAGCAGGCACGTAATTGACGTCTGCTTCGTGAACGACAGCCCACGGGCTTGCGACGTGCAGCTTGCCGGTCTGCGCCGCAGACCCTACATCTTGATCGCGGGTATCAGCCTGTCGAGGTTCCAGAGCTGATCTCGCCGGGCAGATAGGCACGAGATCAGCATGGCGACAGCCCATATGCCGATCAGCACCGCGATCGCCTGCCACAGCCGGCCGTCTATTCCGCCGAGTATGAGCTGCCGAAGTCCGTTGACCCCATACGTCATCGGGTCAAAGCGGTGCAGGAACTGGAACGGCTTCGACGTGGTTTCCACGGGGTACATGCCGCCCGCGCTGACCAGTTGCAGCATGAGCAGCGCCATGATCAGCACCCGGCCCACGGCCGGGCCGACGAGCGCATTGATCGCTTGTGTCGCAGCCACGAACGCGAACGAAATAAGGATCATAAAGCCGAGCATCGAGGCGGGGTGGACGACGTGCATGCCGAGGCCGAACCGCACCACGCAATACAGGATGATCGCCTGGAACATTCCGATTACCGCCGCGGGAAGATAGCTGGACAGTGCTACTCGAATGGGAAGTACCTCGGCGGCAATCGCGCGGCTTTGCAAGGGCCGCAATATCATCCAGAGCACCAGTGCGCCGAAGAACAGCGCCAGCGTGAGGAAGAACGGAGCCATGCCGGTGCCGAAGTTCGGCGCGGCATTCTCGTGTGAGGTTTCGAGTTGAACCGGGCCGCCGATGGTATCCGCGACGGCATCCTTCTGCTGATTCGTCCAGTTGGGCACCTGCTTGGCCCCGTCGCTGAGTTTGGTCGCGAGCTCGGCCGAGCCGGATTTGAGTTGCTGTGCGCCGTCGTCGAGTTTGGCTATGCCGCTTGCTAACTGGGCGCTACCCGACGCGACTTGCTTGGCTCCGTCGCGGAGTTGGGTGAGTTTGTTGGTCAGGTCCTGACCTTTGCTGCCGACCTGGTCGAGGGCCGTGCCCAGCGGGCTGCCAGGTGCGCGCAGCCCTGATGTCATGGCGATCGCGGCGTTTTGCGCGTCGGTGAGGCGTTGCCGGATTTGCGGCGTGAACTGATGCCGCCGAAGCTGATCCTGCACGCCGCGCAGCGTGTTTGCCAACGGATCCTGTCTGGCGGAGAGCTGATCGATCGCCGCCGAAAGCGAACCGGCAGCGGTGTCTTGCGCCGTGGCGATCGCGCCGATCTGATCGTTGGCCTGCTGTAGCGCGGTCGCGCCCTGTTGCAACTGCTCGGTGCCGCCCCCGATTTGGGACAGCGCTTTGGTCACCGCGAGCAGCGGCTCGGTGGCCGAGTTGATCCCATCGGAGAGCTGCTGAGCGCCGGTAGCAAGCGTCGCCGAGCCGGAGCGGGCAGTGTCCAGACCGGCCGTCAGCTGACTGGTGCCGTCGGCGAGTTGGGCAGCCCCATCGGCGGCCTGTTTAATCCCGGCCCCGGACGAAACCACCACGGAAAGCATCTGATTGACCGCCTGCCCGGAGATCCGGGACGAGACGGCGTTGAGCACCTGGTCGATCGCAGTACGGCCGATACTCGTCGAGATGTAGTTGTTGGCGTCGTTGTACACCGCGATC
>DATAZN010000491.1:0-3085 GCA_036272035.1 Mycobacterium sp. | reverse complement strand
GACGCGGACATCGCAGTCGTGCTGTTCGCGCAGCGCGTCGATGCGCTGTTGAGCGGCATCGCTGGGTGAGCGTCGGCTGGTCAGCACCAGATGCCGGGCGCCATGCGCGGCCAGGTATCCGGCGATTTCCATTCCGATCGCACCCAAACCGCCGGTCACCAGATATGTTGCGTCAGACCGCAATTCCAGCGGTGTTGCGATCGGCTGCCCTGTGCGCCGAGTCAGCCGGGGAACATAGACGGCTTGGTCGCGCAGCGCGATTTGGTCTTCGCCTCGCGGTGCTGCCAGCAGTTGGTCGATCAACCGGGAGAATTCGTCAGCACCGCCTTCGGACAAGTCCGCCAAGCCGCCCCACAGTCGTGGGTGTTCCAGCGCGGCGGCGCGACCGAACCCCCACAGGCAACTTTGATCCGGTGCCACGCTGTCGGCACTGGTGACTCGTTGTGCACCGTTGGTCAACAGCCAGATCGGCGTGCGGAGTTCAGCGGCTGCCGCGGCGCGGAAGAGTCGCCGTGTCCCGCTCAGCACTCGGATTTGCATCCGCTCCAGCGACTTTGTCGATGGTGCACTTTCGGGTTTGAAGGCCGCGAGATGCAGGATCCGTAACGCCGGTTCGTCTGCTACCGCAGCGCGCAATGCGACTTCGAGTTTTTCCTCGTCCGCGTCGGTCGCCGGCAAACCGAGAAGCTGATGCCTGTGGCCACGCGCGGTGAGCACGTCGAGCAATGGCTGAACGGCCTCGGCGTCATCGCCGATGAGAAGCCAGGCATGTCCCTCGCCGGCCTGCGCGTCCGCGCCCGGTGGTACTCCAGCGGATTTCTCCCAGCGAATCTCGTAGCGGGAGTCGGTGATGGACTGCGCTTTACGCTGCTGGTTATGTTGTACAGCAAGCTGTTCCAGCGCGTCGAAGGCCTGTTGATTGCCGCCCGCACCGCCGAGTAGCGCGGCGAGTTCCTCGATCTGACCGTCCTCGAGAAGCCGGACGGTGTCGGTACGCAGCGCTTGCGTCTCATCAAAGGTCTGGGTGGGCCGGACTCGCTGTTCACGGAACCAGAACTGCCGATGCTGGAACGGATAGGTGGGCAGGTCGAGCTTGCGTGCCGGTCCCTGCTGCAGAGCGTCGAAGTGAGGCAGGTGGCCGACGATGTAAGCGTTGGCCAGGGCCTCGGTGATCTGGCGGTGGTCGGCGATGTTTCGGCGCAACGACGGGATCGCCCGCGGTGCGGTGGCCGGGTCGGGCCATGCCCGCAGGGCCGCGGCGGTGAGCACAGGTTGCGGCCCGACCTCCAGCAGCATCGTGCAGTGGAGATCGGCCAGTGTGCGCACACTCTTGGCGAATTCGACCGGCTGCCGTGCGTGGCGACGCCAGTAGGCGCCGTCAAGTTTCGCAGTTTTGCCCAGCGCCGCACCCGTGCGGTTGCACACCAATGTCCTTCGCGGCGCAGCGAACTCGAACCGGTTCGCATACGACTCGAATTCGTCGAGGACTGGGTCCAGCAGCGCCGAGTGGAAGGCGTGACTGGTATCCAGCACGTCACAACGCACGCCGTCGGCGGTCAGCACCTCGACCGCCCGGTCCAGGTCTTGCGCGGGTCCCGACAGCACGGTGTTGGCGCCGTTGTAGGCGGCCACCGACAGAGTCGGATACTCGTCGGTCAGGCTTTCCACTCGCTCGGCGGGGGCGAACACCGCGGCCATCCGGCCGCCGGCGGGCAAGCTGCCGAACAGCCGGCCGCGTTCAGCCAGCAGCAAGGCGCCGTCTTCGAGACCGAACACCCCGGCGACGCAGGCCGCTGTGTATTGGCCGACGCTGTGGCCGATCACCACGTCGGGTTCGAAGCCCCATGACTGCCAGAGCCGGGCCAGGCCCATCTCTACCGCGAACAGGGCGGGCTGGGCGTAGCCGGTTTGCCGTAAGGTCTCTTGGCTTTCCGGGCTGTCCGAATCGAAAATGACTTCCAGCAGCGGTCTTTCGAGCACGCCCGCGATCGCCGCGGCGCACCGGGCCATTGTCCCAGCGAACACCGGCTCGGTTTCGAACAATTCCCGGGCCATGCCGGCGAACTGGCTGCCCTGACCCGGGAACAACCACGCTGTCCGGGGCTTGTCGGCGCACTCTCCGCGCACCAAGCCCGGTGCCGGACGATCGTCGGCCAGCGCGCCGAGTAGCTCGCGCGCGGATTCTGTCGAATTCACCACCAACGCGGCGCGGTGCTCGAAGTGCGATCGCGCGACCCCGGCGGTCAGACACAGATCGGCCAACGAGGCCTCCGGGTGGGCGGCAAGCCAGCCGCCATAGCCAGCGGCGAGCTCCGCCAGAGCAGCGGGGCTGCGTGCCGATAGCGGCAACAGGCTGAAGCATCTCTCGTCGGACGGCGACACTGGCGTCGACGCAGCCGGGCTTACTTCAGCAGGTGCTTCCTGGACGATGATGTGTGCGTTGGTCCCGGAGAATCCGAACGAGCTGACCCCGGCGATCCGGGGCCGTCCGTTGCGCTCCCACGGCATTGCCTTGTCCACCACCCGAAGCGCGAGCCGGTCCCAGGGGATGTGCGGCGATGGGTTCTGGAAATGCAGGTGCTGCGGCAATACTTCGTGTTCGAGGGAAAGGATGACCTTGATCAGGCCCGCGATCCCGGCGGCTGCCTCCAGATGTCCGATATTCGTTTTCACCGAGCCGATCAGCAGCGGCTGGCTGGCGTCGCGGCCGTTGCCGAGTGCGGCGCCGGCGGCTTGGACTTCGATGGGATCGCCCAGCGATGTGCCGGTTCCGTGCGCCTCCAGGTAATTGACCTCGGCGGCCGCGACACCGGCGCGCTCCAGCGCCTCGTTGATCACGCGCTGCTGGGCCACGCCGTTCGGCACCGTCAAACCACCCGACGCGCCGTCCTGGTTGATCGAGCTGCCGCGGATCACGGCCCTAATCCGGTCGCCGTCGCGGATTGCGTCCTCGAGGCGCTTCACGACGACGACGCCGCAGCCCTCGCCACGCACGTAGCCATCGGCGGCCGCGTCGAAGGTCTTGCACCGGCCGTCCGGGGCGAGCATGTGCGCGTGCGAGAAGGTCATGGCGGTCTTCGCGCTG
>DATAZN010000490.1:0-11452 GCA_036272035.1 Mycobacterium sp. | reverse complement strand
CCCGACACCAAGTGCGGCTGCGAAGTGACAGTGACAAAGCCGGCGCTATCTGACTGTCCCGACCCAGAGGCGCTGACCTGTTGCGGAAAGACCATGGTCAAAACGGCCAACTGACTCGTCTGAGCCTGCCAGGTTGAAGGGACGAAAACCGTCTAAACGTGGACCCCATCAACCTGGCACGGCATCAGCAACGCATCGCTAGCGTCCTACGCCAGGCATTCGTTGAAGGAATAGGGGCGAGGCGTTCGAGGATCTCGTCGGCGGATTTGATTCCGGTGAATGGCCGGGGCCCGTCTTCTAGGGGACATTGACCGCGGATTTATTTGATAGTCTAATTCCTGGCGCGGACGCTAGGGCGTGAGCACGATCGATCCAATGGTCTGACGGCCCTGCAGGTCGCGATGCGCCTGCGCGGCGTCGGCCAGTGGATAGCGGTGGCTCAGCTCCACGCTGATCGAGCCGTCGGCGATTGCGTCGAACAATTCGCTTGAGCGCCAGGCGAATTCCTTACCCGTGCGGGTGAAGTGCACCAGTCCGGGGCGGGTCAGGAACACCGAACCGGCCGCGTTGAGCCGCTGCGGGTCGACGGGCGGCACCGGCCCACTGGACGCGCCGAACAGGGCCAGCGTTCCCCGCACGGCAAGGCTGGCCAGGCTGGCATCGAACGTGCTCGCCCCGACGCCGTCGTACACCACCGCCGCACCGGACCCGTCGGTCAAATCGCGAATCTGTCTGCCGAATTCGGCCGGATCGTCGCCCGGGTAATCCAACACCTCGACGGCGCCGGCCCGCCGCGACCGCTCAGCCTTCTCCGGTGTCGATACGGTTGTGATCACCCGAGCGCCCCGATGCGCCAACCACTGCGTCAAAATCAGGCCGACTCCACCGGCACCGGCGTGCACCAGCACCGTGTCACCGGAGTGCACGGTGTACACCGAGGTGATCAGGTAATGCGCCGTCAAACCCTTCAGCAGTGCTGAGGCGGCCACGTCCAAGCCGATCTCCGACGGCACGGGCGCAGCGAATTGCGCAGGCGCCGTGCTGAATTCCGCGTACGAGCCGGAGGCTGCGACGGCGGTCACGACTCGGTCGCCGACACTCGGTTCGGTCACGCCGTCACCGACGGCGTCCACCGTCCCGGCTACTTCGTTACCCAGCACGAACGGCAACTCGCGAGGGTAAGTGCCGGAGCGGAAATAGGTGTCGATGTAGTTGACGCCGATCGCTTCGGCCTTGATCAGAACCTCACCCGGCCCCGGGGACGGTTGCGGCCGCTCGACATAGCTCAAGACTTCCGGACCGCCCGTTTCTGCGACTTCGATTGCGTGCATGGCGTCTATCATCCGGGTGAATGGAGTCCGCATGAAGTTGGCCCGGCCCGACATTCGCCATCCCCGGATTGTGCTGGCCGGTTCGGCGGACGGCGACGATGCAGGCCTGGTGGCAGCGTTGCGCACGCGCGGCCTGCATGCGCACTGGTTGTCCTGGGACGACCCACGCACGCTCGACGCCGATCTGGTGATCCTGCGGGACAGCAGCGATCACGCCGAGTTTTTGGCGTGGACGAAGCGGGTGCCAAACCTGTTGAACGCTCCTGACGTCGTCGCCTGGAACACCGGTCGGCGTCACCTGCGCGACCTTGGCCGCGCAGGAGTGCCCGTGCTGCGGGGCCGTCGTCCGTCAGGCTCCGCGGTGCGCACCGCGCTGGTTTTTATCGGCGGCATCCAGTCCCACGCATTCGTTGAGAATTCGCCGATCGAGGCAGATTTCGAATTGTGGGACCTCGGACAGGCCGCCCTGCAGGCAACCGTCGACCACCTCGATGTCGGTGTCGAGGAACTGCTGTACGCCCGCGCGGATATCATCGAAGAATCCGGTGATGCCGAGCTGGTGGAGCTGAATCTGGTTGCCCCGTCCCTGGGTTGGCGACTACTCGACGACGACGCCCGCGACGACGCGCAGCGTCAGTTCGCCTTATGCGTCGAGTCAGCCCTGGACCGGTTGGGGCTCGGTCCGCTCTCGCATCGAGGCCCATAAGGCCGCGGTGGCCGCGGTGCATATCGCGGCCCCTGCGACGTGAACCGCGACCAGCGCCGCGGGAACGCCGGTGAAGAACTGCACGATCCCGACTGCCGCCTGACCGAAAACCGCCACCAGCAAGACGCCCAGCCGCAACAGAACCGGCCGCGGCGCGTGTACGGCCAGTAGCCCGAAGCCAAGCCCGACCAGGAGCGCGAGATATGCGATCAGCAGCGACGAGTGCGCGTGCACCAACGTGGTGATCTCGATCCGCAGCCGCGGCACAGTCCGACGCGGGCTGGTATCCCCGGCATGCGGGCCCGCGGCCGTGACCAGCGTGCCGGCCACCAGGACTACGGCCAGCGTCAGTGCGCTGAGCAGAGTGAGAGCGCGCAGCGGCTTGACCACTTGGTGACTGATCACCCCGTCGTCGGGCTCGCCGACCTTGACGAACAGCAGCACCGAGAGCCACACCATGGTCATCGAGGTGAGCAGATGGATGGCCACCGTCCACCACAACAGCCCGGTGCGGACGGTGATGCCGCCGATCACTGCCTGCAAGACGGTCGAGGCCGGCATCAACCAGGCGTAGAGCAGCACTTCGGTTCGGCGGTGGGCCCGGTACACCACCAACACCGCCAATGCTGCGGTGAGGACCACGGCGAAGGTGATCATCCGATTGCCGAATTCGACGGCCTGGTGGATGCGGGGCACCTCGGAAACCGCGACCGGGGTGAAGCTGCCCGGAAAGCATTGCGGCCAAGTCGGGCAGCCAAGTCCAGAGGCGGTGACGCGGACGATCGCGCCGGTGACGGCGATGCCACCCTGCGTCAGGATCACCGCGGCCGCGACGATCCGCTGCACGCGCAGGCTGGGTTCGGGCAGCAGGTCGACCAGCCGCCGCAAGAGTCGCCCGACAGCCATCGCCCGATCGTAGGGCAACTAAAACTACGTCGCGTAGTAGGGCGGGTCAGGTGAAGCGGAACCAGCGCAACGCGGCCAGTCCGGCCAGCGTGCCCCACGCAACAAGCACCAGCACGCCGAACCAGTCCACCGACAGGCTCATCGCGCGGGACAGCGCCTCGGTCAGCGCCCCCGCCGGGGTGAGGCGTGCCGCCCATCTGACGGCCGAACCGACCAGCCCGGATTCGATGGTCAGCGCACCGAGTCCCGCGAAGACAAACCACAACAGGTTGGCCACCGCCAGCACGATCTCCGCTCGCAGCGTGCCGCCAAGCAGCAAGCCCAGCGCCGCGAAAACCGCGGTGCCCAGGGCGATGACCACCGCGCCCAAGGCCAGACCCGCAAGAGGAGGCCGCCAACCGAGTGCAAAACCGATGGCGCCCAGAATGATTGACTGCAGGAACACGACAGTGACGACCGCCGCCGATTTGCCCGCGATGATGCCCCACACCGGCAGCGCCGTCGCGCCCAGCCGTTTCAGCGCGCCGTAGCGCCGGTCGAAGGCGACCGCGATGGCCTGGCCGGTGAACGCGGTCGAGATCACCGCCAGCGCCATGATCACCGGAACGAAGGTGGCGGCCCGGTTGTGGCCGAACGACCCGAGCGGCAGCAACGTCAAACCGATGAGCAGCGTGATCGGGATGAACATGGTCAATAGCAGTTGCTCGCCGTTACGCAGCAACAGCTTCAGCTCAAGACCGAACTGCGCGGCCAACATCTTCGGTACCGCGGCGGGTCGCGGATTGGGAATGAAAGTGCCTGCAGGGAAATGGTTTTCGGTCATGAGCGCAACTCCCGGCCGGTCAACTCCAAGAACACGTCTTCCAGGCTGCGCTGCTCCACCCGCAGGTCGGTCGCCAACACGTTGATCTGAGCGCACCAGGCCGTCACGGTGGCCAGCACCTGCGGGTCGACCGGGCCTTCCACCAGATACCCGCCCGGCGCCGCCTCGGAAACCTGGTAGTCCTCGGGCAGCGCCGACACCAGCAGCGACAAGTCGAGTCGCGGAGGCGCGCTGAAGCGCAGCTGGCCTTTGGCGCCGCTGTGGGTCAACTCGGCCGGCGTTCCGGCGGCCACCGTCACCCCGTGGTCGATGATGACCAGTCGGTCGGCGAGCTCCTCGGCTTCCTTGAGCTGGTGAGTGGTCAACACCACTGTCACGCCGTCGCGGCGCAGCGCATCGATCAACTCCCACACCAGGATTCGGGCCTGAGCGTCCATTCCGGCGGTGGGCTCGTCGAGGAAGACCAATTCGGGCCGCCCGACCAGCGCGCAGGCCAGCGCGAGCCGCTGCTGCTGCCCGCCGGATAGCCGTCGGTAAGTGGTGCGGGCCGCGTCGGTCAGACCCAAAGTGTTCAGCAGCCACGTCGGATCCAGCGGGTTGGCCGCGTAGGAGGCCACCAGGTTCAGCATCTCGCCGGCCCGGGCAGCGGGATAGCCGCCGCCGCCCTGCAACATCACGCCGATCCGCGCTCGCAACCGGGCGTTGTCGGCGATCGGATCCAATCCGAGCACTTCGATAGTGCCGGCATCGGGGCGGACGAACCCCTCGCACATTTCCACGGTCGTCGTCTTGCCGGCGCCGTTAGGGCCGAGCAGCGCCAGCACCTCGGCGGCATGCACGTCGAGATCGAGGTGAGAAACTGCGGTCGTCGCGCTCGCGCCCGAGCCGTACTGCTTGCACACCCCGCGCAACCGCACGTGGATGTCTGAAGCCGGGCTCACGACGATTGAGCGTAAGCGCCGGGCAGCGGAGCGGGCTGCGGGGTCTGGCCGCTGGGCACGGGATCGTCGCCCGTCTCCTCGTACCCCGGTTTCCCCTCCGGCCCCTCCTCGGGCAGCGGCCGCCACGGCAACCGGTCGTATGTCACCGCGATAAGCAACAGCACGATGACCGTGCTGGCCACGGTGGCGTCCACGATTTGGAACAGCGCAAACCGGTCGCCGTTGGCCGTCGGGCCGAAGATGCCGACGACAATTGTCACGATGATCACTGCCATCCGGAAGCCCGGCCGGGTGGCCCAGGCCGCCAACGGGATGATGGCCCACAGCAGGTACCACGGCTGCACCACCGGAAACAGCAACACCGTGCCGCCCAGTGCGACGCCGAGTCCACCGACCGGATGCAGGCGGCCACGCAGCACGGAGATCAGCAGCCAGGCGACCATGACGGCGATGATCAAAACGCCGATGCCACGGGTCAGCGACAGTATTGCGGTGGTGTGATCACCCAGGCCCAGGAGAATCCCCACCTGCCCGGTGCCCAGCGCGATCAGCGTCGGCGGTGACATCCAACTGCGCACCACGTTGGCGGTGCCCAGCGTGTAGATCCAGCCGAACCCGAGCCGGCTGGCCGAGCCGACCGCGGCCATCACGGCCAGCGACAATCCCGCCATCAGGCTGCTGGCCAGCAGGAACGACTTGAGAGTGCCGCCGTAGCGCTGCGCCAACGCCATCGTGACGAAGCCCAATGCCAGCAGCGAGGGCAGCTTGATCTGCGAGGACAGCACGATCAGGATTGCCCCGGCCACCAGCATGCCCAGCGGCGCCCAATCCGCCCGGTCGCCCCTGGCCCGCGGCCAAGGTCGCGGCCACAGCGGACGCGCGGAGTCGATACCGCGCAACGCGAACTCGGTACCGGTCAGCATCAGCCCGAGCATCGGCGCCTCGTTGTGGATGCCGGCGACCAGATGCATGATCAGCAGCGGGTTGGCCGCCCCCAGCCACAGCGCGCTGACCTCCGCGACGCCGCAGCGGCGAGCCAATCGCGGTGTCGCCCAGACGATCAGGCCCACTCCGAGCAGCACCACCAGCCGATGGCAGAGCACCGCGGCGACGATGTTTTCGCCGGTCAACGCCGAGATGCCGCGGCCGATCCACAAGAACAGCGGCCCGTACGGCGCCGGCGTGTCCCGCCACAGGCTGGGCACCGACAAGGTGAAGACATGGCCGAGGCCCAGCCCGGTCGCCGGGCCCACCCGGTACGGGTCGAGCCCCAGCCGGCAGATCTGACTCTGCGCCAGGTAGGAGTAGACGTCCTTGCTGAACATCGGCGGCGCGATCAACAGCGGCAGCACCCACAGCAACAGTGTGCGATCCAGCTCACCGCGAGACATTCGCCGCTTGCCCAGGGCGAACCGACCCAGCATCAGCCACGCCAGGGCCATCATCACGGCGCCGGTCGTCGTCATCGTCAGCGACACCGTCTGGATCCGCGACGGGAGGTTGAGCAGTCGGACGCCGAACGTCGGGTCCTGGACCACCGGCCGGGCCCCGGCTCCAAGCGCCCCGAGTGCCATCAGCACCGTGCCGGTTGCGCCGAAAACACGGGTGCGACGAAGCGCGACCCGCTCGCGGTCGTTCAGCGGCTGGCCGACAGCCTTTTCGTCGCCGTGCAGGCTGGCAATCGAAGAACTGAGCGAATGGTGGCGGTCTGCCATCACAGCAGCGTAACCGCCGCCGGGGCGGGGCCGAACGCGTCAGGTGTGACCAGGACAACGCCGGCAGAGGGTAGCCTTGCTGGACCCGTTGCTGGAATTGCGTCACACTGGTGTTGTGAAATTCCCGCCGTCCGTCCAAGGTGCCGAAGCAGCAGCCGCTGCTGCGACTCATGACGGTCAGACGCGTAGCGCCGTCGTGCGGCTGCTGCTGGAGTCCGGGTCTATCACCGCCGGGCAGATCGGTGAACGCCTGGGTCTGTCGGCCGCCGGGGTGCGACGCCACCTCGACGCGTTGATCGACATGGGTGAGGCCGAGTCGGTTCCGGCCGCGCCGTGGCAGCAAGCCGGACGCGGACGACCGGCCAAGCGGTACCGGTTGACCTCGACCGGCCGCGCGAAGCTGGACCACAGCTACGACGATCTGGCGTCCGCCGCGATGCGGCAGCTTCGTGAGATCGGCGGCGAAGAGGCGGTCCGTAGCTTTGCCCGTCAGCGCATCGACGCGATCCTGTCCGGTGTCCAGGCCGCCGATTCGGATGCCGACGAGGAAATCGAAGCCACCGCCGAGCGGATCGCGGGCGCGCTGTCCAAAGCCGGTTACGTCGCGACCACCACTCAGGTGGGCGGTCCGATCCACGGAGTGCAGATCTGTCAGCATCATTGTCCGGTGTCGCACGTCGCCGAGGAGTTCCCGGAATTGTGCGAAACCGAGCAGCAGGCGATGGCCGAGGTACTCGGGACGCATGTGCAGCGGTTGGCGACGATCGTCAACGGCGACTGCGCTTGCACCACCCATGTTCCGCTCGCCGCTGCTGAAGCCCAACCGTCTGAACTTCGGCGCACAGCCCGTGCCGAAGCCACCACGAGCATCAAAGGAGTGTCGTTATGACCCTCACCCCGGAGGCCGCCAAGACGGCTGCGCCCGCCGCGACGCTGACCCAAGAGGAGACCATCGCGTCGCTGGGCCGTTACGGCTATGGCTGGTCGGACTCCGACGTGGCCGGTGCCAGCGCGCAGCGCGGGCTGTCGGAGGCTGTGGTCCGCGATATCTCGGCCAAGAAGAACGAGCCCGAGTGGATGCTCGAGCACCGGTTGAAGGCGCTGCGGATCTTCGGGCGCAAGCCGATGCCGAACTGGGGTTCCAACCTCGACGGCATCGACTTCGAGAACATCAAGTATTTCGTGCGTTCCAGTGAGAAGCAGGCGGCCACCTGGGATGACCTGCCCGAGGACATCCGCAACACCTACGACAAGCTCGGGATCCCGGAGGCAGAGAAGCAGCGCCTGGTCTCCGGCGTTGCGGCGCAGTACGAGTCAGAGGTGGTCTACCACTCGATCCGCGAGGACCTCGAGGCTCAGGGCGTCATCTTCCTGGACACCGACTCCGGGCTGCGCGAGCAACCCGAGCTCTTCCGGAAGTACTTCGGCACGGTGATTCCGGCCGGCGACAACAAGTTCTCGGCGCTGAACTCTGCCGTCTGGAGTGGCGGATCGTTCATCTACGTCCCGCCGGGTGTGCACGTCGACATCCCGCTGCAGGCCTACTTCCGGATCAACACCGAGAACATGGGTCAGTTCGAGCGGACGCTGATCATCGTCGACGAGGGTGCCTACGTGCACTACGTCGAGGGCTGTACGGCACCGATCTACAAGTCGGACTCGCTGCACTCGGCGGTGGTGGAGATCATCGTCAAGCCCGGTGGCCGTTGCCGTTACACCACCATCCAGAACTGGTCGAACAACGTCTACAACCTGGTCACCAAGCGGGCCCGGGCTGAAGCCGGCGCCACCATGGAATGGGTCGACGGCAACATCGGATCCAAGGTCACCATGAAATACCCAGCGGTCTGGATGACCGGCGAATACGCCAAGGGCGAGGTGCTTTCGGTCGCGTTCGCCGGCGAGGGCCAACATCAGGACACCGGCGCCAAGATGCTGCACCTGGCACCCAACACGTCGAGCAACATCGTGTCCAAGTCGGTCGCACGCGGCGGTGGTCGCGCCTCCTACCGCGGACTGGTTCAGGTGAACAAGGGTTCGCACGGGTCGCGCTCCAGCGTGAAATGCGATGCGCTGCTGGTGGATACGATCAGCCGCAGCGACACCTACCCCTACGTCGACATCCGCGAGGATGACGTCACGATGGGGCACGAGGCCACGGTGTCCAAGGTCAGCGACAACCAGCTGTTCTATCTGATGAGCCGCGGGCTGACCGAGGACGAGGCGATGGCGATGGTGGTCCGGGGCTTCGTCGAGCCGATCGCCAAGGAACTGCCGATGGAGTACGCCCTGGAGCTCAACCGGCTGATCGAGTTGCAGATGGAAGGCGCGGTCGGCTAGTGGTGGGACTGACTGAAGCGGTGGAGGGTTCGGCCCTCGCCGCTGCCAACAAGGGCGAGCTGTTCTCCTCGTTCGACGTCAACGCGTTCGAGGTTCCCGGCGGCCGCGACGAGATCTGGCGATTCACCCCGCTACGACGTTTGCACGGTCTGCACGACGGTTCGGCGCACGCCACTGGAACCGCGAAGATCGCGGTCGGCGAGCAGCCTGGTGTGCAGGTGGAGACGGTGCGTCGCGGCGACGAGCGACTCGGGCAGGGCGGCGTACCCGCCGACCGGGTTGCCGCACAGGCCTTTTCGTCGTTCAACACCGCGACGGTCGTCACCGTCGCCCGCGACACGCAGACCGCCGAGCCGGTAGAGGTCGCGATCGAAGGACCCGGTGCGGGTGCCGTTGCCTACGGACACCTGCAGGTGCGCGTGGCGGAGCTTGCCGAAGCGGTCGTCGTCGTCGACCATCGCGGCAGCGGAATCTATGCCGACAACGTCGAATTCGTCGTCGACGACGCGGCGCGGCTCACGGTGGTCTGGATCGCCGACTGGGCCGACGACGCCGTGCATGTCAGCGCACACCACGCCCGGCTGGGCAAAGACGCTGTGCTCCGTCATGTCGCGATCACGCTCGGCGGCGACGTGGTGCGAATGACCGGCAACGTGCGGTTCGGCGCACCGGGCGGCGACGCCGAGTTACTCGGCTTGTACTTCGCCGACGACGGTCAGCACCTGGAGTCGCGGTTGCTCATCGACCATGCGCAGCCGGACTGCAAATCCGACGTGCTGTACAAGGGTGCGCTGCAAGGGGATCCGGAGTCGAACCGTCCCGACGCACACACTGTCTGGGTCGGCGACGTGCTGATCCGGGCCGAGGCCACCGGCACCGATACCTTCGAGGTGAACCGCAACCTGGTCCTGACCGACGGCGCACGCGCCGACTCGGTGCCCAACCTGGAGATCGAGACCGGCGAGATCGTCGGAGCCGGACACGCCAGCGCCACCGGAAGATTCGACGACGAGCAGCTGTTCTACCTGCGTGCCCGCGGCATTCCCGAAGAACAGGCCCGCCGACTGGTGGTGCGCGGATTCTTCAACGAGATCATCGCCAAGATCGCGGTCCCCGAAATACGCGAGCGCTTGACCACAGCCATCGAACACGAACTGGCTATTACGGAATCGAGAATTACCGCCTCATGACAACTCTGGAAATCAAAGACCTCCACGTCAGCGTCGAGAACGCGTCCGACGGCAACGAGATCGGCATCCTCAACGGAGTCAACCTGACGGTGCGCTCGGGTGAAACCCATGCGGTGATGGGCCCCAACGGGTCTGGCAAGTCGACCTTGTCCTATGCCATCGCCGGACACCCGAAGTACCGCGTCACATCAGGATCGATCACACTCGACGGGCAGAACGTCCTGGAAATGAGCGTCGACGAGCGCGCCCGCGCCGGTCTGTTCCTGGCCATGCAATACCCCATCGAAGTGCCCGGGGTCTCGATGTCGAACTTCCTGCGTTCGGCCGCGACCGCGGTCCGCGGTGAGGCGCCCAAGCTGCGGCACTGGGTTAAAGAGGTCAAGGCCGCGATGGAGGAGCTGGACATCGACCAGGCCTTCAGCGAACGCAGTGTTAATGAAGGCTTTTCCGGTGGTGAGAAGAAGCGCCACGAGATCCTGCAACTGGGGTTGCTGAAGCCCAAGATCGCGATCCTCGACGAGACCGACTCTGGTCTGGACGTCGATGCGCTGCGGGTGGTCAGCGAAGGCGTCAACCGCTACGCCGAAGCAGGCTGGGATGATGGCACCGGCCACCCGGTGCGGGGCGGCGTTGTGCTCATTACGCACTACACCCGGATTCTGCGCTACATCCACCCGCAGTTCGTGCACGTCTTCGTCGGCGGCCGGATCATCGAATCGGGCGGTCCGGAGTTGGCCGACGAACTCGAAGAAAACGGCTACGTCCGCTTCACGCAGACGGCCGCCTCGGGGGCCTGACATGACGGTCTCGGCCACTCGTTCCGCGGCGCTGGATCTGGCGGCGATCCGGGCCGACTTCCCGATCCTGGCTCGCGTGATGCGGGGCGGAAACCAGTTGGCGTACTTGGATTCCGGGGCGACGTCGCAACGTCCGCTGCAGGTCCTCGACGCCGAACGCGAATTCCTCACCACCTCTTATGGCGCGGTGCACCGCGGCGCGCACCAGCTGATGGAGGAGGCCACGGACGCTTACGAGCAGGGCCGAGCCGACATCGCCGCGTTCGTCGGTGCCGATTCCGATGAGCTGGTGTTCACCAAGAACGCCACCGAATCGCTCAACCTGCTGTCGTATGTGCTGGGGGACAACCGCTTCGATCGTGCCGTCGGGCCGGGCGACGTCATCGTCACCACCGAGCTCGAGCACCACGCCAACCTCGTCCCGTGGCAGGAATTGGCCCGGCGTACCGGTGCCACGCTGCGCTGGTACGGAGTAACCGACGACGGACGCATCGATCTGGATTCGCTGCAACTCGACGAGAACGTCAAAGTCGTTGCGTTCAGCCATCACTCGAACGTCACGGGCGCGGTGGGCCCAGTCGCCGAGCTGGTCGAGCGGGCGAAGGCCGTCGGCGCGTTGACGGTGCTGGACGCGTGCCAATCGGTGCCGCACCAGCCGATCGACTTCCACGCCCTCGACGTCGACTTCGCCGCATTCTCCGGG
>DATAZN010000489.1:0-10720 GCA_036272035.1 Mycobacterium sp. | reverse complement strand
CCGGCGCGTGGAACACTAGGTGGTTGAGTCCCCAGCCGACGTAGTCCTTGACCTTCGCGACCGCCTCGTCGGGATCAGACGCCACGATCCAGCGCTTGGCGACCTGTTCGATCGGCAGCTCGTTGGCAGCCTTCTCCATCTCGAGCGGATCGTGAATGCTGGTCTTCTGCTCAGCCGTCAGCGACAGCGGCGCCCAGAAACGGGTGTTCTCCAGCGCCAGTTCGGGATCGGTGTCATAGGAGATCTTGATTTCGATCATCCGGTCGATGTCGTCGGGATTTTTGCCCGCGGCCTCCGCGCCCTCCTTCATGGCGGGGATGAGCTTGTCCTTGTAGAGCTCCTCGCCCTTACCGGAGGTGCAGATGAAGCCGTCACCGGCGCGGCCCGCGTACTTGGCCACCTGCGGGCCGCCCGCGGCGATGTAGATCGGGATGCCGCCCTCGGGCACGTCGTAAATCGAGGCGCCCTTGGTGTGGTAGTACTCGCCCTTGAAGTCGACCCGGTCACCCAGCCACAGCTCGCGCATCAGCCGCACCGATTCGCGCAGCCGAGCGTAGCGCTCCTTGAACTCCGGCCATTCGCCCTCGTATCCGGTGGCGATCTCGTTGAGCGACTCCCCGGTGCCGACGCCGAGGAAGATGCGATCCGGGTAGAGACATCCCATCGTCGCGAACGCCTGCGCGATGACGGCCGGGTTGTACCGGAAGGTCGGGGTGAGCACCGAGGTCCCCAGCTGCAGCCGCTTGGTGCGTTCACCCACCGCCGTCATCCAAGCCAGCGAGAACGGTGCGTGACCGCCCTCGTGACGCCACGGCTGGAAGTGATCGCTGACCGTTGCACTGTCCATGCCGTGCGCTTCGGCGGCGACCGCCAATTCCACGAGTTCCCGCGGCGCGAACTGCTCCGCCGACGCTTTATATCCAAGTTTGAGTTCAGCCACGCTGTCGTTTCTACTCCCCCTTTAGACTCTGGGGCATGGCACCGGTGCTGAACGCCGTCACCGAGACCGTCCACCTCGTCCAGGGCGGGGCGGTGAACTGGACTCTGGTCGCCGACGACAGCGGCGTAATGCTGATCGACGCCGGATATCCCGGTGACCGCGACGACGTGCTGGCCTCGCTGCGGCAACTCGGGTACCAGGCCGAAGACGTGCGGGCCATCTTGCTGACACACGCGCACATCGACCATCTCGGTTCGGCGATCTGGTTCGCCGAAACCCACGGCACCCCGGTCTACTGTCACGCCGACGAGGTCGGCCACGCCAAGCGCGAGTATCTGGAGCAGGCATCGCCGATCGACGTCGCAATGCGCATCTGGCGGCCCCGATGGGCGCTGTGGACCGCCCACCTCGTGCGCGACGGCGGGCTCAGCCGCGAGGGCATCCCCACCGCGCAGCCGCTGACCGCCGAGGTGGCCGCTGAATTGCCAGGCCAGCCAATGGCCATCCCGACACCGGGCCACACCGGTGGCCACTGCTCGTATCTGGTCGACGGGGTGCTAGTCAGTGGCGATGCGTTGGTGACCGGGCATCCGTTGTTATCGCACAGCGGACCGCAACTGCTACCCGAAATGTTCAGCCACGATCAAGATGGCTGCATCCGCAGCCTGGCGGCGCTGGCGCTGCTGGACACCGAGATTCTGCTACCCGGCCATGGCGACTTGTGGCGTGGCCCGATCCTCGAGGCCACCAAACAAGCGACCGCCTTGGCGCAGTAGCCAGTCACAAATTGGTCACGACTCACGTCACATTTCATTAAGAGACGCGCACGTATTTTAAGAAGTCGGGCTCGGCTCTTGACGGTTCCTTAACGAAAGCGGCCGCAACTGCGATCCAGTTCACAACAAAGCTCGAAACACGTTGCGCACGATATGTTCCGCACATGCTGCTCCCGATTACTCGCGGGTACCTTGGGCGTCGGGTGTCGGCAACCTGTCATCACAGTGCGACCTCAAGGAATCCAACAATGACAAAGTTCAGTGGTAAGAACATGCGTCGGCACGCTGCCGGTTTCGTTCTACTCGCCGGTCTGGCAATGACCCCGATAGCCGCGCCGATGGCATGGGCCGCGCCCGACTGCAGTGCCGCCGGAGTGAGCAACACGGTCAGTTCGGTGACCGGTTCGGCAACTCAGTACCTGGGCAATCACCCGGGCGCCAACGCGGTGGTGACAGCTGCGAGGAACGAGCCGCGCCGCCAGGCGGCGACGGATCTGCGCAACTACTTCACCGCGCATCCACAGGAGTACGTCGAGTTGCGGGACATCGTGGCACCGATCGGTGACACGCAGCGCCAGTGCAACACGAAGGTGCTCTCGCCAGATCTGGAGTCGGCGTACAACGAGTTCATGGCCGGCTAGACCCGCGCGTCAGCCCGAGATGCTCGCGCAGCGTGCTGCCACTGTATTCGGTACGGAACCCTGAACGTTCCTGCAGCACTGGCACCACGTGATCGACGAACTCGTCCAGGCCGTGCGGCGTCAGGTGCGGCACAAAAATGAACCCATCGCAGGCGTCGGACTGAATGTAGCGGTCGATCTCCGCGGCGACGTGATCGGCGGTACCGACGAACTGCTCACGGCTGCTGACAGCGATGATCAGTTCGCGGATCGAGAGGTTCTGCGCCTCAGCGCGTTCGCGGTAACGGCGGGCCACCTCGATCGGGTCGCCGTGCCGGACGCGGCCCTGGGTGATGCTGGTGTCGCCGCTCGGATCATCCTTGGGCAGTGGTCCATCCGGGTCGTAGTCCGAAAGGTCTCGGCCCCAAACCTGCTCGAGCATCGCGATCGCCGTCGGGCCGCTGACCTGCTGGCGCCGGATGTAGTGCGCTTTGTCGTCAGCCTCCTCGGCGGTGTCACCGAGCACGAACGTAGCCGCCGGAAACACCTTGAGGGCGTCGGGATTTCGCCCATAAGATGCCGCGCGACCTTTGACGTCGGCGTAATAGCGCTGGCCGTCCTCTAATGACCCATGCAGGGTGAACAGCGCATCGGCGTAATGGGCGCCGAAGTTGCGGCCTTCGTTGGAGTCTCCGGCCTGCAACAGAATCGGATGTCCCTGCGGCCCCGCGGGCAGCGTCGCAATCCCGTGCACATCGAATTGCGAGCCGTGATGGTCGACCACTGCCACCCGGTCGGGATTGAGATAAGCTCCCGAATTGACATCGGCCAGGACGGCATCCGATGCCCAGCTATCCCAGAATTCGCGTGCCACGCCCAGGAACTCCTCGGCCCGCTGGTAGCGGTCAGCATGATCGAGGAAACCACCGCGCCGGAAGTTAGCACCGGTGAACGCGTCCGACGAGGTGACGATGTTCCAGCCCGCGCGGCCATCAGACAGCTGGTCGAGCGTCGCGAATTGCCTTGCTACCTCGAAAGGCTCGTTGAACGTGGTGTTGATCGTTCCGGTCAACCCCAGCCGGTCGGTGACGGCGGCCAGCGCCGCCAGCACGGTGAATGTGTCCGGCCGGCCCACCACGTCGAGGTCGTAGATCTGGCCGCGATGCTCACGCAGTCGCAGCCCCTCGGCGAGGAAAAGGAAGTCGAAGAAGCCGCGTTCGGCGATGCGGGCCATGTGCGCGAACGAGTCGAACTCGATCTGGCTGCCCGATTCCGGATCGGTCCACACAGTCGTGCTGTTGACGCCCGGGAAATGGGCGGCTAGATGAATGGGCTTGCGGTGCTTGCCTTCCCGTGCACTCACTTGCCGATCCCCCAACGTTGTGCGAGCAGCTCATGTGAGCGCAGACGCGCCTGGTGGTCATGGGTCACCGATGTGATGACAAGTTCGTCGGCGCCGCTCAGGCGTTGCAGAGCAGACAGCCGCTCGGCGACCTCGTCGGCGTCGCCGACGAATTGAGTCTCCAGCCGGTCCTTGACCACGGGCAGTTGCTCTTCGGTCAGCGGCCGGCAATCACCGGGGGCCGGGTAGGGCACCGCGCCCACCCCGGTTCGGATGGAGTACACCCACTGCCCGTAGCCGGCCGCCAGTTGCCGTGCGGTGGCGCTGTCATCGGCCACCACGACGTCGGCGGACACCACAACATAGGGCTCTTGCAGTGTCGCCGACGGGACGAACGTATCCCGGTAGGCCTCGATGGCTTCCAGCGCGGTCGCCGGGGTGATGTGGTAGCTCGCCACGAACGGCAGTCCGTGCGCGCCGGCCAGCCGCCCACTCTGGCCCCGAGTACTGCCAAAAATCCAGGGCACCAACCCTGATCGCTCACCCGGCACAGCGTGCACGTCGAATCCGCCGGCCTGGTAGCTGCCGTCGAGCATCGCGAGGATGTCGCCGAGTTGATCGGCGAAGTCGGGCGCCACGGCCTCCGGTTGCTGCAGGATTTCCATCGTCGCCATGACGCGCTCGGTGTCCAGCAGTCCGCGTAGGTCGAACGGCAGCGGGATCACCACGCCGTCGACTTCGCGCCACTGCCGGGGTGGGCGATTCTTCGCCGACGCGCGCTTCGGCTTGAACCCGGTGTCGCGCCGCTGTCCGCGGCCGAGGCCAAGGTCGATGCGGCCCGGGTAGAAGGCGTCGAGCATGCCGAAGCTCTCCACCACCGCGGCGGCCGTGTTGTGGCCGAGCTGGACCGCGGCCGATCCGACCTGAATTGTGTTGGTAGCGGCCGCGATCTGCCCGATCAGCACCGCCGGCGCTGAGCTGGCGACGCCGACGAAGTGGTGTTCGGCGATCCAGAACCGACGATATCCCCATTGCTCCGCGCGTTGGGCGAGAACGACCGTGTTGTGCAACGCCGTCGCGGCATCACTGCCAGCGCTGATCGGCGACAGATCCAGGATCGACAGCGGGACCGTCGTCACGGGCGCACCTCCGTGTACCGGTTGGGCGCGACGGGCAGACCGAGTCGTTGACGCAGCGTCTCGCCGTCGCGGTAGGACGTGCGAAACCGCTTGGCCCGCTGCAGCAGTGGCACCACCTCGTCGACGATCACCGGAAGGTCGGTGGCGTTGACAGCCGGGCGCAGCCGTACACCGTCGACGCCTCGCTGTTGCCAGCCCAGCAGCAGGTCGACCACATCGGCCGGCCCGCCGTCGAAGATCAATGCGTCAGAACCGAATTCGGTATCGCCGCCGAATGTCACCACCAGGTCGGCATAGACTTTCAGATGCTGTCCGCCGGCCGCCTTGACCTCATCGAGGATCGAGTCCAGCGAGACATCGTCGATAGGCGTAATGAAGACGAGATCGGCGCTAGTGGCCGCGAATTCGTAGATTCTCGGTCCATGTGCCAGCGCCGCCACGACCGGCTGCCCCTGCGGCGGACGCGGGGTGATCGACGGGCCTTTTACCGAAAAGTGTTTCCCATGGAAGTCGATGTAGTGCAGCTTGGCCCGGTCGATGTAGCGCGCGGTCTGCACGTCGCGAATAATCGCGTCGTCCTCCCAGCTGTCCCACAACCGGCGCACCACCTCGACGGCATCGGCTGCCTCGTCGAACAATTCGCCGCCGTCGGCGGACGCATCGCGCCGGCCGAACAGCGCGGCCTCGTGCGCCGTCGAGCTGACCCGTGGCTGCCAGCCGGCCCGCCCGTGTGACACGTGATCCAAGGTGGCGATGGATTTAGAGATGTGAAACGGCTCGGTATGAGTGACGGTGGCCACCGGAATCAGGCCGATGTGCTTGGTGACCGGGGCGATGCGCGCGGCGACGAGAACGGCGTCGCCGCGGCCGGCCAGCCGCTGCGGGCTGATCGATTCGCGCCGACCGGGCTGGGGCGTCAATGTGTCGTCGATGGTGAGGAAATCCAGCAGGCCACGCTCCGCGGTGGCCGCCAAACCAGACCAATACCGGCCGCTGAAGACCGATTCCGTGGCGGGGTGGGCGGCCATCGTGGCTCGCCACGCCTGCCGGTGCCAGCCGTAGCCGTCGAGCGCGACACCCAGATGCAGCGCGGGGTTCATGAGCGCCACTCTCCCCCGCAAGTTGGTGGGGGTACCTCCAGCCGCGCAGCGGCGAGGGGGCGTGCCCCCACAGCATCGCGGCACTCTGCATCGTCGTCGGCGCGAGTCACGGCAGATCCTTCACGAATGCGATCGGGAAGACCGGTCCCCGCGACGGCAACGGCTCCGCAAGCCGCGTGTAACCCGTCGATTCATACAGTGCTTCGGCCTCGGGCTGACGGTGGCCGGTCGTCAGGTACACCCGCCGGTAGCCGCGAGCGGCGATGGTGCTCTCCAACTCGACCAGCAGTGCGCTGGCATAGCCGCAGCGGCGGTGCGCGCTATCGGTCCAGATTCGTTTGAGCTCGGCCGTCTCAACGTCGAATCGCTGGAACGCGCCGCCGGTGAGCGTTATCCCGTCGACCTCACCGATCAGAAAGCCGCCATCGGGCGGCGCGAACTCCGCGAGCGGAACCGATCGCAACCACGCCATCACGGTGGGCGGCGTGCTCTCGTAACGCTGCGCATACTCGACGGCGAGCTCGTCCAGCAGAGGCTGAGCCCGGGGATCGTCCGGACCGACCGCCAGGAAGCGCAGCTGGCCCGACGCGGTTGATTGGCTGGGTTGAAGCATCACTACATATCTAACGTCTCGTTACCGGCCGCATTCCGCCGCGACTACGCCAAAACCGCGCGAACATAGCGGCCCGCCACCGGCACTCCTTTTAGATCCTGGCGACGCAAACCAGGTAGCCCGGTAGCGGCGAATAACTTCTCGAGCCCCATCACCACGGTTCGCCAGCCGAGTGTGCCCAGGGATTCGGCGACGTCGCGGTATTCCTCTGGGTAGGTGAACTCGGCCATGTCGCCTTTGTACCCGTACTGTCGCCAGCCATCCGCAAGAGCTTGTTCCTGACTCCTCAGCGGCTGCAGCCGCTGAGGAAAATAGTCGGCCGCGGCCCGGCTTCCGGGCGCGCTCAACGCCGTGACGTTGTCAAGCAACCGTTCCTGTGTGGCCGGCTGAAGAAACCCGATGAACAATCCCTCCGCAACCCACACAGTCGGTTCGGTGGCGTCGAAGCCGATCCTGCGCAACGCCTCCGGCCAGTCCTGCCGAAGGTCGATGCCCACCGCGCGCCGGTTGGCGGACGGAACCGCGTCGAGGCCTCGCAGCGTCTGGGTTTTGAAGTCGATCACCTGCGGTTGGTCGATCTCGTACACCGTGGTGCCGGCCGGCCACCACAGCCGATACGGCCGAGAGTCCAGCCCCGACGCGAGTATCACCGCTTGCCGAATCCCGGCCCGGCACGCGTCGGTGAGGAAGTTGTCGAAGAATCGGGTACGGACCGCCAAAAGATCCGTCAGCAAGGCTAATCCGTTGTTGTCACCGAGATCGCTGAGAGCCAGCTCGCCGTTGGCCACCTTTGTGAAGAAGTCCGTTCCCACGGCGCTGACCAACGGCTCGGCGAAGGGGTCGTTGATCAACCCCGCCCGGTTCGCCAGCGCCCTCGCGGTCGCCACCAAGGTCGCGGTCGTTCCGACGCTGGTGGCCGGACCCCAGGTGTCGTTGTCTCTTCGGGCCACGGTCACGTCTGCCTTTTCGAGAGCCTTGCGCGCCGCCCGGGCTGAGCTAACACTCGCCAACCCAGCAACAGCAGCGCGGTGACTGATGACGCCACGACGATGAAACTGGTGGCGACGCCGGCAGAGGTGGCCTTGCGCAGCAGCATCCCGACGACGACCGTGCACAGCCACACCACGACCCCGGTGGGATATACCGCTGTCGGCCGACGCCACGCCTGCGCGGCCAGCCACCCCACGGCGGTCCCGCTCAGGAAGGGCCACGCTGTCGAGGCGATGCCCACGATGTTGAGCCCCTCATCGTGGCTACGCCGCCCCGTGGCACAAAACGCGAGCACACAGGCTACATCGATGCCCAACCACACCGGACCGCGCCGCGGACGCTCCATGCGGTGAGGCTACC
The DNA here is from genome assembly GCA_036272035.1 of Mycobacterium sp. Lineage (GTDB taxonomy): Bacteria > Actinomycetota > Actinomycetes > Mycobacteriales > Mycobacteriaceae > Mycobacterium. Next base: position 2,840 of record DATAZN010000489.1, on the reverse strand, counting down.
GTTCTGGTCGATCTTGGGGCGCCATCATGGCCGGCGGCCGACGCGGGACGATCGGAGTGGAGGGCCAGCGCCGCGTTCCCGTCCACGGCGCCGGCGGGGCGTCGAGTTGCTTGGCAAGCAGCAGCGCCGTCGCATCATAGTTTGCCCGCCAACCCCGGAAATGCGGCCACGCCTCCTGCTCCGAGCGTTCGATCGGGTAATCGACTTCGCGGAGAATGGCGACTGCCTGTTGAAAGTCGCTAAATGTCAACGAGATTAGCGCGTCGGGACCGGGCTCATCGGGCACCGGCCGCCCCATTGTTCGGGCGATCTGCGAGATTGCGACGAAGCCCATCCGAAGCGCCAGGCGCGGCGCTAATTTGGGCTCGAGCGACGGGGCCAGCGACAGGTGCAGAGCGGCGGCATCCATCACCGCGATCAACGAGGTCAGCCAATGTGACAACGGATGCGGCGAACGGAAGCGCACCAGAGTGACATAAGTGGTGTGCGACTCGGTTACTTCTGCGGCCCATCGCTCCCACGAGAAGAACAACGCTTCCAACACCTGCCCCATGTTGCTGTCCTGAATGCCCCACCGACTGCGGGCCAGAAGCTCCGGACCCCAGGACGGCACGCCAGCCCGCGTCCCGAGCAGCGTGACGTCGGTTTCGCGCTTGTTGAACGCGGCATACAGCGTCGGCAGGTAGCCGACCTGCAACCCGATCACGACCAACCCGGTGAACGCCGCCAGGTACTCCAGCGTTGTGCTGTCTCCAGTCGATGGCGCCGCATAGCCAAGGGTGAAGATCGAGGACCCCGCTTCGGAAAAGGCTTGCCCTAGATGCCCTTTCATACTCGGCAGCAACAGGAGCGCAAAGCCGACGATGAGCATGCCCAGCCACGCGGCGAGCCGCGCGAGCAAGGACATGGGCGCTTGCCAGGACAGGATCGCGTTCCTGCGCCCGAAGGAGCGCACCGGCTTGGTGAGTACGCGGAACACGATGTCGAGGAGCCACGCGACCATCCGGCTGGCCGGGGAATTGACCGCCCGCGGGACGACCAGGGTGCCCGCGACGCTCATCAGCGTCCCCATCACCAGCATCAGCCCGGCCGCGAAGCCGATCCACGCACCGACCATAGGAGCATTCAAACAGTGCGCGGTGTAAGCCGCGCGTGGTTTGTGGCCTGGCTCAGCGTTTTTGTTTGGGACGCAGCCGCGCCTCTGCTTGACCAAGCTGCACGTTGTGGCCTTCAACGCACTGCACATGGGTGACCAGCGGCGCACCGCAGCCTTCACCGTGCACCAGGTCGAGGCGTCTCGCGTCGCCCTGCAAGAGCATCCCGAATTCGACCAGGCTGACGAGTACGGGAAACAGCTGGCGGCCACGTCCGGTGAGCACGTACTCGTAGCGGGTCCGCTGCCCCGGCGACTTATACGGTTGCTTGACCAGAACCCCGGCATCGACAAGCTGTTTGAGACGCGTCGCGGCGATCTGCTCAGTGAAGCCGGCGCGTTGCGCAAAATCCTCGAAACGCGTAGTACCCCAGAATGCCTCACGAAGTAGCACCAATGCTGAACGTGTTCCGATGGTGTCCAAGGCCCGTTCGATTGGACAGACTTCCCGGTAGCCGGTTCGGTCACCACCGGCCAGACGGCCGGTCAAAGTCATCGCGTCAGTTGCTGGGGTCATCGCATCATTCTAGCCGCTGGCATTACTTTGCCATAGCCAGATGGCTGATTTATCCGGTGCTGAACAGGCTGATCGACCAGGCAAAACGGCCCAGCGGGGGCACTGGGACGACGGTGCCCGATGGTGCTCTTTCTCGAAAGCACTTATCCGCTTTGCCTTTTAGACACGGTTAGCCAGCGCCATATCCTTGGCCGCAGTTATCTAGAGTTGGCGCTACCTACAGCACCGCACGATTGGCACGCACGAACTCGCGCAGCGATACCGGCGTCCGGTTGATGAGTCGGCTCAATCGCGTGCAATCGGCGGATGGGGCACCTCGAGCCGCGACCGCCGCTCCGACGTTGGCGATGTGGCCGGCCATGGCGGGGTTGACGACTCGACCGGGATGATACTGGGCAACGCGGACAATCTCGTCGCGGCACTGGTCAGGTGAACGCGGCGACCAGACCCCGGCGATCGTGCAGATCCCCGATGACCACTTCCGCGCCGAGCTCAGCGAGCACGTCGGTGCGCTCCCTGAGCGTGCGGGCCAAGGTTCGAACTGGTCTGCCTTCTTCGCGCAGCCGACGCGCGACGTGCGCGCCGGTGGATCCATGGCGCCCGGTGGCACCGGAGACCTCGGTGCGGCTGATCCGCTCATCGAGACACCCCTCGGCTGTTCGCGGCGACGTCGCCGCTCGACGGACAGCTCTAACCATCGTTACTGGCTTGTGCTTTGTCAAGCCAAACGGTTGGTTCGGACGCTGTATACGTTGCACCACTGTGCTTTTCCTGCATACCCAGAGGAGGGTCGACCGCGAGCCCATCCGCACCAGGCTGATCTGGCCGTCCGTATCCAGGGGGATTCTGCCAGCTGACGCTCAATTTATTCCCGCCTTCAAACTTCTGCAGCGGACATAAATCGCGTCCATTTTTGACTTGACTTTGATAGAGCTAGCTGTGACTGTCTAAATATGAGCTTCTTGCGAATGACCGCGAAGAGGGGGACAACCAATGACCAGTGAGTCCACAGCGACGAGCCGCGCCGATGAGCCTGCGTTGCTTGTTACGGGAGCGGCCGGCAGAACCGGCGGGTACGCCGCGAAACTGCTACTCGAACGCGGTCAGCGCGTGCGCGCCCTAGTGCATAGCTTTGACGACCGCGCCGCGAAGCTGCGTGACAGCGGCGCC
>DATAZN010000488.1:0-14184 GCA_036272035.1 Mycobacterium sp. | reverse complement strand
AGTTGCCGGTCGTCTGCACTGTCCGTGGATTCGCCGTCGGTCTTGGCTGCAATCTGGCACTGGTCGCCGACTTCACTGTGGCGGCCGACGACGCAGTATTTTGGGAGCCTTTCGCGACGCGGGGATTCAGTCCTGATTCGGGCGCAACGTGGCTGCTTCCCCGACTGATCGGGCTGACCCGTGCCAAGCAGATGCTGTTGCTCGGCGACAAAGTCAGCGCGACTGATGCCGCGGACTGGGGGTTGATTCACCAAGCTGTGTCTCCCGACGATGTGGACCGGGTCAGCGAAGAGCTGCTGGCCCGGTTGGCCGCTGGGCCTACGGTGGCGCTGGGACTGGCGAAGCAGGCCATCAACTACGGCCAGCACGCGACACTGAGCCAGTCGATGACACAGGAATTGTTCGGCCTCGAACTCTCCTGCAGAACTGGCGATTTCAAAGAAGGCCTCGCGGCGTTCCGTGAACGACGCCCACCGAAGTTCAACGGACGATGACCACCGGCATCGATATCCATCCCCACTAGGCAACAAGGAACGTTGATGTCAGCTAGCTCGGCACCGTCATACGACACCATCAAGTACGAGGTGGACGGGCATAAGGCAACGATCACACTGAACCGGCCGGACGCTCTCAATGCGCTCAGCCCGCATATGGTCACCGAGCTGCGCCACGCATACGACGAAGCCGAAAATGCCGACAACGTATGGATTCTCATCGTCACCGGCACTGGGCGGGCATTCTGTACCGGCGCGGACGTCAAGGCGATTCCCGGCGACGGCAAGGTGATCAACGAGCGACCGTACCTGTCCACCTATGAACAGTGGGAGGCGCCGCAAGAAGGTACCCCGCCGTTCCGCACAATGGCCAAACCGGTGCTCGCTGCGATCAACGGATTGTGTTGCGGCGCCGGACTCGACTGGGTCACCACCGGCGACATCGTGATCGCCTCCGACAAGGCGACGTTCTTCGACCCGCATGTCAGCATCGGTCTGGTTGCCTCGCGCGAGTTGGTCCGGGTGGCCCGCGTGCTCCCCCGCTCAACCGCGCTGCGGATGGCTATGGTCGGTAAGCACGAACGAATGAGTGCGCAGCGGGCATACGAGCTCGGGATGATCAGCGAGATCGTCGAACACGATCGGCTGCTGGAACGCGCTCATGAGATCGCCGACATCGTCAACTTGAATGCGCCGCTTGCCGTTCGGGGCACCCGGCTGGCCATCCTCAAGGGCCTGGACTTACCGCTTCACGAAGCCGAAATGCTGGCCGAGTCCTTCCGCGAACGCAATCTGCACACCGAGGATTCGTTGGAGGGGCCCCAGGCGTTCGTCGAGAAGCGGCCACCGGAATGGCAGTGCCGATGAGCTTCGAGACCATCGAACTGGACGTGGACAGTGGCGACCGAGTGGCCACCATCACGCTGAACCGGCCCGACCAGCTCAACGCGTTCAACCGAACCATGTGCGAGGAAATGGCCGAAGCATGGCGGATCGTCAAAGCGGACGACTCTGTCAACGCCGTGGTACTGCGGGCCGCCGGTAAGCGAGCGTTCAGTGCGGGCCTCGACATCAAGACGCCCTACGGCCAACCAGAAAACATCTGGAACCACGAAGATCCAGGCGAGGCGCTCAGCCCCAAGTGGCAGAAGATGTGGAAGCCGGTGGTGTGCGCCGTGCAGGGTATGTGCACGGCCGGCGCGTTCTACTTCGTCAACGAGTCCGATGTGGTCATCTGCTCGACCGACGCGACATTCTTCGACTCGCACGTGTCGGCCGGCTTGGTGTGCGCGCTGGAGCCGGTCGGGCTGACGCGCCGGGTTGGACTAGGTGAGACGTTGCGAATCGCCCTGATGGGCAACGACGAACGGGTCAGCGCCGTCACGGCTCTGCGCATCGGTCTGGTATCTGAAGTGGTCTCCCCGGAAGACCTTTGGATACGCGCACACGAGATCGCCGCGACTATTGCGGCCAATCCGCCGTCGGCGACCCAGGGCACCGTCAAGGCAATCTGGGAATCGTTGGACAAGCCCTACCGGGCGGCACTGGACCAGGGGCTGATCTACACCCGGCTGGGCAATCCCATCGGCACAGCCGAGCTCGCGAAGCGGGGCAACCATCGCGCATCGGACCCGAAAATTCGATGACGCCGCACCGGCTGAGTCGGCGCATCGACGATGTGCTGCGTCTACGACCCGACGCGCCCGCCCTGGAGTATGACCGCCAATGGCTGTCCTGGGGACAGCTTCGCGACCTCGTCGCGCAGATCAGTTCGCTCGTCGGCACCGACCGACCACAAGTGGGAATTCTGTTACGCAATCGCCCCGCGCACGTTGCGGCGCTGCTCGGCGTGCTGCGCTGCGGCGCGACGGTCGTGGTCATCAACCCGGGCCGCGGCGATGAACGCATCAAAGCAGACGTCGATCAGCTTGCGCTCCCTTTGATCATCGGCGATCCAGACGATCTGGCCTTGGCGGGCGGGCCGCCGGCCACGACGATGGTGTCGATCTCGGCTACCAGTGCCGAGCCGAAAGTAGTTGCAGCCAGCCAGATCCACACCCACGACGACGCGCGGCCCGAGGTCGCGGTGCGAATGTTGACCAGCGGGACAACCGGACCGCCCAAACGGGTAGATCTCACCTACGACATGCTGGCGCACAGTGTGATGGGCCCGGAAGCCGAGCACGCAACGGCCCCAACAGAGTTGCGTCGAGGTGTGGCGATTGTGAATTCTCCGCTGGTGCATATCGGTGGGGTCTTCCGAGTCCTGCAGTGCGTTGCCGAGCCGCGCCCCTTTGTGTTGCTGGAACGGTTCGAGCTCAATCGGTGGGCCGAAGCGGTACGCGCGCATCGACCTCGCGCGGTGTCGCTGGTGCCGACCGCGCTGCGGATGGTGCTGCATTCCGACGTGCCTAGTGAGGATTTGGCGAGTATCCGCGCCGTGACGTCTGGGACCGCCCCGCTATCGCCGGAGGACGCCGACGCGTTCACCGAGAAGTACGGAATCCCAGTGCTGACTTCCTATGCCGCAACAGAATTCGGCGGCGGAGTGGCCAGCTGGACGTTGTCCGACCACCAGAAGTACTGGCAGGCCAAGCGCGGCAGCGTGGGACGCGCCAACCCCGGGGCTCAATTGCGGGTGGTCAGCGACGACGGCAAACCGCTGGGGCCCGATCAGATCGGCCTGCTGGAGGTGAAACCGGCGCAGCTCGGGCCTTCCGCGGATTGGATGCGCACCACAGATATGGCACGCATCGACGCCGATGGGTTTCTGTGGATCACCGGCCGGGCCGACCAGGCGATCATTCGCGGCGGCTTCAAAATCATGCCCGACGACGTGCGCAATGCGTTGGAAAGCCACCCCGCCGTGGCGGGTGCCGCTGTCGTAGCGCACACCGATGAGCGCCTCGGGGAAACCCCCGTGGCCATGGTGGAACTTCGAGCGCCAGGATCGGTGAACGCGGCCGAGCTCATCGACTTCCTGCAATCCCGACTGGCCCGTTACGAAATACCCACCGACATCGCGATCGTCGCCGATCTCCCCAGGACGCCGTCCGGCAAGCCCGATCTGGGTGCGATCCGGCGGCACTTTCGCGACGCACTGTCCGCGGCGCAGGGCGACCATGTCGAGTGAATCGACAACCGTCGGACACGTACTGCGCGCGCAAGCCCGCAGCAGGGGCGATCACCCGCTGCTGATCTGCGATTCCGAACGCATCAGCTATGCCGATGCCGACCGGCTTTCGGCGCGACTGGCCCGTGGGCTCATCGGTCTGGGTGCCGGCAAGGGCAGTCATGTGGGACTGCTCTACCCGAACGGCGTCGCGTTCGTCGCCGGCATGCTGGCGGCGGCGCGAGTCGGCGCCGTCGTGGTGCCGTTCTCCACGTTCGCCACCGCGCGCGAGCTGCGTGAGCAACTCGTCGACAGCGACACCGAAATCCTGCTTGCTGCGGCGTCTTTCCGCTCGCACGACTACATGCAGCAGCTGACCGACCTGTTGCCCGGTTCCCATCTCGACTCTGGCGACCGGCTCTTCAACGTCGCCGCACCGCAATTACGACACGTGATCTTCGACCTCGCACGCCTTCATCGGCTGGCCGAGACGGTCGATGAGCGGCTTCTGCCGGCGATGCAAGACGATGTCGACGGCTCGGACCCGCTCACGATCGTCTACACCTCGGGCACGACCACGGCCCCCAAGGGGGTGGTGCACACCCACGCCGCCCAGCTCAACCACCAGAGAAACCTCAACGCGATCCGAGGCTTGACTGCCGCCGACAGGCTGTTCTGCAACTCGCCGTCCTTCTGGATCGGCGGACTCGGGTTTGCCTTGCTGGCCACGTTGCTCGCCGGGTCGACACTGGTGTGCTCCAACGCCGAAGATGCCGGCCGGACTTTGGATCTGCTGGAGGCCGAAAAGCCAACTATCACCAACGGATTCGCCGCTGCGGTCAGGCACCTGGTGCGGCACCCGACCTTCGGCAGACGGGACCTTTCGTCGATGCGACGCGGCAACCTGTACCCGATCATGGCTCCTGAGGTACGACCGGCCGACCCCGAACTGCGGCACAACATGCTCGGGCTGACCGAGGCGGGCAGCGTGGTGCTGATCGATGCTGACGAGACCGACCAGCCCGAGCATCGACGCGGGTCGTTCGGCAAGCCGGCGCCGGGATTGGAAACCAAGATCGTCGACCCTGACACCGGCATTCCGGTCGAGGATGGGGCGCCCGGCGAGCTCTATATCCGGGGGCCGTGTCTGATGCAGAGGTACTACAAACGCAGCCGGGAAGAATGTCTCGACGCTGACGGCTGGTTCCACACCGGTGACCTGGTTGCCACCGACAACGACCGGTTCGTCTACTACATCGGCCGCCGCGGTTCGATGATCAAGGTGGCCGGCGCCAACGTCTCTCCGGCCGAAGTCGAGCAGGCAATCGCTAAGGTCACCGGCGGCGGCGTGGCCCATGTCTTCGGAATCCCGGATCCTGACCGCGGTCAGGTCGTCGCTGCGGTCATCACCCTGGACAACGACGCCGCATTCGACGAAACCGGCCTTCGTCGCCAACTCGTCGCAGAACTGTCGGCGTACAAGATTCCCCGCCGATTCGCGGCGATCCCCGCCGCTGATGTTCCCCTGTTGGCAAGCGGAAAAGCTGATGTGCAGCAATTGAAAAGGCTGTTCGATGGCTGACACCGTCGATGAGCTAGTCCGGTATCACTCGACGCATGACGATGCCAAGCCGATGGTGATCGACCTTGACCGTCGGCTCAGCTACCGCGAACTCGACATCACCACACACGACTTGGCCGTGGTGTTCATCGATGCCGGTGTCGTCAAGGGCACCCGGGTCGGGCTCATCATGCCCAACGGTGTCCGGTGGGTGCAGATCGCGATTGCCCTCACCCGCATCGGTGCCGTGCTGGTTCCATTGAGCACGCTGTTGGCCGCGCGAGAATTGGCCGCACAACTGCGGACCGCCTCCGTGCAGGTCCTGATCAGCGTCGAGGAATTTCGCGGTCACCGCTACCTCGACGACGTTCGGTCGACTCTTGGCTTGCCTGATCTGTCCGAAACACTGCAACGCCCCGATCTTCCTGCGCTGCGCCAGATTTGGGCGGCCGATCAGTTGCCGGGCCGATCCAGCGCTGAATCGAACCGCTCGATCGTCGATGCACTGGCGGCGACGGTGACATCGAGTGACCCGATGGTCATCATGTTCACCTCCGGCAGCAGCGGTGCACCCAAGGGCGTGGTTCACTCGCACGGTAGCGCACTGGGCGCCGTCCGATCCGGATTGGCAAGCCGCTGCATCGATTCCGAGACCAGGCTGTATCTACCGATGCCATTCTTCTGGGTGGGCGGCTTCGGCAGCGGTGTACTTTCCGCGCTGGTGGCCGGGGCAACGCTGATCACCGAGGCGATCCCACAACCGGACACCACGCTAGGTCTGCTTGAACGCGAACGAGTGACGCTGTTTCGCGGCTGGCCCGATCAGGCTGAGGCACTGGTACGCCACCCGTACCGCGCGCAGGCAGATTTATCCGCGTTGCGCGCCGGCAGCCTGGAAGCCCTCCTTCCAGCCGAGCAACGTGCCCAACCCGGCGCTCGGGCAACGTTGTTCGGAATGACCGAAGCATTCGGCCCCTACTGCGGATACCGCGCCGACACCGACATGCCGCGCTCAGCCTGGGGCAGCTGCGGCAAGCCGTTCGCCGGGATGGAGGTCCGGATCACCGACCCCGGCAACGGGCAAACCCTCGCGGTGGGAACCGTTGGGATGATTCAGATTCGGGGACCACACACGCTGCGCGGGATATGCCGGCGCAGCCGGGAGGACGTGTTCACCGCCGACGGGTTCTACCGCACCGGTGATCTCGGCCGGCTCGATGAGGACGGCTTCCTCTTTTACCACGGTCGGTCCGACGACATGTTCAAGGTCAGCGGCGCGACTGTCTATCCGGCCGAAGTCGAGCAGGCGCTGCGTGACATCGACGGGGTTGACAACGCTTTCGTCACGAATATCACTGGTACACACGGCGGTCGCGTCGGTGCGGCGGTGGTGTGCGACACCGCCGCGACAACCGCCGAGAAACTCCGCGCATCGGCGCGCGCTGTGCTCAGCTCGTTCAAAGTGCCGACAGTCTGGCTGCTAGTCGACTCCGACGACACGATTCCGCGTGGTCCGACCGGCAAGGTCGATGTCCGACGGCTGCGCGAATTGCTGGCCGGCGCCGATAGCATGCCGCCCGGTTAGGTCGAATCGACGACCCCGTGTTCAGCGAGGTGGTCGATCAGCGGGGCCGCGCCGGCGGCAAGGTGGTCTGACATGGCTTTGCGGGCCAGCTCGCTGTCGTGTTTGGCCAGCGCTGCGAGCACGCGGCGATGGTCTTTGATCGACTGACCGGGCCAGCCCGCGATGGTGGGAAAGACAGATTCCGGCGCATAACGGGTGATCTGCGACATCATCTGCGCAAGCTTTGGCGACTCGGCGGCCACATTGATGGCCCGATGGAAGTCATGGTTGAGCCGCACCGTTCGCTCGATATCGTTGCCCGCGTACGCTTCCTCGAGCTCAGCCTGGATTCCTTTGAGTTCGCAGAGTTGGTCGTCGTCGATGCTGACCGCGGCTCGCGCGGCGAGCTCACCACCGACATGGGCCTGCAGATTGGCGACGTCGGCGAGGTCGCGTTCGGTGACTGGTAGCACCACGAACCCGCGACGCGGCTGCTGGGCCAGCAGCCCCTCGGCGCGTAATTCGAAGAGCGCCTCCCGTACCGGGGTGACGCTGATCCCGAGTTCCGCCGCCAGCTGATCCAGGCGGACATACTCGCCCGCCGAATAGGTGCCATCGAAGATCCGCTTACGGACATAGCGCGCAACGTCTTCGGAGAGCTGGGGGCGCGCGGCGAAATCCGAGACGCTCACGGTCAAATCCGATACTCGGCGAGCAGCCGCTTGCTGATGATGGACTTCTGGATCTCGCTGGTTCCCTCGCCGATGAGCAGGAACGGGGCGTCGCGCATCAGCCGCTCGATCTCATACTCTTTGGAGTAGCCGTATCCACCGTGGATGCGGAAGCTCTGTTGGGTGACCTCCGAGCAGAATTCGCTGGCAAGATACTTCGCCATTCCCGCCGCGACGTCGTTGCGCTCACCGGAATCCTTCAACCGGGCCGCGTTGACCATCATCAGGTGAGCGGCCTCGACTTTGGTTGCCATTTCTGCGATTTGGAAGGCAATGGCCTGGTGCTCGGCGATCGGCTTGCCAAAGGTGTGACGCTGCTGGGCATAGCGTGCGGCGAGCTCGAACGCACGGATGGCCACCCCGACCGCCCGGGCCGACACGTTGACACGTCCAACCTCGATGCCGTCCATCATCTGGTAGAAACCCTGCCCGGGCACGCCGCCCAAGACGTCGTCGGCGCTCGCGGCGTATCCGTCGAAGATGAGCTCTGTGGTGTCAATCCCCTTGTAGCCCAGCTTGTCGATCTTGCCTGGTATCAGCAGCCCGGGTAACACCTCACCGAATCCGGTCGGCTTCTCAATCAGGAAGGCGGTCAGATTGCGGTGCGGGGCTTCTGCGCCCTCCTCGGTGCGAACGAGTACCGCCACCAAACTGGAACTGGCGCCGTTGGTCAGCCACATCTTCTGGCCGTTGATGGTGTAGTCGCCGTCGCTGCCCCGTGTCGCGCGGGTGCGGATCGCGGCGACGTCAGAGCCCAACTCGGGCTCGGACATCGAGAACGATCCGCGTATCTCGCCCGCGGCCATTCGCGGTAGGAAGCGCTGCTTCTGCTCGTCGGTGCCGTGCTGGCGCAGCATGTAGGCGACGATGAAGTGAGTGTTGAGCACCCCCGAGATGCTCATCCAGCCGCGGGCTAATTCTTCGACGCACAGCGCGTAGGTCAGCAGCGACTCGCCCAATCCGCCGTATTCCTGCGGAATCATCAATCCGAACAGACCCATCTGCCGCATCTGGTCAACGATCGCTTGCGGATAGGTGTCAGTGCGCTCCAGCGCGGGCGCATTAGGGATGACCTCCTTCTCGACGAATTGCCTCACCGTGGAGATGATCTCGTTTTGAACGTCAGTGAGTCCAAGGGTCTCAGCAAGTTTGGTCATTAGGCGTCTTTCTCCTCGCTAGCAGGCGATCGTCTTCGCATCGGTCAGACGCGTGATATCGGCGGCAGCCAGCCCCAGGCTCGTGGTGAGTACGTCCGCGGTGTCTCCACCCAGTCTGGGTGCGGGCTCGCTTGTGAAATGTCCGCCGTCGAACACGGTGGGCATCCCGGGCGCGAGGTAGTCCCCCAGACCGTCCTGGTGCAACCGGGAGAACAACGGATTTGCCGTCACCCGTTCACCTGCGGCGGCCTGCGCGAAGCTCCGATAGCGCTCGAACAACACGCTGGTGGCCGACAACGCCTGCGTGATCTGGTCGGCGGTGTGATCAGCGAACCACGTCGCGAATAGTCCGCTGAGCACCTCGCGGTATCGATAGCGCACACCCTCGTCGGTGAAATCCGCGCGGAGCGAATCGGCCAGCGCGGAAATGGCTGCACCCGTGCCGGATACCTCGACGAGGTCCTGAAAATGACGTTTAGTCAGCGTCACGATCATGAACGCGACGCCATCGTTGCTGGTGAAATCTTGGCCGTACTGGCCATAGATCGCGTTGCCCAGCCGCTCACGTTCAGTGCCGTTCACCTGAGGCTCAGTCAGCAGTCCGAGATTGCCCGCGGTGGCCAACGCGACGTCTTCCAACGCGAGGCTGATCTGGGCGCCCGCGCCGGACTGGTCGCGGCGACGCACCGCGGCCACGACCGCGAGCGCGGCATACAGGCCACAGCAGACATCCCAGGCCGGCAGCACATGATTGATCGGACCTTTGTGGTTCACCGGGCCGGTCACCATCGGAAATCCGGTTGCCGCGTTGACGGTGTAGTCCACACCGGTGGAGCCGTCATGACGGCCGAGGATCTGGAGATGGATCAGGTCGGAACGTTTCGCGGCGAGTGTGTCGTAGGACAACCAGGGCAGCCCCGCGGCGTTGGTCACCAAAACGCCGTCGCCTTCGACGATCAGTCGCTGCACCAGGTCTTGCCCTTCAGTTGATCGTAAATCGACTGTGGCTGAACGCTTTCCCTTGTTCAGCCCGGTCCAGTAGATGGACGTGCCGTCAGCGCTAATTGGCCATCGGTGAGTGTCGGACGCACCGCCGATGGGGTCGACCCGAATCACCTCGGCCCCCAATTGGCTCAACGTCATTCCGCACAACGGCGCGGCGACGAAGCTGGAGACCTCGATGACGGTGAGATCGGCCAAGGGTGTCGTCACTGCGGCCCGACTCGCTCGAAAACCGCCGCGAGGCCTTGGCCGCCGCCGATGCACATGGTTTCCAGCCCGTAGCGCGCGCCTCGCCGACTGAGTTCGCGGGCCAGCGTGGCCAGCATCCTGCCGCCGGTCGCGCCGACCGGATGGCCCAACGAGATACCCGAGCCGTGCACGTTGGTCCGCTCTCGGTCGGCGGCGCCAAAGCCCCACTCCCGCATCACGGCAAGTGCCTGTGCGGCGAACGCTTCGTTGAGTTCGATGAGGTCGATGTCGCTCAGTTGCAGGCTCGCCTTGGCCAAGGCGAGCTCGGTGGCCGGTACCGGACCGATTCCCATCACGTTGGGCGGCACGGCCGCGACGCCCCAGGACACCAGCCGGACCAGCGGGGTGAGGCCGAGTTCGGCGGCCCTCTCCGGGGTACTCACCAGACACATGGAGGCCGCGTCGTTTTGACCGCTGGCGTTTCCCGCGGTCACCGTCGCTTCTGGATCATCCTTGAGCAGAACGGGCTTGAGCTTACTCAGCGATTCCACGGTGGTATCGGCCCGCGGATGCTCGTCGGTGTCGATCACCTCCTCGCCCCGGCGGCTGCGCACCGTAACCGGAATGATCTCCTCGGCCAGGATGCCGTCCTTCTGCGCGGCCACCGCACGCTGGTGCGACGCCACCGCGAGTTCGTCCTGCTCCTGACGCGAGATGCTGTACTGCCGTCGCAGATTCTCAGCGGTCTCCAACATCCCGCCGGGCACCGGATAGTGGCGACCACCGGCGGTGGAGCGCCCGCGCGCCAATCCGTCGTGCACCTGTACGCCGCCGCGGCCACCGCCCCAGCGCATGTCGGTGGAGTAGAACGCGACGTTGCTCATGCTCTCCGCGCCGCCGGCGACGACGAGATCGTGGTCACCGGAGATGATCTGGAGACTTGCCTGGATGACCGCTTGGAGACCCGACCCACAGCGACGGTCTACCTGCATGCCGGGCACCGTCACCGGCAGTCCCGAATCAAGTGCGATCACGCGTCCGATCGCCGGTGCCTCGCTGTTGGGATAGCAGTGCCCAAGGATGACATCCTGTACCGCTTCGGATGGAATGCCGGTCCGTTCGAGCAGCCCGGTAAGCGCGGCTACTCCGAGCTCAACAGCGCTCTGCGACTTGAACATTCCCCCGTAGCGGCCGATCGGCGTCCGAACCGGTTCGCAGATCACCGCTTCGCGAGTGCTCACAGGTGCCGCCCGCCGGTCACCTCGAGGACGGTGCCGGTCATGTATGACGACAGATCGGAGGCCAGGAACAATGCGACGTTGGCGACTTCGTCGGGTTCGCCAGCTCGTCCCATCGGTACCTCCGCGACTTTTGCATCCCAAATCCGTTGCGGCATAGCCTCCGTCATCGCCGACCTGATCAGGCCAGGCTGGATTGCGTTGACCCGCACACCGAGGTGGGCGAGTTCCTTCGATGCCGCCTTGGTCATACCGACGATGCCGGCCTTGGCCGCCGAATAGTTGGTCTGGCCGACCATGCCGACCTTCCCGGATATCGACGACATGTTCACGATCGTCCCGCGCTTGTTCTCCCGCATGATCGCTGCGGCTTTGCGCAAGCCGTTCCACGTTCCCTTCAGATGCACGGCGATCACCTGATCGAACTGTTCCTCGGTCATCTTGCGCATCGTCGCGTCGCGGGTGATTCCGGCGTTGTTGATCATGATGTCGAGCGCGCCGAACCGGTCGACGGCCGCGCCGACCAGTGCATCGACGTCATCGCCGGACGTCACATCGCAGCGCACCGCGATGGCGACCTCGTCGCCGCCGAGCTGCGCGGCCGCGGACTGCGTCGCCTCGAGATTCACGTCACCGAGCACTACCCGGGCGCCCTCATCAACAAACCGCTGCGCGATGGCAAAACCCAGCCCCTGGGCGCCACCGGTGATAACTGCGGTCTGACCGGTCAACAACGACACACGATCACCGTCCTTCCATTCAGGCCCCGAATGCGGGACATCATCGCACATCATATTTCATATATGATCGCTGCCTGCAGACAGCCGGCGGGGTCCCGCAGCAGCGGGTCAACCCGCGATCGCACCGCTCGAAGGGAGCGCTGATTCATGCCTGACTCAGTCGTCGACGACGACGACTTCCAGCAGATCCTCGCCCAGACCCGGCAGTTCGTCCACACCGCCGTCGTCCCGCGCGAGCAGGAGATTCTGGCGACCGACCGGGTGCCAGACGATCTTCGAAACCAGGCCAAGGACATGGGGTTGTTCGGCTACGCCATCCCCCAAGAGTGGGGTGGACTCGGGCTCGACATCACCCAAGATGTCGAGCTGGCGATGGAACTGGGCTATACCTCGCTGGCCCTCCGGTCGATGTTCGGCACCAACAACGGCATCGCCGGTCAGGTCCTGGTCGGGTTCGGCACCGACGAGCAGAAGGCCACCTGGCTGGAGTCGCTGGCGTCTGGACAGGTCGCCTCATTCGCGTTGACCGAACAGGGGGCGGGGTCGAACCCGGCTGGATTGCGCACCAAGGCTATTCGCGACGGCGCAGAAGGCGATTGGGTGATCACCGGCGAGAAGCGATTCATCACCAACGCGCCGGTTGCCGACCTGTTCGTGGTCTTCGCGCGGACCCGTCCCGCCGATGACGGCGGACCGGGCATCGCCGTGTTCCTGGTTCCTGCCGACTCCCCCGGAGTCGAGGTCGCAACCAAGGACGCCAAGATGGGACAGGAAGGTGCCTGGACCGCAGACGTGCGCTTCATCGATGTCCGCGTCCGCGCCGGGGCACTGATCGGCGGCAGCGAGGACATCGGGTACCGCGCGGCGATGACCTCGTTAGCGCGCGGGCGGATTCACATCGCCGCGCTGGCCGTGGGAGCCGCTCAGCGCGCGTTGGACGAATCGGTGAACTACGCGGCGACGGCCACCCAGGGCGGCACACCGATCGGGAACTTCCAACTGGTGCAGGCAATGCTCGCCGACCAGCAGACCGGGGTGATGGCCGGTCGCGCACTCGTCCGTGACGCCGCCCGGCTGTGGCTCACCGAACAGGACCGACGCATCGCCCCGTCAGCGGCCAAGGTGTTCTGCACCGAGATGGCCGGCAAGGTAGCCGATCTCGCCGTGCAGATCCACGGCGGCAGCGGATACATGCGCGAGGTGCCGGTCGAACGTATCTACCGCGACGTGCGCTTGCTACGACTGTACGAGGGAACCAGCGAGATTCAGCGGCTGATCATCGGTTCGAACCTGGTCAAGGCGGCACAGCGCAAGCAGTGACGTAATGTCGTCCCCGTTACAGTGGCCTTTACGATACGGAGCGCACATGACCGGCCGGTTGACGGACAAGGTGGCATTCATCACCGGAGCGGCACGAGGTCAGGGACGCGCGCACGCGGTCCGGATGGCCCGTGAGGGCGCCGACATCATCGCGGTCGATATCGCGGGCAAGCTTCCATCTTGTGTCCGTTACGACGCGGCAACACCGGAGGATCTGGCCGAAACCGTTCGGCTCGTCGAGGCCGCTGGCCGCCAAATCATGGCTTCGGCCACCGATATTCGCGACTTTGACGGTCTGCGCCAGGCGGTGGAGGACGGCGTGGCTGCGCTCGGGCGGCTGGACATCATCGTCGCCAATGCCGGCATCACGGCGCCGCAGGCCTGGAACGAGATCACGCCCGAATCGTTCCGGGACGTTATGGACGTCAACGTGACTGGAACGTGGAACACAGTGATGGCCGGCGCGCAGAAGATCATCGACGGTGGTCGCGGCGGGTCAATCATTTTGATCAGCTCCGCGGCCGGCATGAAAATGCAGCCGTTCATGGTGCACTACACCGCCAGCAAGCATGCCGTCACCGGGATGGCTCGTGCGTTCGCGGCCGAGTTGGGTATGCATTCGATCCGGGTCAACAGTGTGCACCCCGGTCCAGTCAACACTGCAATGGGCGGCGGCGACATGGTCGGCGCCTTAGCAAACTTTACCGCGACCAGTCCGCACCTCGCGAACACCCTCACACCGTTTCTGCCGAATTGGGTTGCCGAGCCCGAGGATATCGCCGATGCGGTGTGTTGGCTGGCCAGCGAGGAATCGCGAAACATCACCGCGGCAGCGATTCCGATCGATCAAGGTTCCACACAATACTGATTCGCATCAGGAGGCGTTGCGCGCCAACGACCTTGCGATAACGGCGAGTTCTCCATCATATCGTCGCCTGCTGTGCCGCATAGTCGCCGACGAGATCCAACGTGCCAAGCTCGCGGATTGCCTGACAGCCCCGGGCCAGCATGGTCAGCACCATGTCATCACCGCGGTCGGTGGCAGTGGCGAACGCGAATCCCAGCGCCGAGATCAA
>DATAZN010000487.1:0-6695 GCA_036272035.1 Mycobacterium sp. | reverse complement strand
GCGACTTAGCCGGCGAGTGGATCGCCGCCGACCTCGATGGCACGCGCTACCGGGTGCAGCCGTCGTCACGCACTGACGCCAAGCTCGGACCCTTTCTGGTTCCGGCCACGTTGGGGCCGCCCGACGGGACGGTGCCGGCCGTCGACGTCGATCTGCATCTGACGCTGGGGTCCTGGCGGATCGTCGGCGCAGTGCAGCAGTGCCTTGAGATCACTCGACAGCACGTTGTCGCACGGATGCAGTTCGGCAAGCCGCTGGCGGATTTCCAGGCGGTTCGGTTCGCGGTCGCCGACGCCGCGGTCGCGGCACGCGGGCTTCACGAGCTCGCCAAGTACACCATCAGCCGAGTCGAATCTGTTCCGGCGCAGGTGCGTTCGGCTGACGCACTGATCCTGCGTCTCAAGGCAGGCGAGACCGCACGACTAGTCCTGCGGGCCGCGCACCAGTTACTGGGAGCGCTGGGCTTCTGCGACGAGTCCGACGTCAGCGTGCTCGACCGGCACACCCAGCCGCTGATCCGCCTGCCGGTCAGCACCGAGGTGCTCGCGATGCGGCTCCTGCCCGGCATCCGCGACGGGGGGTTCGAGACGTTGTTCTCGGGACCGGTATCGGCGTGAGCCGCGCCGCCGACGATGCAGCGCGGAGCGGTGAGGAGGAGCGGCGCACATGAGCACCGAGCCCGTCGCTGCTCAAGAAGCTCCCCAACCGCCTGACGAAGGAATTCCGTTCGGCGCCAAACTTCAGCAGCTCGCCGAACAGCGTTGTGATGATCCTGCTCTGACCGTCATCGCGCGTGATGGTACGGGGCACTCGATGACCTTCGCAGAACTGGATCGCCGGGCCAATCAATCGGGACGGGCGCTGACGGCCAGCGGGGCTGAGATCGGCTCGCTTGTCGCACTCGCGATTCCGAATTCCGAGCACCTGGTGTTGGCCGTGCTGGGTTGTTGGAAGATCGGCGCTGTCCCGGTTCCGATGCGCTGGGATCTGCCCGACTGGGAGCGGTCCCGGGTGCTAGAGGTCATCGACCCGGTGGTCGCCGTCGACGAACAGACGCTGTCCACATTCACCGCACGCGCCGCCGACCAGTCCATCGATCCGCTGCCTGTGCTGGTATCCCCCAACGCGAACGGGATATGCAGCAGCGGATCCACCGGCCTACCGAAGGTCATTCTCACTCTGGCGCAAGGCATGTGGACGCCCGAGTCGTCGTTCCCATTCCTGGCCGCCTGGGCGCCGACGGCCCAGCCGCAGACCATCCTGGTGCCCGCTCCGATGTATCACACCAACGGCTTCTCACCGCTGACCTACCTGTTGGGCGGTGACCGATTGGTGGTGCTCGAAAAGTTCGATGCGGCAACCGTTGTGGACGCGATCGAACGCTACCGCGTCACCAACTTCACAGCTACACCGACAATGCTCGCCCGCATCGCGGCGCTTCCCGACATACGCCAGCGGGATCTATCCAGCGTCGCGTGGATCTTGCAGGGCGCCGCGGTGATGCCACATACGCTGCTACGGACCTGGTTCGACCTGCTCAGCCCGGAACAGGTCGTGATGGCCTACGGGATGACCGAGGGCCTGGGAATCACCGCATTACGCGGTGACGAGTGGCTGGCGCACGTTGGCAGCGTCGGCCGCGGTTTCCGGGACACCGAAGTGCGCATCCTGGACCAGCAGGGCGAGCCGGTGAGTCCCGGTGAATTCGGCGAAATTTATCTGCGCTCGCCGATGAGCGCCGGATACCGCTATCTGGGCGGCGCGCCGCTGCTGCCGTCGACACCCGACGGGTTCCGGACCGCAGGCGATATCGGCCACGTCGACGCCGACGGTTATCTCTACATCGCCGATCGCCGCAGCGACATGATCATCACCGGCGGCGCCAATGTCTTTCCCGCCGAGGTGGAATGCGCGCTGGCCGAACACGAAGGCATCGCCGATGTGGTGGTCATAGGACTCGCCGACCGCGACTGGGGCCGTCGGGTGCACGCCGTGGTCCAACTGGCCGACAGCACACAGTTGCTGACCGAACGGGATGTCATCGTCTATGCGAAGACCCGACTGGCCGCGTACAAGGTGCCCAAGACGGTGGAGTTCGTCGACCAGATCCCACGCACGGCCGCGACCAAGGTCAACCGCTCAGCCATGGTCGAAGCCCGGGGCGGCTGATCACATCAGCGGGAGGCCCGGGTTGAGCCAGCGCGTCGAATTGTCGGTCTGCCCCATATATTGCGGGCAGTAGGCGGAGATGGCAGCGCCGATGAAATAGCTGGACTGCCTCATCGAAAGGTCCGTCTCCTTCATCAGCTTCATTGCGAGAAGGCTGGTTTTAGCGCGCTGATCGAGTCCGGCGCACATCGTGTGGGCCATAGCGATCGCGGCGTTGTCATCCGGGAGGACGATCCCGCCCTTGGCGAGGGCATCAACGAACGCACCGTCGTTCGGGTCCGCTGACGCCGGCGCTGCCGAAAACAGCGCTGCGGCAAATAACAGGACGGCACACGGTATCGATCGTTTGGTGCCATCGAAGGCCATAAGTGATGCTAGCCGAGATCGAGACGTTTCTCTTCGCGGCCAAACCGCGGCGGTGACGTCTCAGCTCATGCTGTTGACGGCGGCGGCAACCCTGGTCTGGAAATCGCCCGGCAACGGGATGTAGCCGAGCGGGGCGAGGCCTTGCTGCCCGGTGGTGATGGTCGATTGCATGAATGCCTTCACCGCCGTACCCACCTGAGCGTCAGGGTATTTGGAGCAGACGAGTTCGTAGCTGGCCAGCAGGATCGGGTAAGCGCCCGGCGTTGTGGTGGCGTAGACCTTCGAGAGGTCGAGAACGAGATCATTGGGGTCATGGCCCTGACCTTTGATCGTGACGTCCGAGATGGTCTTGCCGACCCAGTCGTTGCCGATGCCGACGACGCCGCCGGCGGTCTTGATTCCGGCCACATCGAGGTGCTGCTTCATCGCATACGACCATTCGTTGTAGCTGATCGCGCCCTCGGTGTTCTTGACGGCTTCCGAGGTGCCCTCGTTGCCTTGGGCGGAGGTTCCCACGCCTCCGTTGAAGGTCTTGCCGGCGCCCTTGGTCCAGGCGCCGCCAGATGCGGCTTGCAGGTACTGCTGGAAGTTATCGCTGGTTCCGGATGCGTCGCTGCGGTAGATGACGTGGATGTCCTCGGCGGGCATGTTTCCGTTCAGCGCGGTGATGGCCGGGTCGTCCCAACGCCTAATGGCGCCACTGAAGATCTTGGCGAGCGTGGGTGCGTCGAAGTTGAGGACGTCGGTCGTCTTGACGTTGAAGGTGATCGCGATCGGACCGAAGACGGCAGGCAGGTTCCATGCGTCGGTACCGCCGCAGCGCTGCTTGGCGCCCGCGTATTCGTCACCGCTCAGCGGTGAGTCCGAGCCGCCGAAATCTGTCCTGGCCGCGAGAAAATCGGTGACGCCGGCTCCTGACCCACTGGCCGTGTAGTTCAGCTGCTTGCCCGAGCAGGATTCCTCATAGCTCGTAATGAAGTGGCTCATCGCGTTGGCCTGAGCGGTCGAACCGCTGCCGGTGATGTCCTGCTTCCCCCCGCAGTCGACCTTGACGCCTTTGGCGTAGGTGGGCGGTGTGTCGAGGTGCGTACACGCCGAGAGCGCCAGACTGCCGGCAACCAGCAGGCCTGCGGCGGCCATAAATCCCTTGTGCTGCTTCATGTTTGCCTCCTTGAAAAGGACCTATCAGCCGCACATCGGCCGCCCGTTCGCCGGGTCGGAAATGCCATGTCGTGCGCGCCTCAGCGCCGCGCGTCGCCTCGAGCACGTCCGCGAGCATTAAACGTCACCAATATCGACATCGAATCAATCCGGAGGCAAACAACAGATGAAGCCATCGCCGGGTCCGGAGAGTTTGCCGAATTCATCCGGGTGTCAACGGCCGTTCAGTTGTCTGACTTAGCGTCTGCGGGGTTGACGCTGGTCAGCGTGGGTCACGCACGCCAGCGAAACCGCGCTGTATCGCCGCCCGTGCAGCGTCGGGTAGGCGAGGTCGATGGCGACGACTCTGAGAGAGGTGACATGACCGACACGCTCGACAAACCACCGGCACCGAAGGTCAACGGAAAGACGGTGCAGGAATACATCGACGAGTTGCCGCAGTGGCCCGACGGCACGGCGCTGAAGTCGATGCCGATGACCGCGATGCAGTTCCGGATCTGGGCGCTGGCCTGCGCGGGCAAGTTCTTCGAGGGCATGGTCGTGTTCATGACCGGCGTTGCCCTGCCGCTGATCTCGATCCAATTCCACCTGAACGCGGCCGAGAAAGGCATGGTGACCGCGGCCTCCTTGGCGGGCATCCTGGTCGGCGCGACGGCCCTCGGTGGTTTGGCGGACAGCTACGGGCGCAAGCGGATGTTCATCGTGGAGATGATCATCTTCGCCGTGTTCTTAGTGGGTCTGACGTTCGCTCCCAACTTCATCACCCTGGTCATCTGTCTGTTCGGGGCCGGTATCGCACTGGGCTGTGACTACCCGACCGCGCACATGGTGATCTCGGAGAGCATTGCGACCTCGATGCGGGGCCGGCTGGTGCTGAGCGCCTTCGCGTTCCAGGCCATCGGCGCGTTCTTCGGCACAGCGCTGGGCTTCGGCATCCTGTATGCGAACCCGAACCTGGGCGCCTGGCGGATGATGTACGCGGCGGCAATCGTGCCGGCGATCCTGGTCGTCGTCGGGCGCCTGTTCGTCACGGAGAGCCCGCACTGGCTGGTGGCGAAAGGCCGGACCGCCGAAGGCGAAAAGGCGACTACCGAACTGCTCAAGCGCACCCCGCAGTACCCCAAAAATGTGTCGCTAGGACACTTGGAGGATCAGGCCAAGGCCAAGGCCGCCGAAGGTCACGGGTCCTACCTATCGCTGTTCAAGAAGAAGAACCGTCGGGCGACGATCCTGGCCTCGGTTCCGTGGTTCCTGCAGGATCTGGGCGTCTACGGCATCGGCATCTTCACACCGACGATTCTGGGCGCCGTCATCGGCAAGGAGTCGAAGTCGCACGGCCTGTCTGACACCATCCACAACGACATCCTGGGTGCGAAGGGCTCGGCCATGATGGACGTGCTGTTCGTCTTGGGCGTCATCGTCGCCATCCTCCTGGTGGACCGAGTCGGACGGATCAAGTTGCAGATCTGGGGCTTCCTCGGCTGCGCGGTCGGCCTGGTCCTGGCCGGGGCGTCCATCCGGCCGGACGGCAGCAACGTGATGTGGTTGCTCTTCCTCGGCTTCACGCTGTTCTACTTCATGGTCAACTTCGGGCCGAACGCCATGACGTATCTGCTTGCCGGCGAAGTCTTCCCGACCGAGGTCCGGGGCAAGGGCGCCGGCTTCGCCGCGTCCTTCGCCAAGATCGGCGCGGTGTTGACAGCGTTCCTGTTCCCCATCCTGCTCAAGACCATCGGCACCACCGCACTGCTCTGGGGCCTGGTGGTGTGCTTCCTGGCTGGAGCGATCGTGACCTACTTGTTCCGGATCGAGACCGCGGGCGTCAACCTGGAGGATGTCGGCAAGGAAGAAGCGGCGACGGCTGAGTAACAACGCGCTCCCGCCGCGGCACCTGGGTTGTCGTAGCCGGGACGCAACCGCTGAGGCGGATACTCATCAGTCATGAGCGACTATGGCAATCGCTTGCTGTCGGATGACCAAATCGCGGCGATGTCACCGGCGCAGCGCGGGGATTTGATTCAGCGACTGGAGCGTCCGCTCGACGAGGTGTTCCCGCCGGCAATGGCGAGACGCATGCGGCGCAACCGGTTGACCCTGATGGTGGTCGGCGCTGTCGGGTTGATCCCGTGGATGATCTACCTCGCCTTCACCCTGCCCGAGAACTATGTTGCCCACAATTGGCCGGCGACATGGATCGGCTTCGACTGTGTGCTCATCGCGTTCATGATCGCTACCGCGATGTTGGGCTGGCTGCGCCGAGAGCTGGTAATACTCCCGGCGTTCACAACGGGAGTTCTGCTGATCTGTGATGCCTGGTTCGACATCATGACCGCTGGGCCGGGCCAATTGCGGATATCGGTGATGACCGCCGCCCTCCTCAACCTGCCGGCCGCGACGATCATGATCACCGGCGCGGTGCGGATAGTGCGGCTGACGGCGACGCGCCTTTGGTTTCTCGACCCCGCGACGCCGGCGTGGCGCCTGCCGTTGCTGCCGTAACCCGACGACTGCCAACAACCGCCCGTGCTGAACACGAGCACGTCGTCCGGCCCTGCCAGTGCGCTCACCCGCGCGCCGATGTGCACGGCGATCCCGCCGATGCCGTCGCCGCGGACCTCGCACTCGCCGGTGTGCAATCCGGCGCGCACCTCGATGCCGAGCGAGCGGACCGCGTCGCAGATCGACATCGCGCAGCGGAGCGCTCGTTGCGGACCGTCGAACATCAACTCGCGACCCGACCGGAGGTCGTTTCGGGTGCCTGACGTTTAGTGTCGCGGCATGGATCGCATCTGGCAGTGGGCGTGGCATCGGTACGGGGCGAGGTACTCGTGGGCGATGTTCGCAATCGGCTTCACCCTGGAGCTGCAGATCTACCTCCTGTTCTCGATTGTCGTTCTCGCGTTCGAGGAGTCCACTCACTACGTCGAGGCGGCCGCCGTCACCGTTGTCGCTGTGCTGGTGGAGCAGTACGTGATAGTTCTTCCCGGCCTGGGACGGAT
>DATAZN010000486.1:0-5620 GCA_036272035.1 Mycobacterium sp. | reverse complement strand
CTCCCCCCGCACGATCGGGTCGTACACACGGGCGGCGCCGTCGACAAGGTCGAGCGGGGCATGGAAGCCCTCGTCGGCGAGCCGCAGCTTGGTCGGGTGCGGACGCTCGTCGGTGATCCAGCCCGTGTCGACGGCGGTCATGAGAATGCCGTCCTGCTGCAGCATTTCAGCGGCGCTGGTGCGGGTGAGCATGTTCAGTGCGGCTTTCGCCATGTTGGTGTGCGGATGCCCCGGGCCCTTGTATGCGCGGCTGAACTGCCCTTCCATTGCAGACACATTCACGACGTATTTGCGGCGAGAGGGTGAAGCGGCCATCGCCGGGCGAAGGCGGCTCACCAGAATGAATGGCGCGGTCTGGTTGCACAGCTGAACCTCGAGCAGTTCCATCGCGTCGACCTCGTGCACGCGTTGGGTCCAACTGTTGATAGGCGCCGTATCGGGCAGTAGGCCACCCGCGTCGATAGCGTTGCCCGCGGCGATCCGGTCCGGAGACGCGCTTCGGGCGGCCAGGGCCAGTTCAGTTACGGCGTGCGGAGTTTGGTGCTCGGCGAGGCTGCCGGCAAGTGCCGCGGGATGGGCATCGCTGACGCGGTCGAAGGTGATCACGTCAACGAGTTCCGGTCCCGAGGTGCGCTCCGCCTCGACGAGCGCAGCGTAGGAGCCGGGGGCTCGGCGCACTGTCTGGGCGGCGTTGTTGATCAGAATGTCCAGCGGGCCCTGCGCGGCGACGGAGTCCGCAAGGGCGACGACCTGAGCGGGGTCGCGCAGGTCGATCCCGACGATGCGTAGCCGGTGCAGCCAGTCGGCGCTGTCGGGCATCGCGGCGAAGCGGCGCACGGCGTCGTTCGGAAAGCGGGTGGTGATCGTCGTGTGGGCACCGTCGCGGAGCAGTCGTAGCGCGATGTACATGCCGATTTTGGCGCGACCACCGGTGAGTAGCGCGCTCCTACCGGTGAGGTCGGTGCGGGCGTCACGCTTGGCGTGGCTGAACGCGGCGCACTCTGGGCAGAGTTGGTGGTAAAACGCGTCGACCACCGTGTAGTGGGTCTTGCACATGTAGCAGGCGCGCGACCGGAGCAACGTGCCCGCCGTGGCGCCCACCGCAGTGGATACCAAGGGCAGGCCCGCAGTCTCGTCGTCGATACGGCCGGGAGCACCCGTGGCGGTAGATGCCACGACGGCGTGATCAGCGGCCGCGACCGCGTCGCGCTTGGCGTGGCGGCGGGCCTTCCTGACCGATTTGAATATGCCTGCCGTGGCCCGACGTACAGCGACGGCATCGGGATGCTCGGGTGCCAACGACTCGATGTCGGCCAGCACCTGTAGGCACGTGTTGAGCTTGTCCGGGTCGATCGCGTTCACCGTCGAAGAGTACGGGCTTATTCACGTCCGGCGTAGCGAGGCCGGTGCCGTTTGCTGATTCCCTTGCCTCAAGGCTTTGTTGATCTACGGGTGAGACCCAGGATACCGGCCGCCACAAAGGGCACCGGGGAAAGCGTGGCGATCAGTGCGCTTTTGGAACCGACAAGCGGCTTGCTGCGAAGCCCGGTAACAAAGTCGGCCCCATCACTACTGAGTCCAACCGTTGCCCACCGTTGCAATTCGCCTTCTTCGCCGCGTGCCCAGGCCGCACAGGCGCCCGAGCCGAGAACCACATCACGGATCCCAATGGTCCGCATGAGCAGTGTTTCGGTCCCGGATCCTGGCGAAAAGATCCGGCTCGGCGCCAGGATCATCGTCGCACCCACAGCGACGCGGGCCACCGCGACCATTGCCAAAATCGAGGTCGATGCCTGGGCCTTCTCGCGCATCACGGCTCGACCCTACTCACGTTGTGCGGGTCAGAGTCGCGGATGCGTGGATGCGGCCGCGTCTACCGGTTCTTGGACATGTAGAGCAGGATTTCAGCGGTGTAACCCCAGAGTCGGGCGCCGCCGTCGAGGAACGTGGCGGGCCCGGACCAGTCGTTGCACTGGTACCGGTGCCAGCGATCTGGATTGTCCAGATCGGGCAGCGCCACGGTGAGTACCCGATGTGTTTCTGCGGGATTGACCGGATAGACGGGGCCGGGTTGGCGCCAGAGGGCAACAACTCCGGTGACATCGAAGACCGAGACGCCAATATGACGGCGCGGAAGGGTGACCAACGGGTCGACGCTGCTTGGGTCGAGGCCAATTTCTTCGGCTCCTTCCCGCAGGGCAGTGGCGGCCGGATCGCGGTCGGTGGACTCCCTTGAGCCGCCAGGGAATGCGATCTCACCTGGATGGTGCCGAAGCGCATAACTGCGTTGCAGCAGAACCACTTCGGGACCATCGGTGATGTCTTTTAGAAGTACGAGGACAGCCGCCTGACGGTCAGCGATACGTGTCGCGACAGGGTCGTTGGTGTTGAGTTGGCCCGGTGGGGCGGTGCTGAGGGCGGTAACGAGTCGAACAAGTCGGCCGGGAATAGTGGCGGCGTCATTGTTTGGTCCGGTCGCGGCCAGCCAGTCGTCCACGGTGTACGTCGGCGCGGCGGACGGATCGTTACGCATGCCGGCAGGCCGTTCTAGATCGGGTTGAGGGCGCGAATCGGGATCTTGCACAAATCAGTTCACCACGCTAGAGGCCGGTGGTGCGTGTTCCCGATCACCCCTGGCCTGCGACATCAGGTGCGCCGGGGTCGTGTCACTGGTCGCGCATTTCGGAGTGTCGGTGCAAGAACGATGTCTCGACTCGTAGCACGTTCTCGTGATCAAGCCCGCCCGCGTAAACGTCGTAATGTCCGCCGCGGCTGCGGTATAACTCTCCGCGGGGTGCGCGCGCGGCCACGGCCAGTGCCGGCCTGGTGGGAGCCATCGTGTCGTGTTCCGCCACGACCATGAGCAGCGGGCATCGGGCATTCGGGGCGTGTCTCACCGGTCGGTGCACCGTCACGTCCAGCAGAGACCGGGCGGTGATCTCGTTGGACCAGGACCCGTCACCGGGGTCGAGTCGGGCCATGCCGACCATCGCATCGTCGGTTGCGATCACCCCGAGCTGGCCCGGGGGCACGCTGATCGGTACATACCGCGGACGTCGGCCGAACACAGACCCAGCCAGATCGGCCAGCGCGTGTGCGGTCAGGCGCAGCGCGCGAGCCGCCGGGATGTTGGTCAACCCGGCGACACCGTCTACTAGCGGGCTTTGCGCAATCGCGCCAGCCAGGCCGGGTTCGGTGGCGGCCAACTCGACGATGTGCATGCCGGCAAATGAGGTGCCCCACACAAACATTCGTGCAGCGTCGAATTCCTCATGGGCGCGTACCCACTCCAGCGCACTGCGGTAGTCCTGGAGCTGGCGACGGACCGAGAGGAATTGTCGCGGCTCGCCGGTGGAATCACCCCAGTGTCGGTAGTCGAACGCAACTACTGCAAATCCACTGCTGGCGAACCGTTGCGCGAACGGCGCTAAGCCACCGGCCTTGATACCGCCGATACCGTGTGCCATCACCACGACCGGAAACGGACCGGGCCGGTCGGGCATGTACACCCAGGCATCAAGCTGGTCGTCCCCGCGTACCGGGATCCGCAATTGGCTGCGGCCAACGACGCGGCCCGTCACGATGTCACCGCGCCCGGTGTGATGATCTGCGCACCCGCATCGCGGGCCAAGTCGGCGCCGAATAGTGCACCGGGGGTGAATGCGCCGGGGATGCCCTGACCGTCGCTTATCCGGGTGGCGGTGCGTGCGGCGACCTTGGCGGTGAAGCCGTATCCCTCCCCGGTCCGGAGCCATGCCTCACGATGTGTACCGTCAGGCCACTCGAGTCGCGCATATGCCCAGGAGATGTCGCCGGACTTCACCGGTGGAGTCAACCGGGCACGGTTGACCAGGCGGTGCGCCCCGGCGCGGATTGGTCGCGCGGCGAGAAAAGCCGACAGCATCGGTAGGACCGCACGTACCGTTCGCCCGCTGGGTACCTCGCTGGAGAAGGCGACCACGTCGTCAGCCCCCGATGCGCGATGGGCCGCTTCCAGTTCACCGGTAGGAACCGCGAGGCTCTGGATTGCGGGCAAGTCCGGCAATGGAATCCACGCGTGCTCGACGCCGAGCCGTGTCCGCACCAGCTGTCCGCCCTCGTAGCGCCGCCCACCATATGCGACGGCATCGATCACACTGGACAGCACGGCCGAGCCCAAGCCGGCCACGGCGGGCATTGCCGCGACTGTTGCTCGGGCTGCTGCAGGTCGGCCGCTGACCAACTCGATGACGAGTGCCTCGGTGGCGAGCACACCAAAGCCCGCTCCGGTGACCAACGTGACGCCCTGGCTTCTTGCCTCGGCATCCATGTCCAGCAGCGCCTGCACTGGCGGTAGCTCGTTAGCCAGATCTACGTAGTGGCTCCCGACGGCCAGGCATGCTCGGGCCAACGGCGCGCTCGTCTCGCCGAACGGGCCGATGGTGTTCACCACGACCGTTGGCTTTTCGGCTGCGATCAGCGCAACCAACTCGGCCGGCCCGGGCGACAGGATCGTGCGGTTGTGTCCTCCCAGTGCTGCGGCAACGGTGGCCAGCCGGTCGCGGTCACGTCCGATGAGCACCACATCGGCGTCGCCCCCGATCAGTTCAGAAGCGATTGCGCGACCGCCCTTGCCGGTCGCGCCGAGAATCCAGATTGTCTGCATTTCATTTACGGTACAGTGTGCATCGTTAATGTGTCAACGCTATCGTTCGGGTGATCACATGTCAGGTCTTCGAGGTCGTCCACGCGACACTGCCTTGGACACCGCGATCGCGAATGCGACTGGGGCCGTGTTGCTTTCGCATGGCTATTCAGCGGTGAATATCGATCGGATCGCGAAGCTGGCCGGCACTACCCGCGCTGCGATCTACCGCCGGGCAAAGACTCGCGGCGAGCTCGTTGTCGCGCTGCTGGTAAGCCGTTTCGGGATCGATCCCGCCCCTGACAGCGGTAATTTGCGCGAGGACCTGCGGCTGGTACAGGAACTTCAGCGCCGCTTTTTCATCGACCCCATGGTCCAATCTGCGTTGGCCGGTGTGCTGAGTGATCTCAGGGACGACGATGAGCTTGGCGAGGTGTTCTACGCGCGCTTCATGGAGCCCCGTCGCCGCTCGGTGGCCGCAATGCTCGGCCGGGCCGCAGACCGCGACGAGATCGCGCCGCCGTCACAGCCAGGCGTCATCTCCGACCTGCTGACCGGTCCGCTACTGCTTCGCACAGCGCTACCGCCTATCGGGCCGATCGACGACACGCTCGTGAACGCCACCATCGAGGCCGCGCTGACGGCATGTGGCGCTGTTGATCGCACTGCTGATCGGCCAGCTGTTAAAGCCAGCGATGATGTGCCACTTTGAATCAGGACACAAGGTAAACGTTCGCCGAGCTACTGCGTCGGTGCCGAATCGGCTAGCGGCCCGCCCCTCGGCGGCTGAGCGGTTTAAGACGGTGGGCGCGACCTCTGCCCGTTCAGTTTCGCCGACGTGGATAGCGCTGTCCATTGCCGTTGAACGCCCTATTGTTCGCAGTTGTAACAGTCGGGACTTCTGGATGGGTGGTGCTCGGATGACAGCGGGCATGGCGTGCGGATCATGCGGCACCGGCTTGCGCGAGAAGGCCAAGTTCTGTGACGAGTGCGGTG
>DATAZN010000485.1:0-2165 GCA_036272035.1 Mycobacterium sp. | reverse complement strand
ATCTTCTGCCCGTTGACAATCCATTCGTCGCCGTCGCGCTGTGACCGGGTCGCGCAGGCGAACACGTCCGAACCGCCCGCGGGCTCGGTGTAGCCCAGGCAGATCAGGACCTCACCGGCCGCCACACCTGGCAGGACTCTGTCTTTGAGCTCCGCCGAGCCGGTGGCACGGATCGCGTTGGCCGGCAGCATGGTTGTACCGGGTCCGGCGGTCGGCACTCCCCCTTTGCGCAATGCGTTCCACAGTGCAGCCGCCTCGAACGGATCCAGTCCGGCGCCGCCCTCGTCGACCGGCCACCCCGAGGCGATCCAGCCACGCTCCCCCAACTTCCGGGTCAGCGCGCGATCGACACCGTCGCCGGTCCGGCGCTCGTGTTCGATCACCTCGCGGGTGACATGCTCGGCGGTGAATTCCTCGGCCTCGCGGCGGATTCGGGCCCAGTTCTCAGGTTCGTTGAAGTCCATCGAGTCACCGCCCGCCGGTCGTCACGGGGCCGAACCGCCGGTCGGCGACAGTGAGCAGCTCGCGTCGCGGGTCGGCGAACACCGCCGCCCACGCTTTGGCCCTGCGGTAATACAGCTGGATGTCGTACTCCTCCATGAACCCGTATCCACCGTGGACATGCAGACTGTGCGTCGTCGCGTGATAGGCCGTTTCGGCGGCGAACACGAAGGCCATCGCGGCCAGCGCGCCGGCGTCCTGCGCGGAGTCCATTGCCCAACAGGCCTTTCGGACCAACAACTGGGCGCCATCCAGACCGGTGACCGCGTCGGCGAACGGATGCGCGACCGCTTGGTACATTCCGATCGGCTGGCCGAATGCCTCGCGCACGATCGCGTACCGGGAACCGATCCCCACGGCCTCGGAAGCCAACCCAATTAGCGCCGCCGCGCGCAGCACGCGTACCTCGTCGAGTGCGGTGTCGAAGATCGCGCGCGCCTCGCTGCCTTCGGCGAGAACCGTGGCCGCACCCGGGGCGCCCCACCGGGCCAGCGATAGTCCGCCGAGGTTGCGGTACGCCGTCTTGGCCAGGCCATCCGGGCGGTTCACGTACACCAGGGAGTCTCCGTCGAGAGCCAGCACAGCGTCCGCGATTGCGCCGTCGACCAGCAACTGCGCCGCTATCGGGCCGGGCTGCGTCGCCAGTGACACGATGGCTGATCCGCTCAAAACCGGGACCAGAAGCTCCTTCTCGCGCAGGCGACCCAACATTCGGGCCGCGGCCGCGGTTTCGGCGACCGGGATCGGAGCGACGCGTCGGCCGGCTTCCTCGGCCACCAGTGCCACTTCAAGGAGTCCACCGTCCCCCCCTCCACAATCCGAGGGCACCCCGATACCCAGTGCACCGATCTCGGCGTAGCGCCGCCAGAGCAGTCCGTCAAAGCCGGTGGCCTCCGCCCGCCGCACGCGCTCTGGCGTGGCCTGTTTCCCGAACAAGGCCGCGAACGCGTCGCGGACCGCCCGTTGCTCCGGCGTCAGCGATAGATCCACCTATTCCTCCTAGCAATCGCAATGCCGTCGACATTCGGCACCACATCGGCGCCGCCACAGAAGGCACGTTACCCGCAGCCGGACTGATGCACGACGAAAAAGTAAACGCATATCCTCTTTTAACGCACTCGATGCTAGAGTCAATCGCACATTTGATTGTCATGACGTTGAGTAGTGGGCCGTTCTGCAGCGCAGGTACGGCTAGGCACAAGGAGGATTTCAATGACGCCGCGATTGGGCTATCCGGTCTTCGATGGTGATAACCACATGTACGAGACACGCGATGCGCTCACCAAGTTCCTGCCGCCGGAGTACCACGGCGCGATCCGATACGTGGAAGTGGACGGACGCACCAAGATCGCGACCCTGGGACAGATCAGCGACTACATCCCCAACCCCACCTTCGACAAGGTCGCGGCCCCGGGAGCGCAGGAGGACTACTTCCACAACGGCAACCCCGAGGGCAAATCGCACCGCGAGATCCTGGGGAAGGCGATCGAGGCAACCCCCGCGATGCGTGAACCCGCGCCCCGGCTGGAGCTGCTCGACGAACAGGGCATCGACAAGTCGATGATGTACCCGACGCTGGCAAGCCTGGTGGAAGAACGTTTCCGCGAGCACCCCGAGGCGACTCACACGATCATTCACGCTCTGAACCAGTGGTTGCACGAGAC
>DATAZN010000484.1:0-19532 GCA_036272035.1 Mycobacterium sp. | reverse complement strand
GCCGGAGCTCTACCCGGGGGACATCAAGTCGGTCCTGCTAGGCGAAGAGCAGATCCAAAGCCGCATTGCCGAGCTCGGAGCGCAGATCGGCGTGGACTATCGCGAGCTGGCCGGCGCCGATGATCGCGACCTGCTGCTGATCACCGTGCTCAAAGGCGCCGTCATGTTCGTCACCGACCTGGCCCGCGCGATCCCACTTCCGACGCAGTTCGAGTTCATGGCGGTCAGCTCCTACGGATCGTCGACGTCCTCGTCGGGCGTCGTGCGGATCCTCAAAGACCTCGACCGCGATATCAACGACCGGGATGTGCTGATCGTCGAGGATGTGGTCGACTCCGGGCTGACCTTGTCGTGGCTGCTGCGCAACCTGAACACGCGGCATCCGCACTCACTGCGGGTGTGCACGCTGCTGCGCAAGCCCGACGCGCTGCGGGCCAACACCGACATCGCCTACGTAGGTTTCGACATCCCTAACGAGTTCGTGGTCGGCTACGGCCTGGACTATGACGAGCGCTACCGCGACCTGCCGTACATCGGAACCCTGGACCCGAGGGTCTACCAGGACTAGCTGTCGCACTTGATCACGTCAGTCCCGGTACGCCTGTAATGGGACGTCGAGGGCGCGTCGGTCGCCTCCGATCTCAAGGACTCCACGCCGAATCGGTTGGAAGGCGTCCCGAGACCGTCCGCGGTCGACGGCGAGCGAGATGTCGGCAACGGAGCTGTTGACGACCTCGTGGCGGTGGCCTGCGGGGTCGGAGTACTCCCAGCCGACAGTTGCCGCGAGTGAGACGTCGGCCCGGATGCGTACTGAGAGACCGGAACCGGTGAGCCCGATGGTGGCGCCGTTGTCGGACAAGGCGACGGATGTGCCCCTGGCGAGCGGCCCGCCTAGGTGGTGGCGGGTGCCGTCGAGCTCGAGGGCACCGAAGGAGGTCCACGGCGCGAGTACCGGGCCGACCCGCACGCGCCCGAGCACGGCGTCGAGCCAGCCGGCGCCGTCGCCGCCGAGACCGCTGGCCCGCAGCCAGATCCACCGTGCTGCGTGCTCGGTGCCCCAGTTGTGGCCGAGCATTCCGGTCCACCCGGTAAGGTCGACGGGTTTGTTGTTTAGGACCAGGGTTCCTTCGACGTCGAGATCGGGCACGGGTGAGGTCGCCTTGGTGCGCGGGAGGGGCGCGCGGTAGAGGACCGCGGAGTGAAGGTGCTCGAGACTGTGTGTCCGGGGAGCGAAGGCAAGGTCCCACCGAGCGGAGAGCTGATCGGACTCGACTGACCCGCGGGTGCCCGTTGGTCCTTGGGAGGCTGGCCCGCAGCTGAGACCGTGACCGCTCGGGCTGACTGGGAGGTCGTTGGTCTTGGTGGCGAGAACTCCCGTCGAGCTGAACCAGGTGGCCCAGAGCGCACCGGTCGGTTCCTTCCCGGGGCGCTTCTGAACGGTGGTCCGGACCCAGAGGGCTTCTGGTTCAGTGGGGTGGACCAGGGTGCAGTAGACGCTTTCGTAGTGAGGTCGCGCGTTGGCGACATCAGGGAACCGGACCTTCACGAGGCGTGCGTTCTCAGGTAGGCGAGTTCGTGTGTAAAGAACGTCTTAGGTGCCACTCCTACCGCAGTTCCCACACCGCGGTGACCGAAAAGCTCACCGTCTGCTGACCGGGCTCCAGCGGAACACTGGCCTGCATGCCGCTCCGTGGCGCTGGCATCCCTGTCGGCGATGTGCCCCCGCCGGCAACTTCTGACACCGACATGATCTTGCCCAGTCCGAGCCCGGACAGCTGGGCGTACTGCGCGGCCCGGTCTTTGGCGTCGGCAAAAGCGTGTGCCCGCGCGTCTTTAACCAGCTGCGAATCATCGGCGATGGAGTAGCTGACCGAGTTGATCCGGGTCGCGTCACCCCCGGTTCCGACGATGACGGCCAGCAGGCGCGACGCGGTGCCGGCGGGGTGGATCTTGACCCGGATCGAGTTGGCGGCCCGATACCCGGTGATGGTGCCGCCGGCATTGTCGTATTGCGGTTGCAGGCTCACATCGGTGGTGCTGATGTCCTTGCGGTCGACGCCGGCGTTGGCCAACGCATCGATGACCGCCTGCTGGCGGCTGTTGGTCTGATCCATCGCCGCGGTGACGTCGCGGGCGGCGAATTCGATGCCGACATCCGCGGTGAGCGTGTCCGGGACGCCTTGTACGTGTCCGGAGCCGACGACGGTCACTTGGCGCGGGTTGTCGCCGACCCGTTCCGGGCTGTGGTCGCAGGCCGATGCCGCCGCGGCGAGACCCAATGCGAGCACGAGACGAATCGGCGCTTTGGCGCGTTGGCTGATGGACATGCTTGGCACCCTAGTCGCGGATGACGGGCACCGAGTTGGCGTCGCCGTTCAGGGCGCTGTGCCGGCGGCCCCACATCAGGTAATAAGTCAGCGCCACCGCCAACCATCCGCTGAACGCGATCCAGGTGTACCAATGCAGGCTGAACAGGATGTAGGCGCAGGCCGCGATCGACAACACCGGGGTCACCGGATAACCCGGCACCTTGAAGCCACGGGGCAGATCCGGCTCCTGAATCCGCAGGATGATCACTCCCGCTGACACCACGATGAACGCCGTCAGCGTGCCGATCGACACGATTTCGGCCAGCCGGTCCAACGGCACCACCGCGGCCAGCGTCGCCACCGCGAACGCCACGATCATGGTGTTCTGCACCGGCGTCATCGTGCGCGGATTCACCTTCGCGAACATCGCCGGCAGCAGCCCGTCGCGGCCCATCGTGAACAGGATCCGGGTCTGGCCGTACAGCGTCACCAGTGTCACGGAAAATATCGAAATCACCGCTCCCGCAGCCACAATGGTGCTGCCGGCAGTATTGCCGGTGATGTGGTCCAAGATCACCGCCAGCACGGCTTCTTCGCCCTTGAAGTCCTGCCAGCGCTGTGCGCCGACGGCGGCGACCGAGACGAGCACGTGGATTGCCGTGACGATCAGCAGGGCGGCGATGGTCGCGCGCGGCATGGTGTGTTGCGGGTCTTTCACCTCGTCGCCCGCGGTGGATACCGCGTCGAGTCCGATGTAGGCGAAGAAGATCGTGCCAGAGGCCAAGCTGATGCCGGATACGCCGAAAGGCGCCAGATCCTTGAAGTTGCCGGCGTTGAACGCGGTGAACGCGATCACCGAGAACAACACCAGCACGCTCAGCTTGATCACCACCATCACGGCATTCGCCTTGGCGGATTCGCTTGAACCCCGGATCAACAGCAGCGCGCACATCGCTACCAGCGCAATCGCCGGTACGTTCAGGATGCCGGGTTCCGCATCCCACGGCGCCGCTGAAATAGCATGTGGGAGAACAAAACCGAAGACATTGTCAAGGAACTTGTTGAGATACTGGCTCCAGCCGACGGCCACCGCGGCGGTGGACACGCCATACTCGAGCAGCAAGCAGGCCGCGACTCCCATTGCCGCGAACTCTCCGAGCGTGGCGTAGGCATAGGAGTAGGCCGATCCGGAAACCGGTACCGCCGAGGCCAGTTCGGCGTAACAGATCGCGGCCAGACCCGCCGCGGCGCCGGCAATGAGGAACGAGATGACCACCGCCGGCCCGGCTTGCGGCACCGACTGCGAGAGCACGATGAAAATCCCGGAACCGACGGTTTCGCCGACACCGAACATCGTCAGCAGGAAAACGCCAAGGCTGCGTTGCAACTGGTCCGAGGCGCCGTTGGCGACCGGGGCCCCGCTCACCGGACGGCGCCGCAGCATCTGCCGTTGCAGGCTCGGCGCCGGCGTTGGCATGGCGCCTCCTCAGGAGCATCTGTGGTTGCCACGCCGGGACGGTGGACTGCTTTCGCCGACAGCTGCCCCACATCATGCTCGAGCGTGGTGAGTTAGCCAGCTTGGATCAAGATATACCAGCGCAGGGCCTTGATACGGTTTCAAGTCGACCGTGGTGCCTCATCCGCCGGCCGGGGGGTGACGCAGACCTACGGGGTCACCAGTATCTTGCAGTGCCGCTCGGGGTCGGCGAGATCGTCGAACGCCGCGCCGACGCCCTCGAGGCCGATATCGCCGGTGATCATCGGTGCGACATCGACGTCGCCCTCGGCGATCGCCCGCAATGACTCGCCAAACTCGTTGGGGTCGTAGGCGAGAACGAACTGAACGTTGATCTCCTTGGCGATCGCGAAGAACGGGTGCACGGTGTCGGCCTGCATGCAGACGCCGACGACGACCAGCCGCGTGCCGTGCCGGGCACGGCGCATCACGTCGTCGATGATGCCGGGCACGCCGACGGCGTCGAAGACCACCACCGGGCGAACGCTGTCGAACGGCGAACTCTGCGCGGGATCGATGGTCTGGTGCGCGCCCATCGTGGTGGCGAGTTCGCGCCGCTTCGGTGAAAAGTCTGCTGCCGCAATCGACTCGACGCCGCGGGCCCGCAGCGCAGCGATGACGGCAAGGCCGATCGGTCCGCAGCCGAGCACCAGCGCGGTCTCGCCGGGCTGGACGGCCGATTTGTTGACGGCATGTAGCCCAACCGCCATCGGCTCGGTGAGCGCGGCGTGCTGGGGGCTGAGGCCGTTGGGAATGCGCAGCAGCAGTGGGGCCGAAAGCAGCATCCGCTCCGCGTAGCCGCCCATTGTTTTGTTGCTGTAGACGATCGGTTCGGCGCTCTTGCCCGCCACCAGCACCGGGATCGACGTGACAAGGGTTCCGGCCGAGTGGGTTTCGGTGTCGGGCCCTGCCTCGAGTACCTCCGCGCTGAACTCGTGGCCCATGAAGACGTCGTGGCCCAGGTCGACGTTCATACCGCCGCCGGCCGCACTCGACATCTGACCGCTCAGCGACAGCACCTCTGCGCCGTAGGCGGCGAAATGCAGGTCCGAACCACAGATTCCACACGACCGCACCGCCACCAGAACCTGACCGGGACCTGGCACGGGATCGGGCACGTCATCGCGGTACACCATGCGGCCTTCCCGCAGTACCGAGGCGCGCATCAGTTGGTCCCGCTTTCCGCCGCACGTTCGCCGACGTGCTCGGTGATCGCCTTCACGACGGCTTGTCCCGCACGCCCGATCAACTCTTCGCGTTTGTCCCTGGCCCACTCGTGAGATGACCGGGCCGCTTCGAGTTGACCCTTGAAGTGCGGAATGACCTTGCGGGCCAACAGTTCATAGCAGTGGTAGGTCGCCTCGGGAGAGGCCCAGTCGTGACCGAGCATCAGCAACGTCCCGAATCCACCGGAACGCTCCAGCAGGTCTTCGATGTGTTCGATCGCGTCGTCGGGGCTGCCGATGCAGCAATTGCCCTTGGCCGCATAGTCTTCGACGAATTCGTACGGCGTCTGCGACCCTTCGACCTCGTTGGCCAGCGGGACGAACCCGGCCGCGCCGAAGTAGTTGGCGAAATCCTGCAGGCCGTACGTGCAGTCTTCGATCGCTTTTTCGCGGCTGTCGGCGACGTGCATGATCGACAGCACGCGCCAGTCGGAGCGGCTGGGCTCGTCGCGGCCGACCTTGGCGGCCTGCTCCTGCACTACCTGCCAGGTGTTGTCCAACGCTGCGTAGCCGCCGGGAACGGACATCGACAGCGAAAGCAGCGATGTGCCCATAGCTCCGGCCAGTCGTGGGCCGGACGGAGAAATCATTGCTGCCGTCGATATTTCGGGGTATGGCCAGGTGTAGGGCCGGATATGCAATTGCGCGTCACGCAAGGTGAACCAGTCCGAGTGACGACTTATCCGCTCGCTCGGTTCGGCGCGGAACAGCGCCAGTATCGCCTCCAGTGACTCCTGCATCATCCGGCGCTGCTCGATCGGGTCGATACCCATCATGTAGGCGTCCGATGGCAGGGCGCCCGGTCCGGCGCCGAACATCACCCGTCCGCGGGTCAGGTGATCCAGCAGCACCCAACGGTCGGCCACCATCAACGGATGGTGGTACGGCAACGACACCACACCGGTGCCCAACCTGATATGCCTGGTCCGTTCGGCGGCTGCGGCGATGAACACCTCGGGGCAGGCGATCAGTTCGTATCCACCGGAGTGGTGTTCGCCGAACCACGCCTCGTCGAAGCCGAGGCGGTCCAGCGCGACCACGCGCTCCATGTCGTATTCCAGTGCCACCGTGGGGGATTGGCCGGTCGGGTGGAACGGTGTGATGAAGACGCCGAAATTCAGTGGACGGTTCATGAGGGCTCCACGTCGGTCTTCAAGCTGGACAGGAATTCGAGCAGCAATTCGTTGACCCGTTCCGGTCTTTCCTGCTGCAGCCAGTGCCCGGCGCCGTCGATCAGCACCTCGCGGTAGCGGCCGGTCACAACCTCGGTTGCGCGGTCGGAGCGCATGAAACTCGCCACCGGGTCGGCGGTACCGCCGATGAACATGGCGGGCACGTCGATCGTGGCGACCGGCGGGTCGGCCATGATCTCCCAGTTGCGGTCCATATTCCGGTACCAGTTCAGCCCGCCGGTGAACCCGGTGCGGGTGAACTCGGCGACGTAGTGGTCGGCCTCGTGCGCGCTGATCCAGGCGGGCAGGCTGTCGGGCTCAGGTAGCCGCTCGATGAAGCCCGCCGGCCCAGGCCGG
Source organism: Mycobacterium sp. (assembly GCA_036272035.1). Classification (GTDB taxonomy): domain Bacteria; phylum Actinomycetota; class Actinomycetes; order Mycobacteriales; family Mycobacteriaceae; genus Mycobacterium. Next base: position 12,952 of record DATAZN010000484.1, on the reverse strand, counting down.
ATCATGCGCAGCCCGGCCTCCGGGTCATCGGACAGCGCCAGGCCGCCCAGCATCCGGGTGATGGTCCTGGCCGGGTCGGCGGCCAACTCGGCGTCGGCCACGCCTGGCTCCTGGAAATACAGCATGTAGAAGAAGTTGTCGCCGAAGATCGCCCGAAACGCCTGAGTCGGCGGAATCTTCGCGCGCGGTACCGGCGGCACGCTCAGCCCGACGACGGCGGCCACCCGGTCGGGGTGCAGCTGCGCAGAACCCCACACCACCGGGGCACCCCAGTCGTGACCGATGAACACCGCCTTTTCGGCGCCGACGTCGTCGAGCAGACCGATCAGGTCGGCGGACAGGTCGGCGACGTTGTAAGCGGCGATGTCCGCCGGGCGGGTGGTGCGGCCGTAGCCGCGCTGATCAGGAGCCAGGACGTGGTAACCGGCGGCGGCCAGCGCCGGGATCTGGTGGCGCCAGGAGTAGGCCAGCTCGGGAAAGCCGTGGGCCAGCACCACGACCGGTGCGCCGGACTCACCCGCCTCGACAGTGTGCAACCGCACGCCGTTGGTCTCGATTACACGTTCGGTGATGGGGAAGCTGTCCGACACAAGTTCACCAAAGCACACGCCCTCCTCCGCCCGATAGGTGTTACTCGGGTGGGTGTGCTGCAGACGATGTCGGGAACCGCGATTCGTTATTCGGTTGGTGACGATTCAAAGGCGTGACCCGCTGCGCTCGGCTGCGCCCGAGCTGGCGATCAGCACTGGCGGTAATCTGGACTTTTCCAGCTTGCGTGTATCGGGAAGGACCTGGCCGACGACGGCCGATGATTGATGAACCGGAAAAACGTACTCCGCACGCTCACGGCCATCGCAGTCGTGCTGCTGCTTGGTTGGTCTTTCTTCTACTTCAGCGACGACACCCGCGGCTTCAAGCCGGTTGACACCTCGGTGGCGATGGCCCAGATCAAGGGCGGCAACGTCAAGAGCGCCCAGATCGACGATCGCGAGCAGCAGGTCCGGATGACGCTGAAAAGCGCCGCCACCGGCACCGAGGGCTCCGACAAGATCATCACCCACTACCCGACCGGCTATGCCGTCCCGCTGTTCGACCAGCTGAACAGTAAGGACACCCAGGTCAGCACCGTCGTCAACCAGGGCAGCATCATTGGCTCGCTGGTGATCTACGTGCTGCCGCTGCTGCTGCTGGTTGGTCTGTTCATGATGTTCTCCCGCATGCAGGGCGGCGCCCGGATGGGCTTCGGCTTCGGCAAATCACGTGCCAAGCTGCTGAACAAGGACATGCCCAAGACCACCTTCGCCGACGTCGCCGGCGCCGACGAAGCGGTCGAGGAGCTGTACGAGATCAAGGACTTCCTGCAGAACCCGTCGCGGTATCAGGCGCTGGGCGCCAAGATCCCCAAGGGCGTTCTGCTCTACGGCCCGCCGGGAACGGGTAAGACGCTGCTGGCGCGGGCCGTCGCCGGTGAAGCCGGAGTTCCCTTTTTCACCATTTCGGGCTCGGACTTCGTCGAGATGTTCGTCGGCGTCGGCGCATCTCGGGTGCGTGACCTGTTCGAGCAGGCCAAACAGAACAGCCCGTGCATCATCTTCGTCGACGAGATCGACGCGGTCGGCCGCCAGCGCGGCGCCGGGCTGGGGGGCGGTCACGACGAACGCGAGCAGACGCTGAACCAGTTGCTGGTCGAGATGGACGGCTTCGGCGAGCGCCAGGGTGTGATCCTGATCGCGGCCACCAACCGTCCCGACATCCTCGACCCGGCGCTGCTTCGGCCGGGACGCTTCGACCGCCAGATTCCGGTGTCCAGCCCCGACCTGGCCGGCCGGCGTGCCGTGCTGAGGGTGCACTCCCAGGGCAAGCCATTCGGACCCGACGTTGAGTTCGACGGGCTGGCCAAGCGCACCGTCGGCATGACCGGCGCCGACCTGGAGAACGTCATCAACGAGGCGGCGCTGCTGACCGCCCGCGAGAACGGCACGGTGATCACCGGCGCTGCCCTGGAAGAGGCGGTGGACCGGGTGGTCGGCGGGCCACGGCGCAAGAGCCGGATCATCAGCGAGCAAGAGAAGAAGATCACCGCCTACCACGAGGCCGGGCACACGTTGGCCGGCTGGGCGATGCCCGGCGTCGATCCCGTCTACAAGGTCACAATTCTGGCCCGGGGTAACACAGGCGGCCACGCGCTGGCGGTGCCCGAGGACGACAAGGGAATGCACACCCGTTCGGAACTGATCGCCCGGCTGGTGATGGCCCTGGGCGGCCGCGCCGCTGAGGAACTGGTGTTCCACGAGCCCACTACCGGCGCGGTGTCTGATATCCAGCAAGCCACCAAAATCGCGCGTGCGATGGTCACTGAGTTCGGAATGAGTTCCAAGCTCGGCGCGGTCAAATACGGCACCGAGCACGGAGATCCCTTCCTCGGCCGGACCATGGGCAACCAAGCCGACTACTCCCACGAGGTCGCGCGGGATATCGACGACGAGGTGCGCAAGCTCATCGAGGCGGCGCACACCGAAGCGTGGGAGATTCTCACCGAGTACCGCGACGTGTTGGACATTGTGGCCGGCGAGCTGCTGGAGAAAGAAACCTTGCACCGGGCCGAGTTGGAGGCGATCTTCGGTGACGTCGAAAAGCGGCCGCGGCTAACCTTGTTCGACGACTTCGGTGGCCGCATCCCGTCGGACAAGCCGCCGATCAAAACACCGGGCGAGCTGGCCATCGAGCGCGGCGAGCCGTGGCCCAAGCCGGAGGCCGAGCCCGCTTTCAAGGCTGCCATCGCAGCGGCGACGCGTGATGCCGCGCAGGCCGAGGCTGAGCGAACCACCAACGGCAACAACGGTTCTCATGGCGGTCCGCAGCAATCCACGCAACCCGATTACGGTGCCCCGGCGGGCTGGCACGCTCCGGGATGGCCGCCGCCGCAACAGTTGCCGGCGCAACAGCCGCCGGGTTACTGGTACCCGCCGCCCTCTCCGACGCAGCCGCCACCGCACTGGCCCGCGCCGCCGCACCAGCACGCGGGTCAGCCCTACCCGCCGTATCCGCCGTATCCGCCACCCGGTACACCCGCACCGGAGGCAGGCCAGGCCGGCGACCCACCGGGTGGCGACCCGAGCCCGTCCAACCCGTCGACACACGGCTGAACGAACGGAGTTCTGCGATGGTGCGGCCGAATTCTCACTCCGTGACCTTGAACGGACGAGTCTTCGATCAACCGCGCGCCGAGGCGGCTGTCCGGGAGTTGCTCTCCGCGATCGGAGAAGACCCGGACCGGCACGGGTTGGTGGACACGCCGGCCCGCGTCGCCCGCAGTTACCGGGAGATGTTCGCGGGCCTTTACACCGATCCGGATACCGTGCTGGACACCACCTTTGACGAACAGTACGACGAGTTGGTGTTGGTCAAAGAGATCCCGCTGTATTCCACCTGCGAACACCATCTGGTGGCGTTTCACGGTGTGGCTCATGTCGGATACATCCCCGGTCAAGACGGTCGGGTCACGGGTTTGTCCAAGATCGCCCGACTGGTCGACCTATACGCCAAGCGGCCGCAAATCCAGGAGCGGCTCACCGCTCAGATCGCCGACGCTCTGATGCGCAAACTGGACCCGCGCGGTGTCATCGTCATTATCGAGGCCGAACACCTGTGCATGTCGATGCGGGGCGTTCGCAAGCCCGGCGCTGTCACCACGACCTCGGCCGTGCGCGGACAGTTCAAGTCCGACAACGCATCTCGAGCCGAGGCGCTCGAACTGATCTTGCGCAAGTGAGCGCGACGCACGTCCAAGTCATGGGGGTGGTGAACGTCACCGACGACTCGTTCTCGGATGGCGGTCGCTACCTCGACGCCGATCGTGCAGTCGAGCAGGGCCTGGCGTTGGCTGCCGAGGGTGCGTCGATCGTCGACGTCGGGGGCGAGTCGACCCGCCCCGGTGCGGTTCGCGTCGATCCGCGGGTCGAGGCGGCTCGTGTTGTCCCTGTCGTCAAAGAGCTTGCATCGCAAGGAATTACCGTCAGCGTCGACACGATGCACGCTGGCGTGGCGCGTGCCGCTCTGGAAAGCGGCGCATCGATGGTCAACGACGTATCGGGCGGGCGCGCGGACGCCGCCATGGCGGGTCTGCTCGTTGAGGCCGATGTGCCGTGGGTGTTGATGCACTGGCGTTCGGTATCGGCCAATCGGCCGCATCAGTTGCCAGCCTATCGCGATGTGGTGGCCGAAGTACGCGCTGAACTCATGGCCTGCGTCGACGATGCGGTTGGCGCAGGAGTCAATCCATCGAAGCTGATCGTCGACCCCGGTCTGGGATTCGCCAAGTCCGGCCAGGATAATTGGGCCTTGCTGCACGCGCTGCCGGAGTTGGTGGCCAGTGGCATCCCGGTGCTGGTCGGGGCGTCGCGCAAGCGTTTTCTCGGTAGCTTGTTGGCCGGCCCGGACGGTGCGGCACGGCCACCCGATGGCCGCGAGACCGCAACCGCGGTGGTGTCGGCGCTGGCCGCATTGCATGGCGCTTGGGGAGTGCGGGTACACGATGTGCGAGCCTCAGTCGACGCCGTCAAAGTCGTCGAGGCGTGGACGCGAGCGGGGGCGATAGGTTCTGATGGCTGATCGAATCAAGTTGCGCGGCTTGACCGTTCGCGGCCAGCACGGGGTATTCGACCATGAGCGCGCGGGCGGCCAGGATTTCGTCGTCGACATCACCGTCTGGATCGACCTGGCGGACGCGGCGGCCAGCGACGATCTGGCTGACACCTACGACTACGGCGTGCTGGCCGGGCGCGCGGCGGCCGTCATCGCCGGCCCGGCCCGCAATTTGATCGAAACCGTCGCAGGCGAGATCGCCGAGGACGTCATGCAAGACAAACGAGTGCACGCAGTGGAGGTGACAGTGCACAAGCCGCAAGCTCCGATTCCGCAGAGCTTCGACGATGTAGCCGTGGTGGCCCGCCGGTCACGGCGCGGCGGGCGGGGTCAGGTGGTCCCTCTATGACCAGCGTCGTTTTATCGATCGGATCTAACCTCGGTGACCGGCAGGCCCGGCTGCAGTCGGTGCTCGACCGGTTGGGCGACACCGTGCAGGCGGTCTCCCCGGTGTACGAGACGGCGGCCTGGGGCGGCGTCGAGCAGGGCCCGTTCCTCAACGCGGTGCTGCTCGCCGAGGACCCGACGCTCGACGGCCACGGCTGGTTGCGCCTCGCCCAGGAAATGGAGGTCGCCGCGGATCGCGTGCGGGGGCAGCGGTGGGGCCCGCGGACCCTCGACGTGGACTTGGTCAGCTGCTATCTGACGTCCCTGGATGGGGATGGCGAGCTGTTCTCCCTTGACGACGGCCTGACCCTGCCGCATCCGCTGGCTCACCTGCGCGCCTTCGTGCTGATTCCCTGGCTGGCCGTGGACCCCGACGCGGCGTTGACGGTGGCGGGCGGAAAGCAGTCGGTGGCCAAGCTGCTCGCCGAGCTGGATGCGGCCGATCGCTCCGGCGTCCGGCGCACCGATGTGGTGGTCGAGCCGCGCGCGTCGGAAAGCTGATGGGGCCCACCCGAAAACGGGACCTGGCTGCAGCGGTGCTCGGCGCGGCGGCGGCGGGATATCTGCTGGTTGTACTGCTCTACCGGTGGTTTCCGCCGATCACGATCTGGACGGGTCTGTCGCTGTTTGCGGTCGGCGTTGCCGAGGTCGGGTGGGGGCGCTACGTGCGAACCAAGATCAGCGACGGTGAGATCGGCGACGGACCCGGCTGGTTGCATCCCCTCGCGGTGGCGCGCAGCCTGGTCGTCGCCAAGGCGTCGGCCTGGGTAGGAGCGTTGGCGTTGGGCTGGTGGATCGGGGTGCTGGCGTACTTGTTGCCCCGGCGGTCATGGCTCAGGGTGGCCAGCGCAGACACCACCGGGACGGTGGTCGCGGCCATCAGCGCGCTGGCTCTGGTGATTGCTGGGCTGTGGTTGCAACACTGCTGCAAATCGCCAGGGGATCCGACCGAGAACGGTGAGGGCGCCGAGGGTTAGTTCGGGGCGCGACGGCCGATTAGTCCAGGTGAGAAACGCCGGAGCACGGCGACACGCGCAGTGACCTCGGGCCGGTACATTTGGGCCATGACCGATCTGTCCCGCGGCGCCCGGGTGCGGCGCGGCGGCCGCAGACCGGGTTGGGTGCTGCTGACCACGTTGCTGGTCTTGGCGATCGGTGCCAGTTCTGCGCTGGTTTTCACCAGCAAGGTGGAGCTCCTCAAGCTTGCCGTGATCCTCGCTTTGTGGGCCGCCGTGGTTGCGGCGTTCGTCTCGGTGATCTACCGCCGGCAAAGCGACGTGGATCAGGCCCGGGCGCGGGACCTGAAGCTGGTCTACGACCTGCAACTGGACCGGGAGATCTCCGCGCGCCGCGAGTATGAGCTCACCGTGGAATCCCAGTTGCGCCGAGAGCTGGCCAGCGAGCTGCGCGCGCAGGCCTCCGATGAGGTGTCGGAGTTGCGGGCCGAGCTGGCCGCGCTGCGCACCAATCTGGAGATCCTATTCGACGCCGAGCTCAGCGATCGTCCGGCGCTGGAGAGTGAACGCAAGCCCGTACGGGGCTACAGCGAATGGGACCGCGAGAACGAGAGCGCCCGCGAGCGGATCAACCGGGTAGCGTCGGTGCGGGCCGAAGAGCCGGCCCGGCACACCGACGACTCGATCATCGACGTACACGAGGAGCCGTTAGTACCTACTCCGCCAAGGCAGCCGGCCGCGGAGAGCTATCAGCAGGCGTACGCCCAGCAGCAGCCTGCCGAGGCGTACGCAGCGCCGCGGCAAAACCGGGCCGCGGAGGCGCGGCAGGCACCAGAACCAGAACGCGGCGCCCATTGGCGTCAGAGCAACGACGCCGGACAGTCGGGCGCGTGCGCTGCGCCAGCAGCGCCACCCGGGCCCGCACCTGCGGCCGAGCGTCCGCAGGAAGGCCAAGGCTGGGCTACACCGGAACGGCAACGGCAGCCCGGCGATTGGGCCGCGTCGGGGGCATCGCCCACCCCCGGGCCCGAGCGATCCGAGCCTCCGCAACGCCCGCGACGTTCACATCGGCGAGCTGAGCCGCCTCCGCAACCCGAGCCCCAGTACGCGCCGCCGCCAGAATCGCAGCCGCAGTTCGCGCCGCCTCCGCAACCCGAGCCCCAGTACGCGCCGCCGCTTCCGCCGCCCGGGCCGCCACAGCAACAGCCGCGAATTCCATGGCCGCCGCCCACGGAAGAGTCCCGCCAGCAAGAGCAGTCGGCCTGGCAGCCCGTCAGCTCCGAGGGACAGTGGCTGCCGCCCGGAGCGCCCGGCAGCCACTGGAACGCCGGCCAGGCCGACAGCGCCGCGCCGTCGTCGTGGGCCTACGACAACGCGCCGTCACGCGACAGGACGTCGCATCATCCGTCGAGCATCGGCGAACCGCCCTCCTCGCCGGACGAACGTCGGGGACGCCATTCCAGCGGACCTGCCGAATCGTCGACGGGTCAGGCCGGCGAAGCCGCGGCCGAATGGGGCGAGTCGGGCCGTCGCGCAGGGTCCCGTCATTCCGGGGACTTCCCCGACCCCGGCTTCAGCGGGTCAGCCACACCGGCTCCGGCGATGTCACCGCCGCCGCCTCCGCTACCGCCATCGGCGCCGTCATCGTTGGACAAGGGGCCGGTGATGTCTCCGCCGCCGCCTCCGCCGCCGCCTCCGCCGCCGCCCAGCGCTCGTCATCGCAGCACCGACCCGTACTCCGAGACCGAGGAACCGCCGTCTGGCGGCCAGTCGGTCGCCGAATTGCTTGCGCGGCTGCAAACAGCCCCGTCCGAGGGCGGTCGTCGCCGACGCCGCGAAGACTGAGGCGAAGACCACAACGTCGTAGCTGCGTCTTCGCGGTAGAGTCTTTACGACCGTCCGGTACCCGCTACGCGGGACTGGAACGAACCAAGAGAGTATGAGGGTCGTCTGCGATGGTGCAGTTCGACGGGTTGCGCCCCGCTCGGCTCAAAGTGGGGATCATCTCCGCAGGGCGGGTGGGAACCGCGTTAGGTGTGGCGCTGGAACGCGTCGACCATGTCGTGGTTGCGTGCAGCGCGGTGTCCCGCGCGTCCCGGCAGCGTGCCGAGCGCTGGCTGCCTGACACCCCCGTCGCTCCGGTGCCCGACGTCGCCGGTAACGCCGAGCTTTTGCTGTTGGCCGTCCCGGACACTGAGCTGGCCGGCTTGGTTTCGGGCCTGGCCGCCACATCCGCGGTGCGGCCGGGCACCATCGTCGTGCACACCTCTGGCTTCAACGGCGTTGACGTGCTGGCGCCGCTGAGCGCTCAGGACTGCATACCGCTGGCGATTCATCCGGCTATGACCTTCACCGGATCCGACGAGGACATCTCCCGGCTGCCGGACACCTGCTTCGGGATCACCGCCGCCGACGACGTCGGTTACGCGATCGCGCAGTCCCTGGTGCTCGAGATCGGCGGCGAGCCGTTCCGGGTCCCCGAACAGGCCCGCACGCTGTACCACGCCGCATTGGCCCACGCCGGCAACCACATCGTCACGGTGGTCGCCGACGCTCTGGATGCTCTGCGGGCCGCGGTATCGGGCACCGAACTGCTCGGTCAACAGCTCGTCGACCACCAACCCGGCGGCATCGCCGAGCGCATCCTCGGACCGCTGGCCCGCGCGGCACTGGAGAACACGCTGCAGCGCGGGCAGGCCGCACTCACCGGACCTATCGCGCGCGGTGACGCCGTCGCCGTCGCTGGTCACCTGAGCGCGCTGCAGGCGGTCGATCCCCAACTGGCACAGGCCTATCGGGTCAACGCAATGCGCACCGCCCAGCGGGTGCATGCTCCCGAGGATGTGCTCGAGGTGCTGGCGCGGTGAGCATCCAACGGCCGCCGAAGTTCAATGCCGGCGAACTGAACGCCTACCCGAGCCTCGGCGATGTCCGCGAGGTCAGCCGCGCCCTGCGCTACACCGGTCGGCGAGTGATGCTGGTGCCGACCATGGGCGCGCTGCACGACGGACACCTCGCCCTTGTCCGCGCCGCCAAGCGAGTGCCCGGTTCGGTGGTAGTGGTGTCGATCTTCGTCAACCCCCTGCAATTCGGCGCTGACGAGGATTTGGACGCCTACCCGCGGGTCCTCGACGACGACTTCGCGCTGGTGCGCGGTGAAGGAGTCGAAATTGCCTTCACTCCAACCGCTGTCGCGATGTACCCGGACGGGCCGCGGACCACGGTGTACCCCGGCCCTCTCGGATCCGAGCTCGAGGGCTCGGCCCGCCCCACACATTTCGCCGGCATGCTGACCGTGGTGTGCAAGCTGCTGCAGATCGTGACGCCCGACCGAATCTTATTCGGCGAGAAGGACTATCAACAACTGGTCCTGGTTCGCGAGATGGTCCGCGACCTCAACATCGATGTTCAGGTCGTCGGCGTGCCGATCGTGCGCGAGACGGATGGTCTGGCGATGTCGTCGCGCAACCGTTACCTCAACGCCGCGCAACGCGAGCTGGCCGGCATCTTGTCGGCGGCGCTGCTGGCCGGGTCGCGCGCCGCACCTGGTGGCGCGGATGAAGCGCTGCGAGCGGCTGGTTCGGTGCTGTCGGAGGTGCCCGCGATCGACGTGGATTACCTCGAAGTGCGTGACAGCGCGTTGCGGCCCGCCCCGGTCAGCGGCGCGGGACGCTTGCTGGTCGCCGCCCGGCTCGGCAAGACCAGGCTGCTCGACAACGTCGCAATTGAAATCGGAACTACGGCCGGCGCCGACGGGCGAGTACCCGCCGTCGCGGCTGAATCCCTCGAATCACATTGGAGCAATTGATGTTACGAACGATGCTCAAGTCGAAGATCCACCGGGCCACCGTCACCCAGGCCGACCTCCACTACGTCGGCTCGGTGACGATCGACGCCAACTTGATGGACGCGGCCGATCTGATCGAGGGCGAACAGGTGACCATCGTCGACATCGACAACGGCGCGCGGCTGGTCACGTATGCGATCACCGGTCAGCGTGGCAGCGGCGTGATCGGAATCAACGGCGCTGCTGCGCATCTCGTGCATCCCGGTGACCTGGTGATCCTGATCGCCTACGCCCAGATGGAAGACGCGGAGGCGCGCAGTTACCAGCCCAAGATCGTCTTCGTCGATGCCGAGAACCGGGCGATCGATCTGGGCAACGATCCGGCGTTCGTTCCCGCCGATGCGGGCGAGCTGGTCTCGCCGCGATGAAGGCTGTCTAGTCGTGTTGCTGGCCATCGACGTCCGCAACACGCACACCGTCGTCGGGCTGATCTCGGGCTCCAAGGAGCACGCGAAGGTTGCGCAGCAGTGGCGGATTCGCACCGAACCCGAAATCACCGCAGACGAACTCGCGCTGACCCTCGACGGCCTGATCGGTGACGATTCGGATCAGCTCACCGGTGCGGCCGCGCTGTCCACGGTGCCATCGGTGCTGCACGAGGTGCGGCTGATGCTCGAACAGTACTGGCCGACGGTGCCGCACGTGCTGATCGAGCCCGGTGTCCGCACCGGCATCCCGTTGCTGGTCGACAACCCGAAGGAAGTCGGCGCGGATCGAATTGTCAACTGTCTCGCGGCTTTTCAGAAGTACGGAACCGCGGCCATCGTGATCGACTTCGGCTCGTCGATCTGCGTGGACGTGGTGTCTGCTAAGGGTGAATTCTTGGGCGGTGCGATCGCGCCGGGCATACAGGTCTCCTCCGACGCCGCTGCGGCGCGCTCGGCCGCCCTGCGTCGGGTCGAGTTGGCCCGTCCTCGTTCGGTGGTCGGTAAGAACACCGTCGAGTGCATGCAGTCCGGTGCGGTGTTCGGCTTCGCCGGTTTGGTGGACGGCCTGGTCGGCCGGATCCGCGACGACGTCGACGGGTTCGCCGGCGGCCCAGAAAATCAAGTCACGGTTGTGGCAACTGGACACACCGCCCCCCTGCTACTGGCCGAGCTGCATTCGGTCGATCACTACGATCAGCACCTGACCCTGCAAGGACTGCGGCTGGTATTCGAACGCAACCGGGACAGCCAGCGCGGACGACTCAAGACGGCACGCTGACTGCCCCGAAGGCTTGTCGCAGGGGTTCCTTTAAGCTGGCTGGTCGTGAACGCCGGCGACGCAGATATCCCCGAGCAGTTCCGGATACGCCGGGACAAACGCGCCCGCCTGGCGGCCGAGGGCCGCGACCCCTATCCCGTCGAAGTCGGGCGCACCCACACCCTGGCTCAGATTCGCGCCGCGTATCCCGACCTGCCGGCAGATTCGACCACCGGTGACATCGTCGCTGTTGCCGGCCGGGTGGTGTTCGCCCGCAACTCGGGCAAGCTGTGCTTCGCCACGCTCCAAGAGGGCGACGGCACCCAGCTGCAGGTGATGCTCAGCCTGGCCAGCGTCGGCGAGGAAGCGCTGGAGGAATGGAAAGCCGACGTCGATATCGGCGACATCGTCAGCGTCCACGGCGAGGTGATCAGCTCGCGGCGCGGTGAGCTGTCCGTACTCGGCGACAGTTGGCAGATGGCGTCCAAGGCGCTGCGACCGCTGCCGGTGGCGCATAAGGACATGAGCGAAGAGTCGCGGGTACGGCAACGCTACGTTGACCTGATAGTGCGTCCGCAGGCACGCACGGTTGCCCGCCAACGGATCGCAGTCATCCGCGCAATACGGAACGCGTTGGAGCAACGCGGCTTCCTGGAAGTCGAAACACCGATGCTGCAGACTTTGGCGGGCGGCGCGGCGGCCCGGCCGTTCGTCACGCACTCCAATGCGCTCGACATCGATCTCTACCTGCGGATCGCCCCGGAACTGTTCCTGAAGCGGTGTGTCGTCGGTGGGTTTGACAAGGTGTACGAACTAAATCGGGTGTTCCGAAACGAAGGATCGGATTCCACACATTCTCCTGAATTTTCCATGTTGGAGACCTATCAGGCGTATGGAACCTATGACGATTCCGCTGTTGTAACCCGCGAGCTTATTCAACAGGTCGCTGACGAGGCCATCGGTACTCGACAACTCCCGCTACCCGACGGCAGCGTCTATGACATCGACGGAGAATGGGCGTCGATAGAAATGTATCCGTCACTATCGTCGGCTCTTGGCGAAGAGATCACACCAAACACCAGTGTCGATCGCTTGCTTGCTATCGCGGCAGGACTCGAAGTCGAAGTGCCTGCCGATCGCGGGTATGGGCACGGTAAGTTGGTCGAGGAACTCTGGGAACACACCGTCGGCGCCGGGTTGACCGCGCCAACGTTTGTCAGGGATTTTCCGGTGGAGACAACGCCTTTGACGCGTCAGCATCGCAGCATCACCGGTGTTACCGAGAAGTGGGACCTGTATATTCGCGGGTTCGAACTCGCTACCGGATATTCGGAATTGATCGATCCGGTGGTGCAGCGGGAAAGGTTCGCTGAGCAGGCCCGGGCCGCAGCGGCCGGCGACGACGAGGCGATGCTACTTGACGAGGATTTTCTCGTTGCCCTCGAGCACGCTATGCCGCCGTGCACGGGAACCGGAATGGGCATCGATCGGCTGCTGATGGCTTTGACCGGCCTGTCAATAAGGGAAACAGTCCTATTTCCTATTGTGCGACCGCATAGCAACTGAGTGCTGCTGAGGGTTCGTATTGAATAACCCGTCTCGGTATGGCAGATTGTGCGGCGGGGGCGGTCCGAGCACGTGTCTTGTATGGCAAGTGTCTAAGAAGAAAGCATGAGGCTCAGCCAATGGCGAAGAAAGTGACCGTCACCCTTGTCGATGATTTCGACGGCGAAGGTGCCGCCGATGAAACCGTCGAATTCGGCCTCGACGGCGTGACCTATGAGATTGACCTTTCGGCAAAGAATGCGACGAAACTCCGCAACGACCTGAAGCAGTGGGTTGAGGCCTCCCGCCGGGTCGGCGGTCGCAGGCGTGGACGTTCCAGCTCGGGCCGCGGCCGTGGAGCCATTGATCGCGAGCAGAGCGCGGCAAT
>DATAZN010000483.1:0-2181 GCA_036272035.1 Mycobacterium sp. | reverse complement strand
GGCCTGGGCCTGAAAGAGGCCAAGGACCTCGTCGACGGCGCGCCCAAGCCGGTTCTGGAGAAGGCGCCCAAGGAGGCTGCCGAGGAGGCCAAGAGCAAGCTCGAGGCCGCCGGCGCCACCGTCACCGTCAAGTAGTCGATTCGCGAGACCCCTGGAGTCGACTGGGCTCCGGGGGTTTCGTGTGTCTAGCGCTGCACCGACGCCTGCTGCGACTTTCGCACCAGCTCGGGTGAATCACCCAGCGCAGCAAGAAGATTCGTCGTCAAAGCGGCCAGCACTGGCCCGACCGCGCTGCCCTGCGCTCCGTAGTAGCCGGCGAGTTCGAGCATGACGAAGCCGTGAATCGCGGCCCAGAATTGCGCGGCCGTCGCTACCACGGTGGCATCGTCGCCGGGCGAACCGCCGATTCGCCCGGCCTGCATTGCGCGGTGTACACCGCGTACGACATGGGCGAAGCTGGGGTAGTGGTCGTTGATCTCGACCAGACTCAGGGTGAGCACGTTGTGCGCCGGCGCATTGATGCCGTGCGCGCTGGTGCTGCCGAACATCAGCCGGTACATATGCGGACAGTCGATCGCGTACCGCCGGTAGGCGATCCCGGTGGCCATCAGATCCGCGACCGGGTCCGATGTCGACGGCATCGTCATCGCGGCATCGAACTGGCGCAACCCCTCCTCGGCGATCGCCGCGATCAACCCGGGCATTCCGCCGAAATAGGTGTAGACCGCCATCGTCGACGTCCCCGCTGCGCTGGCGATTTTGCGGGTCTGCAACCCGTCGGGACCGTCCTGGTTGAGGATGTCCACGGCGACGCGCAGCAACTCATCACGCACGTTGCGCTCGGTGTCCGGGCTCGAGGGAGTCATTAGCTGAACATCTTGACACAGTGGACGCCGGATGGGTATAACAGTGGCATATCAATGTTATACAGGCTTGGAGGCCGAAGTGAAGACAGCCGTCACCGCCGCACCAGCGAATCCGTATCTCGATGACTTCCTGGCGCCGGTCAGCACCGAGGTCACCGCGACCGATCTAGCGGTTACCGGACACATCCCCGACTTCCTCGACGGGCGCTACCTGCGCAACGGTCCCAACCCCGTCGCCGAGGTCGACCCCGCCACCTATCACTGGTTCACCGGCGACGGCATGGTGCACGGCGTAGCACTGCGCGGCGGCAGAGCCGATTGGTATCGAAACCGCTGGGTCCGCACCGCGGGTGTGCGTGCGGCTCTTGGCGAGCCGGCGACCGCCGCGCGCAACCTGCGCGCCGGAATGCAGTCTCTGGGCGCCAACACCAATGTGCTGGCCCACGCCGGCAAGACGCTGGCTCTCGTCGAAGGCGGCGTGGCAAACTACGAACTCAGCGACGAACTCGACACGGTCGGTGCGTGCGATTTCGACGGGACCCTCACCGGCGGCTATACCGCTCATCCGCATCGTGACCCGCGCACCGGCGAACTGCACGCGGTGTCCTATTCCTTTGCCCGCGGCCGGACGGTCCAGTATTCGGTGATCGACGCTCACGGCCACGCCCGTCGCACGGTCGACATCGAGGTCTCGGGATCGCCGATGATGCATGACTTCTCGTTGACCGAGAAATATGTAGTGCTCTACGACCTGCCGGTGACCCTCGATCCGATGCAGGTGCTGCCGAAAAAGATGCCCAACTGGATGCGGCGCCCGGCGCAGTTGGTGGCCCAAGCCGTCGTCGGGCGCGTGCCGGTGCCCGGCCCGATCGCGGCAATGATGAACCGCAATGAGCGGTCCGCTTACCAGCTGCCGTATGCCTGGAATCCGAAATACCCGGCGCGCGTCGGCGTCATGCCCCGCGATGGCGGCAACAGTGACGTGAGGTGGTTCGAGATCGAACCCTGCTACCTCTACCACCCACTGAACGCGTACTCCGAGGTCCGCAACTCCCACGAAGTAGTGGTGCTCGACGTGGTCCGCTACGAGCGGATGTTCGACCGTGACCGTCGTGGACCCGGCGACACCGCGCCCACCTTGGATCGGTGGACCATCAACCTGACGACCGGAGCGGTGACCAGCGAACGCCGCGACGACCGCTCGCAGGAATTTCCCCGGATCAACGAGACCCTGCTGGGCAGCCGGCATCGCTTCGGCTACACCGTGGGCATCGGTGGCGGGTTCGTCGACTCAGGCAGATCGAAAATGTCGTCG
>DATAZN010000482.1:0-8487 GCA_036272035.1 Mycobacterium sp. | reverse complement strand
GCGCGGACACCATCGGGCTCAACATGGCTCGGCAGGTTGATGACGGCGAGCAGATCGTGGTGGGGATGGCGCCGGTCAAAGGACAGCCGGCTGTCCTGGGCAGTTCGGTGAGTCCCGGTTCGGTGAGTCCCGGTTCGGCGGTTCCCGGCACACCCAGCGCCACGTCTCGGCCGACGAAGGGCGCCCCGACCGCGCTGGTCAACCTCAACACGGCGACCGTGGATCAGTTGGACACTCTGCCCGGTGTCGGGCCGGTGCGGGCGGCCGCCATCGTGGCCTGGCGGAACGCCAATGGAAAGTTCACCAGCGTCGACCAGCTGGGGGAGGTCGACGGCATCGGTCCCGGGCGGCTGGAAAAGCTGCGCCCACTAGTCCGTGTCTGAGGCAGGTGGCGCAATCATCTGGCGCCGACCCATCGACGGCGCGGCTGGATGCGCGTCTGGTGCCGGCCGCGGTGATCAGTTGGGTGGTGACGGCCGCGGGAATCTTGTGGCCGATCGGGAACATCGTCGGGACGCTATGTGCGGCAGGCAGTGTGTCCGGCGCGCTGCTGTGGCGTGCTGGCGCGCAGCGGTCCCGGATGCGGACGATCGGCATCGGCTTGGCCGCCGCGGGCGTCGTCGGTGCGGGTTTCGGGTTCGCGATCGCGTTGCGCGCCAACGCAGTCGCTCATCACCCGATCGTCGCGACATTTGGCACCAGCGTGGAGGTGGCCGTCACGCCCACCGAAAGCGCCATACCAGTCGGCCACGGACGGCTGGTGTTTCGCGCCGTGATGCGTCAGCTCGGCAGCGACGAGACTTATGGCCGCGCAGTCGTTTTCGCTCCGGTGCGCGACTTCGGCGGAGTGATGGTCGGCCAGCCGATCCGGTTTCGCGCCAGAATGACCCCGCCCACCCGTCACGACCTGACGGTGGCCGTGATCACCGCGACCGGTAGGCCGACCACAGGCCGCGCCGGGCCGGTGCATCGGGCTGCCTACGCGGTCCGCGCGGGGTTCGCGGACACGGCTCGTCGCGTGCTGCCAGCAGACCAGGCGGCGATGCTGCCGGCGCTAGTCCTTGGCGACATGTCCACCGTCAGCCCCGTGACCGGGCAAGAATTCCGCACGGCCGGTCTGACCCACCTCACCGCGGTGTCTGGGGCTAACGTCACGATCGTCTGCGCAGCGGTGCTTTTTTCGTCGCGGCTGATCGGCCCGCGCGCCGCGGTGGCGTTGGCGGGCACCGCGTTGGTGCTGTTCGTCATCGTGGTGCAGCCGACCGCCAGCGTGTTGCGGGCGGCGGTGATGGGCGCGATCGCCTTGGTGGGTGTGCTGTCGTCGCGGCGCCGGCAAGCAATTCCGGCATTGGCCGGCACCGTGCTGTTGTTGATGGTGGTCGCGCCGCAGTTGGCGGTCGACGTGGGCCTGGCTTTGTCGGTGGTGGCGACGGCCGCGCTGGTGGTCATCGCGCCGATCTGGTCTCGCCGTCTGGTCGCAGCGGGTTGGCCCAAACCGCTGGCCGACGCCGTCTGCGTGGCGTGCGCCGCGCAGTTGGTGACGGCGCCGCTGATCGCCGGCATCTCCGGCCGGGTGAGCCTGGTGTCGGCGGCAGCCAATCTCGCGGTCGCGGCGCTGATCGCGCCGATCACCGTGCTCGGCACCGCCGCGGCCGCGCTATGCCTGTTCTGGCCGTCTGGGGCGCAATTGCTAATCCGGTTCACCGGCCCCGAACTGTGGTGGTTGTTGCGGATCGCGCATTGGGCCGCGAATATCCCCGCGGCAAGCCTGCCGGTACCGGCCGGGATCGCCGGTGTGCTGGTCGTCGGCGCCGCAGGACTGCTGAGCGTGCTGCTCTGGCGGTGGCGGTGGTTCCGGGCGGGCGTGGCGCTGGCAGCCTGCGCGCTGCTCGCCTGGTCATTGTCGGGTCTGCTGAGAGGGGCCGGCGGCCCTGTCGGCCGGACGTGACACGATCAACCGGTGAGCCAGCAGGATTCGGCATTGCATCTGGTACTGGGAGATGAGGAGCTGCTGGTCGAGCGCGCCGTCGCGGACGTGCTGCGCGCGGCACGGCAGCGAGCTGGCACCGTCGACGTCCCGGAGAGCCGGGTGCGGGCCGGTGACGTCGGCGTCTACGAGCTCGCCGAACTACTGAGCCCGTCGCTGTTCGCCGACGAGCGCGTCGTCGTATTGGAAGCCGCCGGAGAAGCCGGCAAAGAAGCCGCCGAATTGATCGCCAACGCCGCGGCGGATGTCCCGCAGGGCACCGAGCTGGTGGTCGTCCATTCGGGTGGCGGGCGAGCCAAGGCGCTGGCGAATCAGATTCGCGCGCTGGGTGCACAGGTGTATCTGTGCGCGCGGATCACCAAGGCCGGCGAACGCGCGGACTTCGTCCGCAAGGAATTTCGCGCACTGAAGGTCAAGGTCGACGACGACGCACTGGCAGCTCTGCTCGATGCGGTCGGTTCTGATGTACGCGAACTCGCTTCGGCCTGTTCACAATTGGTGGCCGACACCGGCGGGCACGTCGACGCCGCCGCAGTGCGGCGCTACCACAGCGGCAGGGCCGAGGTGAAAGGTTTCGATATCGCCGACAAGGCCGTGGTGGGCGATGTCGAGGGAGCCGTCGAAGCGCTGCGCTGGGCGATGCTGCGCGGCGAGCCGCATGTGGTACTGGCTGACGCGCTGGCCGAGGCCATCCACAGCATCGGGCGGGTCGGGTCGCTCTCGGGCGACCCCTACCGGCTGGCCGCCGAATTGGGAATGCCGCCGTGGCGAGTGCAGAAGGCGCAGAAGCAGGCGCGACGATGGTCGCGTGACTCGGTGGCTACCGCGATGCGGCTGGTGGCCGCGCTGAACGCCGATGTGAAAGGCGCGGCCGCGGACGCGGACTACGCGCTGGAAGCAGCGGTGAGAAAGGTTGCCGAGCTCGTCGCGGACTAGCTACCGAGCTTGTGGAGGGCGCGTGCCAGCGCCGATTTCTTGTTGGCCGCCTGGTTCTTGTGGATCACACCTTTGCTGGCTGCCTTGTCCAGCTTGCGGCTGGTGGCGACCAGCAGTTCGGCGGCCTTGTCCTTTTCGCCCGACTCAGCGGCCTCGCGGAATGCGCGGACAGCTGTGCGGAGCGACGACTTCACCGACTTGTTGCGCAGTCGGTTGCGCTCGTTGGTGCGGTTGCGCTTTTGCTGCGACTTGATGTTGGCCACGCGTAATTCCTTCGTAAATCTCAGCGGCTTGTGGTGTCACGGTTTGCCGTAGCGCGATCTCACGCTTAAGCGGCGACTGCCTAGGGTAACAGTCCGGGATCCATTCACCCAAAGCGAAGACCCCGGGCCTGCGGAGCAGAGAGATCTGATGCAGCATGGCACAGTGGCCCTTCGAACCTTGCCTGGAGAAACCAAACGGCAACAGCGCAGCAAGCCGCAGTCGCCCTACGAGCAGATCTTTGACGGTTATAACACCGCGGGTGGTAGCTACGCTGAGGCCTTCGACGAGATGTTCGACGCGCAGGGAAACGTTCGCGGACCCTATAAGGGCATCTATCGAGAGCTGGCGCCATCGGATTCCGCCGACCTCGACGACCGCGCCGAGGCGCTGAGCCGGGCCTTCGTCGACCAAGGCATCACGTTCTCGCTGTCCGGTCAGGAGCGGCCGTTTCCGCTGGACCAGGTCCCGCGAGTCATCTCGGCCGCCGAGTGGACGCGGCTGGAGCGTGGCATCACCCAGCGTGTCAAGGCCCTCGAGGCATACCTCGACGACATCTACGGCGACCAGGAGATCCTGCGTGACGGCGTCATTCCGCGCCGGCTGATCACCTCCTGCGAGCATTTCCACCGTCAGGCCGTCGGCATCATGCCGCCCAACGGCGTGCGTATCCACGTCGCGGGCATCGACATGATCCGCGACGAGAAGGGCACCTGGCGGGTCCTCGAGGACAACCTGCGTTCTCCGTCCGGGGTCTCGTACGTGATGGAGAACCGCCGCACGATGGCGCGGGTCTTCCCGAACCTGTTCGCCAGCCACCGGGTACGCGCCGTCGACGACTACGCAGCGCACCTGCTGCGGGCGCTCCGCAACTCCGCGGCCACCAACGAGGCCGACCCGACGGTGGTGGTGCTGACGCCGGGCGTCTACAACTCGGCGTATTTCGAGCATTCGCTGCTGGCCCGCCAGATGGGTGTCGAGTTGGTCGAAGGCCGCGACCTGTTCTGCCGGGACAACCAGGTCTACATGCGCACCACCGAAGGAGAGGTCCAGGTCGACGTCATCTACCGGCGCATCGACGACATTTATTTGGATCCGATGCAGTTCCGTCCCGATTCGGTGCTGGGCGTGGCCGGTCTGCTCAACGCGGCCCGCGCGGGCAACGTGGTGATCTCCAGCGCCATCGGCAACGGGGTGGGCGACGACAAACTCGTCTACACCTACGTTCCGACCATCATCGAGTACTACCTCGGCGAGAAGCCGCTGCTGGCCAACGTCGACACCTTCCGGTGTTGGATGGACGACGAGCGCGAAGAGGTGCTCGACCGGGTCGACGAGCTGGTGATCAAACCCGTTGAGGGCTCGGGTGGCTACGGCATCGTGTTCGGTCCGGAAGCGTCCAACAAAGAGCTGAACGCGATCAGCAAAAGCATCCGTGATGACCCGCGAGGCTGGATCGCGCAGCCGATGATGCAGCTGTCGACCGTCCCGACGCAGATCGGCGACACACTGACGCCCCGCTACGTCGACCTGCGGCCGTTCGCCGTCAACGACGGCGACGACGTGTGGGTGCTGCCGGGCGGCCTGACCCGGGTGGCACTGGTCGAGGGGTCGCGGGTGGTCAACTCCAGCCAGGGCGGCGGGTCCAAGGACACCTGGGTGCTGGCGTCGCGCACGTCGGCGGCCGACCGTGAGCTTGGTGCCGCCGAGGTTGTGAAGAAGCTGCCCAAACCGGTCACGACCAACAGCGAGTCGGACGGCGAAAAGCCGCAGCAGTCACAGAGGCAGTTCCAGCAGCAGAGACAGCCGAAGTCGAAACCGGTCCTGGAACAACAACCCAGTCAGCAACAACAGCACCAACAGCAGGCGGTGATTCGCTGATGCTGGCCCGCAATGCCGAAGCGCTGTACTGGATCGGTCGCTATGTCGAGCGTGCCGACGACACCGCGCGCATCCTCGACGTGACGGTGCACCAGCTGCTGGAGGATTCCAGCGTCGACCCCGACCATATTTCGCGAGTGCTGTTGCAGGTCTTGGGAATTGAGGCTCCCGATACTGAGCTGGACGTGTGGTCGTTGACCGACCTGGTGGCATTTAGCCACAAACCTCCGGGCGACGGCTCCTCTATTGTCGACGCCATCTCGGCCGCGAGGGAGAACGCGAGGTCGGCCCGCGAGGTGACATCCACTGAAACTTGGGAGTGCCTCAACACCACCTTCAACGCACTGGGCGAACGTGAGCGTGCTGCCAAACGCCGTGGCCCGCATGAGTTTCTGTCGTTCATCGAGGGTCGCGCGGCGATGTTCGCCGGACTTGCCGACTCGACACTGTCGCGTGATGACGGTTACCGCTTCATGGTCTTGGGCCGCGCGATCGAGCGAGTGGATATGACCGTGCGCATGTTGCTGTCGCGGGTGGGCGACAGCGCGGTGTCCCCGGCGTGGGTGACGGTGCTTCGCTCCGCGGGCGCGCACGACACCTATCTGCGTACCTATCGCGGTGTGCTGGACGCTAATCGGGTCGTCGAGTTCATCCTGCTTGACCGCCTCTTCCCGCGGTCGATTTTCTACTCGCTGAAGTTGGCCGAGCACAGCCTCGACGAACTGCTGCACAACCGGGGTAGTCGCATCGGCGCCGTTTCGGAGGCTCAGCGTTTGTTGGGAAGGGCGCGCAGCGAGCTTGAATTCGTGCGGCCGGGGGTTCTGCTCGAGTCGCTGGAGATGCGGCTCGCCGGCTTGCAGAAATCGTGTTTCGACGTCGGAGAAGCGTTGTCGACGCAGTACTTTCACGCTGTGCCGTGGGTTGCCTGGTCTGATGCCGGCCACCGCGATCCGCTGCCGACCAAGCGGGGGAAGAGCTGATGTGGCGTCAACGTGTTCTGCATGCGACCGGCTATGCGTACCCGTCGCCGGCGACGGCCTCGTACAACGAAGCCCGGCTCACACCGAGATCGGACTCCCGACAGAACGTCGTCCTCAACCGGGTCGAGACCGTCCCCGCGACAAGGTCGTACCGGTACGTCGACTACTGGGGCACCGCGGTGACGGCGTTCGACTTGCACGCGCCGCACACCGAGTTGACCGTGACGTCGGCGTCAGTGGTCGAAACAGACCAGCCCGATCCGGTGACCGAGGAGCTGTCCTGGTCTGATCTGACGCAAGAGGCGGTGATCGATCGGTACGACGAGTTGCTGCGTCCGACCGATTACACGCCAACGAGCAAACGCATTGCGGCCGTTGGCAAGCGGATCGCCAAGGAACATGAGCCCGCGGACGCCGTCATCGCGGCAGCCGCCTGGGTCCGCAGCGAATTGGATTACGTCAAAGGCAGCACCGGAGTGCACACGTCAGGTTCCGATGCTTTACGTGAAGGCAAAGGCGTCTGTCAGGACTTCGTACATCTAACGCTGATGGTGTTGCGCAGCATGGGAATTCCTGCGCGGTACGTGTCTGGCTATCACCATCCGGACGCTGACGCAGTGATCGGGGAGACCGTCGATGGCCAGAGCCACGCCTGGATTCAAGCCTGGACAGGAAGCTGGTGGGACCACGACCCCACCGACGACAGCGAGATCAACGAGCAGTACGTCACTGTCGGCGTCGGGCGGGACTACGCCGACGTCTCGCCGCTGAAGGGCATCTACCACGGGCAGGGCGCCACCGATCTCGACGTCGTCGTCGAAATCACCCGATTGGCATAGCTTTCCGCCTTATCGTTTCGGCATGGCTGATTCGCGGCCACACGATGGGCCGTCGCTGGTGCTGCTCGCCGCGATGTGCATCGCGCTGCTCTTCGGCGGCTTGGCGATCGGCGTCGCACTCGGCGGCCTGATGCCGCTGCCATACGGGCCGATAGGTCCGGTCCAGCACTACGTGCAAACCCAATCGTTGGCGGTGCACATCATCGCGGTGGCGGTGTTCGGCTCGTCGGTGCTGCTGGCGGTCTACGCCGCGACCGTCAGCGCCCGGCTGCGCTGGCTCGGTGACATCGGCGTGGGACCGACGATCGCGTTGACCGGCGGGATCTTGGCGGCCGGCAGTTTGGGACTGACGGGGTTACTGGGCTGGACGTTGTCGCGACCGGAGATCACCGGGGACACCACGTTGGTCCGGGCGCTGTACTTGCTGACCTTCCTCGTCGGTGGCGCTGCGCACGTGGTGGCGCTTGGCGTTCTCATCGCGGGCATCGCGACTTCCTGCTTGGCCCTCGGGCTGCTGCCGCGAGCGGTGGCGTGGGTGGGGATAGCGATCGCCGCGTTCTGTGAGTTGACGATGCTGGTGCTGGCCTGGCAGCCGCTGGGACCGGCCTTGCCGGTGGCACGGGTCGCGGCGTTGGCGTGGCTGCTGGTGGCGGGCGCACGGCTGCCGACACGCCGCAGCGACTCGACCGCGGCTACCTGACCTGGTTGTTCACCTGATTTTTGTCAGCTCCTTTCACGCTGACAGTTATCGTCGTAGCCTGGTGTGAACCTGATCACACGCGGCTGGAGGCTCAATGCGGATTGCAGATGTGTTGCGCGGCAAAGGCGGCGCGGTGGTGACGATCAACCCCGACGCGACGGTCGCTGAGTTGCTCGCCGGGCTGGCCGAACACAACATCGGCGCCATGGTGGTGGTCGGGCCCGACGGCGTGAAGGGCATCGTTTCTGAGCGCGACATCGTGCGCCAGCTACACGCCCACGGAGCGTCGACGCTCGCCCTGCCGGTCGAGAAGATCATGACCGCGGTGGTCTCGACCTGTACGAAGTCAGACACGGTCGACAGCCTCACGTTGCTGATGACCGAGCATCGGGTCCGGCACGTGCCGGTGCTCGAGGACGGCAAGCTGATCGGCATCGTCAGCATCGGCGACGTCGTGAAGACGCGGATGGAAGAGCTGGAAAGCGAGCACGAGCAGCTGCAGTCCTACATCACGCAGGGCTGACTCAGCTCCAGGAGTAGTCGCGGCGTAGCCGCGCGGCCACGACGTCAAAGACGGCGCGTTCCAGAATCGCGCCCTCGCGGCGGATGCTTTCTTCCGGGACGTCGAGCACCCGGTCCAGCCGCACCCAACTGGGTCTGCCGTCGTAATCCCAGCTGCCGCTACCGATTCCGACCCAGTCCCGATCGGCGGCGTGCCTTTCCTGACTGGACAGCACTAAGCCGAGCAGCGTGGCGTGGTCGCGGCCGACCACCAGCACCGGGCGGTCCTTGCCGCGGGTCGGGTCTTCCTCGTACGTCACCCAGGTCCACACCACCTCGCCCGGATCGGCGCGACCATCCAGGTCGGGCGAATAGACCAGCTTGCGGGCCCGATGGGCGGTG
>DATAZN010000481.1:0-5142 GCA_036272035.1 Mycobacterium sp. | reverse complement strand
GCAATATCGGGATCAACGATGACCCGAACCTGTTTGAGACGCTAATTGCCTACTCTAAGGTCACCTGTTCCAGCGTTTAATACTTTGCTAAGAAACAATTTTCAGCTACTGGCCAGTACGCTCCGGTGCCGTGCCGACAGCCCGCCGGCGGGGAACCAGCTAGGCCAGTCGCTTGACCGACCCGACATAGCTGAGCGCGTGCTCGTAAATTTCGATGTTATCGCGAGAAATCTTTGCGTGGACGGGTCTTTCGAGAAGGAGACGCAACAACGGGTTGAATGCGTGATACGTCTCATGGAAGGTGAGCATGGTGGTGCCGTCGGGCTGTTCCTCGAGTTGGTGGTAGCCCTCGGCGCGCGACCAGAGCGGCTTCCCGATTGCAACATAGCGAGACAGCTTGTCCATCGTGGCCTCGGTGACGGTCTCCCACGAGCGGCCTTTGCCACCCGACAGCAAGTACTTGGGCACCGGGAAGACACAGGTGCGGACGAGACCCTCGCCGGCGTCGTCGCCTTCGTTCAGAATCTCCATGCTGCCGGTCGGCCACTCAAGCAGCCGCGGCTTGGGCGGGTTCGGCGGCACCGGCGGGTGCAGCACCCGCCACACCTTCCTCGGCGGTGCGTCGACATGGAATCGAACGGTGAAGGATTGCATCAGCTTTCTCCCCAGCTGTCCCAGAAGGTGACGGTCTCCGCGGGCGGTCGCGAGGCCGGCCGAAAGTCAGTGCCAATCGTGTAGGCCACCGGGAAAAGCGCAGCCTGTGTGACCGTGGCCGGGATGCCAAGCAATTCAGCTACCTCTTGCTCCTTGGCCAAATGCATTGTCGTCCAGACCGATCCGAGGCCACGAGAGCGGAGCGCGAGCAAAAAGCTCCAGCCGGCCGGGATGATCGACGCCCAAGCCGACGCGGCGGTCAGCACGCTGGAGTTGTCGATGCGGTTCTCCAGGCAGGGGATGACATGCACGGGAACTTGGGCCAGCGTGTCGGTGAGGCTGAACGCGCTGGCGTACACGCGCTGGGTTTGCGGGTCGGACGTGTCCTTGGCGGCCATTGCAAGATACTCAGCGCCGATGCTGCTGTAGATCTCTGCGATGCCGGCGCGTTTGTCGGGGTCGGTGATCACCAGCCACCGCCAGTCCTGCGTATTGCTTGCCGTGGGCGCCTGCATCGCCAGTTGTATGCACTCGAGGATCACGTCGCGACCGACCGGCCGGGCCAGGTCAAGACGTTTGCGTACCGACCGCGTGGTGCTCAGCAATTCGTCGACGGTGGCGATATCCATGCTGTCCTTCTCGCTGTGCTCAGAGGTCGATCGCGCAGGACTGATCGACGCCGAGCACGGACAACGAGCGTCCGAGGCCAAGGAACACCGCGACACAGAGTGTGAGATCGAGGAGTTCCTCGTCGGTGAAGATTTCACGCAGCCGTCCGAAGAACGCGTCGTCGATCGATGCGTGGTCGTTCGCGAATCGCTCGGCGTATTCGATGGCAAGACGTTGCCGCGGCGTGTAGCCGGGGTAGGTGGCGTAAGCCGCGACGTTCTCATACAGCTCAGGTGCGAGGCCGGCCTCGAGCACCGAATCCGCGCGGAAGTCCGAGCACGCCACGCAGTCGTTGATCTGCGCGATCCGCATCCTGGCCAGTTCGCGCTCGTCCGGGGGCAGGATGCTCTGCTGGTAAGCGCCGCGGATCATTCGCTCGACCATGTCACCGAGCTGAGGTCGCAGCGTCCAAATCATTGCGGCCTCACCACCGGGGCCGTCGGGCACATCAAGCCTGGCCATGAAGCGAGCAAACCAGATGTTCGGCGTGACTGTCCAGGTTCCGGCCCGTGGACAGGACGCGACGCCGCGGGTTACCGTCCGTCTGAGCGGAAGCGCGGTGCAGCGCTTGCACAGGAGGTCTCGCGGCATGCTCTTCATGCACGAGGTACACACGGTGCGGGGACGCGCCGAGAATGAGTTCGAGGCCGCATTCCGCGACGGCTGGATGGCCATGCTCGGTGCCGGTGACGAAGCCCGGTTGCTCTGGTACGCCAACCACGCCCACGGCACCGGCCCCGCCTACACCGTCGTCACGGTGACCGCCGTTCGTGATGGTGCGGCATGGGAGCGCCTGGCGCGACGCATTCAGCGGGGCGATCTGCGGCAGTGGATGCGTGAGCTCGACGCGCTCCGCCACGACGTAGCGGCCAAGCTCCTCGTGGCGCTTCCGTGGTCGCCACTTCAGGAGGTGCCGTTCGGCGAAATACCAACCGATGGACGGGAACACGAGCTGAGCCTCTACATGGAGGACACCATGTGGCCGTACGAGAACACGTTCACCGAGTACATCGACCGCTGCGGCGAGATGTACTCCAAGAGCCTAGAGACCTCGGAGTCGATGCTGGACATTCAGGCTGGCTTCCAGCCCGCCCTGGGCAGTCACCTGCGCCGGGAAGTGGTACTGATGCAACGGATCCGCCAGCCGGAGGCGCTGCTCAATCTCCTGCGGAACGAGATCCCGGCCCGCTACCGTGCGCCGGGAATGTGGATGTACGAGGCTTTAGACCTCCGCGATCAATGGACCAGCCGGCTACTTCGGACTTCCTCGTGGTCACCGTTGTATTAAGCCGCGCATGAACATCGGCACCATCACCGACGCCGCCGCCATCGGCGACCCCGACCGCGTCGCGCTCATCATCGGCAGGGACACAATCGGATACGGCCAACTTTCCGCCACCATCGAACGTTGCGCCGCGGGTTTGGCTGCCAACGGTGTCGCGGCCGGAAGCCGCGTCGCCGTCGTCGACGGCGGCAGCCTACTTTCCATCGCATCGGTGCTCGCGGCAGCGCGCATCGGCGCAGCGGCCGCGCTGATGAACCCCGCGCTCACAACATCAGAGCTGCGGGCCCTGATGCAGAATGCGGGATGCGCCGACGTCGCGGTTGCGGGCGATGCACACGCGGCCCGGCTCCATGAAGCGGGCGCGAGCAAAGTATTGACGGCCGCTGATCTGTTGAGCGACAGCCCTATTCCCGCGGCGAAGACGGCGGAGAACATCGACGACCGCGACGCCCTGGTCTTGTTCACCAGCGGTACCACCGGGCTCCCGAAAGCGGTCGGAATCACCAGCACGCAACTGGATGGACGCATCCGCGGAATGGGGCAACCGTTCCGCCCGGAGTCAGCGCCCACAGTGGCCATGATGTGTGTCCCGTTCTTCCACGTCGGCGGCTCCCTGGGCATGCTCGCCAGCCTGTACTCGGGCAATACCTCGGTCGTGCAGGAGCGGTTCGATGCTGCAGAGTGGTTGCGGCTGGTGCGGGAGCATCGGGTGCGCACCGCATTCCTGGTACCAACGATGCTGCACCGGATCCTTGACCACCGCGACTTCGCCGGCACCGACCTGACGTCGCTGATTGCCATCGCCTATGGAGCGGCGGCCGCGCCCGTCCCATTGGTGCGCCGTGCAATGGTCGCCCTGCCGCATGTCGCGTTTGCCAATGTGTTTGGCCAGACCGAAACGCTGGGCGCCTACACAAGTTTGATGCCGCAGGACCACCGCGATCCCAACCGAGTGGGCTCGGTAGGAAAGCCGCTGCCCGGGGTTGAGGTCCGGGTGGTGGATCCCGACACAGGGACAGACGTCGAAGCGGGGGTTGTTGGCGAGTTGTGGGTGAACACCAGCCAGAACGTCACCGGAGGCTGGCTGCATACCGGTGACCTCGCACGGCGCGATGCCGACGGCTACATCTATCCCAGCGGCCGGCTCAGCGACACCATCAACCGCGGGGGA
Source organism: Mycobacterium sp. (assembly GCA_036272035.1). Lineage (GTDB taxonomy): Bacteria > Actinomycetota > Actinomycetes > Mycobacteriales > Mycobacteriaceae > Mycobacterium. The sequence continues at coordinate 1,363 of DATAZN010000481.1, read as the reverse complement.
GAGAAGTTCGGCCCGATCGAGGTCGAGGAGGCATTGCGCACCCATCCCGCGGTGAGCGACGTCGCGGTCGCCGGCATTACCGATGAGGAGATGGGTCAGCGGGTGGGCGCTGCGGTCGTTACTCACCTCCCCGTCACGCTCGACGAGCTGCGGTCGCATTGCCGTGACTTCATCGCCTATTTCAAGTTGCCTGAGCGGCTGGCGATCGTCGACCGCATCCCGTACAGCGACACAGGCAAAGTCAACCGCCGCCAACTCGCCCTGTTGATCGCCGAGAACGCCTGAGCTATCGAAAGGAGTTGCCGTGCTATTTCTTCACGAAACCCACCAGGTCGTCGGCGCCCGCGAGGACGACTTCGAGGCCGCCTATCGCGAAGGCTGGATGCCCATCCTGGCGAAGGAGGAGAACGCTCGGTTGCTGTGGTACACCAACCATGCGCACGGCTCGGGGTTGGCTTACAACGTGGTCACTGTTACCGCGATAGCTGACGGCGCGGCGTGGGAAAGCCTGGCCCGCCGGGCACAACAAGGCGATCTGGCGCCGTGGATGCGCGAATTGGACAACCTGCGCCACGAGGTCACCGGCAAGATCCTGTTGCCGGTCGAGTGGTCGCCGCTGCAAGAAGTGGACCTGACGACCGTACCCACCGACGGTGCGACGCACCCCCAGAGTTTGTTCATGGAGGACACCGGATGGCCTTATGCCGCGCTGGACGACTACATCCGTTCATGGGATGAGATCTATTACCGCGTGCTTTCCAAGGCGCCCCCGGGCAGACGAGTGCTCGAAATCCAGGCCTGCTTCCAGGTGGCGCAGGGCAGCTACAAACGCCGAGAGGCGATGCTGTGGCAAAAGATTGACTCGACCAACGACTACGCCATCCTGAAGCATCTGCTGACTACCGACATCCCGCCCGAGCATCGCGGGCCGGGGACTTACATGTTCGATGCCCTGAAGTACCGCGATCAGTGGGAGAGTCGACTGCTTCGGACGTCAGCCTGGTCCCCCCTGTACTGAACTCGTCCCAAAGCTGTTCTTGCGGTTCATGATTCGGTCGGCCTCAGCCGCCATCTCGGCGACGATGTCGGCAGCGGGACGCACCGCGTGGATAAGTCCGATCGACTCACCGATGAGGATGGCAGCGGCCTCGAAGTCTTCTGCGGCAACGGCGGCTTGATATGTCCGCACCACTTCGGGCAACGACGCCTGTAGTTCGGCTTCGTGGCCATGCCAGCCGTCGACGAACGGGTTACTCAAGGCCCGCTCGTTGTATTCGGGCGCCCAATCCAACTGCCGCACGTAGTCATAGACCCGAGTGCGGTAGGTGCTGTCGCCGCTGGCACCGATAGCTCGCTCGTGGGC
>DATAZN010000480.1:0-7323 GCA_036272035.1 Mycobacterium sp. | reverse complement strand
CGAGCCATCTGTGCAACCAGTGCGCTCAGGGCCATCGGCGGCACGGCTCCGTGGTATCCGTGCAGCTAGCGCGTACGGTGCGCGGGGCCGTACTTCTCATAATCCGCCGGTCGTGGGTTCGAGCCCCACCCGCCCCACCAGCAGTTTCGCTGTCAAATCGTTGATGGCCGTGGACCGATGTCAGTAGAGCGATTCACTAACGCGACGCGCATCCCGAAGTGTCCTGGCGTGTCATCATAGACATGCGCAATCGGGTAAGCCATGGCTACTTCGATATCGATGTCGTGTGGAACACGAGACACGCGACCTACCGAAACGCCAGGAATCTGTCACCCGGATCCTTGCCGCGTTGGAATACGTCTCGGGTTTACGACGTGGCAACTTTGGGGCCGCCGTCGTGGTCCGGCCGAGCACGTGGATGCGCTGATCCTCTGCTCTGAAGTCCATAAACGACAGCGTTCTCCGCGGCTGCGCAGCGTGGCAAGCGCGAACTGCTACCAGCCCGAATAATTCCTCCCTGCCGATTCGGCGCACGTCTGCGCCGCTGTCCATTACGGGGCGGGTAGGCGCAGAACATCAAGTTCGGGGCGCCGTATGGCCAGCGGCTCTGCGTATACCTCGTCAGGCAGGTGCTTCGACGGGCAGTCCGAGGGCGTGCGCTGAGTCCTGCAGTCTCTTGTCGTAGCAGACGAAGGCACTCAGATCGGTTCGTATTTCATGAACGGTCGCGAGGTGGATAGCGTCGAGGCTGCGCAGCGTCTTGTCCCCGATAACCTCAGCCGCGGGAGGGACATCGTCCATGCTCAGCAACGCGATCGCGGACAAGACAACATTGGCGCGGCTTATCTGGTGCGGCGCAGCGCGGGTCACGGCCCGCAGCATCTCAATGCGGAGCAGCCGCGAGGACACGCGCGGGATTCCGGCGCGCTCTGCCATCCACAGTTCCAGGCACCCGGTTTCTGGCTCGGCCACGACGAGCTTGAGCGCAGCCGAGGTATCCAGGTAGATCATCAGTACCGCTCGTCATCGCGCATCTGCGCCAGAGTTGCGCTGAGGGACACGTCCCCATCCGCCTCGCCGCGGGGCGGAGTGGGCGGGATGGGGCCGGGGTTGGATGCCGGGGTTGCCCGGCCTTGCGCGATTAGGCGATCGAGCAGCGGGACCCCCGTGCTGGGGGCGGCGGGCATGATGCGGGCAACAGGTCGTCCGTACTCGCTGATCTCGACGGACTCCCCAGCCTTGACACGCTCCAGCACCCTGGCGGTCTGCCGATTCAGTTCGCTTACCGTCACGGACTCCATAAGAGTAATGGTACTACTAAGTACTACTCGATGGACGGTGTCACGGCGGACGAGGTCGCCCGGCGCGGAACGGCGGATACTCGCGCGATGCGCAGTAACGCTTCGTAGTCGTCAGTCAATGCTTACTGTGCCAGTCGTGGACCGGTTCGCCTGCGCAAAGGGTGCAGTCAATGCCACCGGCGGCACCGCTCCGTGGCATCCGTGCAGGTAGAGCATGCGATGCAGCAGGCCGTACTTCTCATAATCCGCCGGTCGTGGGTTCGAGCCCCACCCGCCCCACCAGCCACGCGCGGCTGCCGTCAACTCCACAGGTCAAGTGTGCGCGTCGAAGACTTCGACCTCGCATCGTGCTGCACCGCTGCGCTTGATACGTGCGTCGGCGGTGATCAAGGGGATATGGAGTGCTTCGGCCAAGGCAACATACTGAGCGTCGTAGGCGGACAGGTTGGCATGAAGGTTCTTAAGGCGAGGCCACAAGGGCAGCACGTCCTGCCGTTCGACGGGGAACACGCGGTAGCTGGAGAGCGCGGCGTCGGCTTCCTGCTCCGAGATTTTCTGTCCGCGCCTGAGGCCGAGAAGCGCCGAGATGACCTCTCCGTCGAGCACGTATGGCGCATACAGAGTCGGCGCTGAACTTACCCGGCGAGCTACGGCATCCCCCGTATGCGTCTTCGCTACCAGCAGTTCGATCATGGCCGAGCAGTCGATGACGATCAACGTCCGGTTCGTCCCTCATCGATTGAGGCGAGGATGTCGGCGGTGCTGATGTCGGCGGTTACCTGCCTGCGGGTCTGCTCCACGGCCTCCGCCACGGTGGGCCTGGCCGCCTCGCGCTCAATCAAGCTCCGGAGGTAAGCCTGCAGAGACTGGCCAGCCTGAGCCGCGCGAATCTTCATCGTGCGCACGGCGTCCTCGGGCACATCCCGGATGGTAAGTGCGGTCATGAATGCATATTATCATCACTGACTGCACAGTGCATTCATCTTCGGAGTGCCCGGTGCCACTCAGCCACCCGGGACCTCGCGTAGGCGACCTGGACGATCTCGGCTGCTTCCCTGACTGCCTGGCCCGAGGCTGCATAGTCCCAGATAGCGGTCGGGGTCGGGTCGTTCGGCGGCGTGGAGTCGCGGCGACCTAGGGCCGCCCGGCCGATGGCTTGACGCAGGGCAGCAGCAGAATTATCCGTGCCATGTCTCAAGGCAGAGTCTGGCTAGGAGTTTGCCCGGCCGCGGGCCGGACGTTCCTGGCGGCGTCACGCACAGTAGCAGGATTAAGAGATCGGGCGCCGGTGCCGTGGACCGGTTCGTGGACCGAGCCATCTGTGGAACCAGTGCAATCGGAGCCACCAACGGCACGGCTCCGCGGTATCCGTGCAGCTAGCGCCCACGGTGCACGAAGCCGTACTTCTCATAATCCGCCGGTCGTGGGTTCGAGCCCCACCCGCCCCACCAGGTGTTTACCAATTTGGATCTTGCTTCTGTGGACTGGTTAGGGGACTACGCGGCCGTCTGCCATCTCGGGTGGTCCCTAGTCTGCCGCGCTGACCTAACAGACGGCGGCGAGGGCTCGCGTCATTTCGGCCATCTTTGCCGTCTCAACCCGTCCCGCAGCGTCCAGTTTGACAAATTGGTTTACAGAACCAGTTTGACCTGAGGGTTTCTGTCCTAACAACGCGGGCGCTTGTCCTATCAGAGGTTTCACGTCCAGATTTGACTGAGTGGCAGGATCCAAGCCCAGTCCTCGTGCCGGTAAGCGTATTGACCGCTGTAGAGGATGACGGCTTCTTGCAACCGCGGGCCAAGCCGGTCTTTCAAGAGACGAAGGCCGCGCAAGTCTTCACCGCTGACGCGGGTGCCTGCTTTGATCTCGAAGGCGATTACCTGGCCGTCGTCGCGTTCGAGGACGAGGTCTACCTCGTCGCCAGACTCCGTACGAAAGTAGCCGACCGCTACCGGAGCGTCTGACCAGCTGACTTGTTTGAGAATCTCACCTACCGCAAACGTCTCGAGAAGGTGGCCATACTCAGTGAGGGTCGAGGGATCTGACTGGGCGATCTTTTGCGGAGTGAGGTTGAGCAGCCAGGCCATTACGCCGGAGTCGACCATATGCACCTTGGCATGCTTGACGACCCGGGAGCCGAGGGTCGTGCCCCACGCCGGGAGGCGGTAGATAAGGAAGACAGCCTCGAGGAGCTTGACGTAGTTTTCTGCTGTCGACCGCTCCAGGCCGATCGCGCCAGCGACCGGTGTGATGTTGAGTACCTGTCCAGACCGGGCGGCTAGCTGGCCCAGCAGCCGGGGCAACATCTCTCGCTGCCGGACCCGCGATATATCCATCACGTCTTTGTCCACGACCAGGTCGACGTAGTTAGCGAACCAGCGGGAACGCGACCGGCCCGGCGGACGGCGCAGGGCCACCGGCATCCCGCCTGACGTTGACCTCCGAGCGTATTCGTCCCGCGTCGCGGCCGGTGCGTCCGGAGACAGTCCCTCTATCCCGTCGCCATCGAGAAGCCTGGTCACGAACGTCTCTGTGACGCCGTCGATTTCGCCCTGAGTCAGCGGGAGCACGGGAATGATGTCAACCCGGCCGGTTAGCGCCTGGGCCGCCGCCGGGACGGCGGCGTACCGCGTCGACCCGGCCAGGACATACCGACTAGGGCGCAGATCCCGGTTGAGCTGCGCCTTGATGGCTTCGAGGAGCTCGGGTACGTGCTGATACTCGTCGATCAGCACCGGCTCGGCCGACTCAACGAAGCGACCGGGGTCAGCTCGCACTGCTGATCGCGTGGCCGGGTCGTCACAGTCGATCACTGGCCGGCCTAGACGTCCGGCCAGCTGGTCGAGGAGTGTGCTCTTTCCTACCGTTCGGGGCCCGTTGAGGACAAGCACTGGCTCCTCGAGGAACCGAGCCCCAGCAACATCGACCAGGCGGCGTTCCGCCAAGCCGGTTAGAACCTCGCGCATACCTTGATGCTACTTAATTTTCCCGGATTCCGGGACTTTTTTTCCCGCTTTTCGGAGTCTAGATTCCCATTTTCCGGTAGCCAAGTTCCGCAAATTCGAGGTGGCGAGGACGCGAGCGGCACAACCGCGCCGCTCTGGAAGCCAGAGGATGCCGTCGGCTGCCCACGTTGCAGTCAGAGTTGCCGTCACTTCTGTCCAGCTCAGTAAGTCGTATCGGCAGCTACCGAGGCAAGGGTCCGCAGTCTGCGGAACAGCGGATGAGCCGGGAGGAGATCCGCACCCAGTTCGGCGTCTGACGCATGTACCGGTGGGAGCTAAATGGCCCGGCTCAGCAGGAGTTTGCCGACCTGCTTCCGGCCGCGAGCATCCCTAGCGGTATTCATGGACGCGGTCGTGATTATGGATCCGGTGCAGTACCAGCGCCGCCGTCCCGGTCACGTTCCTGGCGTACCCGCCTGATGATCTCGTGCTTGTGGTCAAGATCCAGTGGCTCGGCGGCTAGCAACGTTCGGCTCCAGGTGGCCTTGTCGCCGGGCGCGGGCGTCCGCTGGGTTGGCTGAACGGCGGTAACGTTCTGTAGCTGGCATCCGGTGACTGCCACGTTAGTGCGTGGACCGGTTCGTGGACCGAGCCATCTGTGCAAACAGTGCAATCGGGGCCATCGGTGGCACGGCTCCGTGGTATCCGTGCAGCTGGCGCCCACGGTGCACGGGGGCGTACTTCTCATAATCCGCCGGTCGTGGGTTCGAGCCCCACCAGCTACGCCGGGAAGGACCCGCTGACGGGTCGTGAGATCCGGCTGCGGCTGCTATTCGTGCGGCAGTGCGATGAGTCCGTCCCGGGTGTTCAGCGTCGATTCAGGTTCTTCGGCTCGCGGAAGGCCTGCGCCTGTGCTTCCCGGAGCCGCTCCCGGTTCCGGTGCAGGCGAGCTGCCGTGTGATTAGCCTGCACCGCTTGGTCACGGATAGCGCGGCCCGGCGCGTTGCGAGATTACATCTCGATGGGTGTTTGCAGGGTGCCGGCGGGCTGGTGGGTGCCAGCCCATCTGGCGAGGAACCGAAGGGCATCATCGACGGGTGAATGCCTAGCGCCCTAGACCGGTCAGCCTTTCCTCTGGGCTAGAGGCTCAATGACGATCGTCCGGTACGGGGCTGCCAGTCGGCCGAGGTCATCTGGATCAGCCGTCTGTACGACGCCGCCACCCGCTTCGACTGCCACGGCGACGGGATGAGCGTCTGCGAAGAGCGCGGAACTGGCACGTGCCTCGGTGAGTAGCGCTCCGATGAGGCGGGCCAGGGTCCGATCGGTATCACGGAGCAGCAATCCGTCTCCCGATTCCCGGGCGAGGAGTGCGTCCAGTGCCTGATTGCGTCCGGCCCCCCGGTACAGCTCCGCGAGGGTTCCCGTCGCGATCGCGACCTCGCGACGCAGCCTGCGTGCCGCCTCCATGGCCAGCCGCACCTTGCGCTCTGCCGGATGTCTTGGATCGAGCAATGCGTTCACCGCTTCGGCGTCGAGCACTAGTCGCATCAGCCAGCCTGCAGTTCGCCTGGTTCTTCCGTAACGCCACCGAGTAGACGCATGTACCTTGCAATCTCGGCCTCATCCTCTGGCGTATCCAGGCTGCCTCGCTCGTCAGCCAGGCGGTCGAGGAGATCTGCCAGAGCCTGCTGTCTCTTGCGCCGGGTGAACTCTGTCCGCAGGGCCGAGTTCACTTCAGCGGAGAGCGTGGTACTGCCGTCGGCTTCCATCGCCGCGACGAGATCCGCGTCGAGGGTGATCGAAACCTTTCGTTTGGCGGATGAGGTCATACCATTATCCTACCATAGTCGCCTAATCATGCGAGATGGCTTCGGCCGTCCTTCGATAACATCGCAGCGCGGCTGGGGCCTTCCGCATGGAACTCCTAGAAATGCTGAACTCCCGCACCGTCTCGTTCTCGGACGAGGTTAGGGCACGAGCGCCTCTATTCACCAGCAGCGATCCGCTCCTGCAGGGTCGTCTTCAACCGTCGCAGGGAGGTGCGGGCACCGCTACGCTCAACCGTCTATTTCAACTGCGCGGTGTCAAGAGTGGTGTTACGTACAGGTACAGGGACGATGGGCGCAGCGACGTCGCCTGCGCGATCTCTGACCAGATGATCTTCACCGGGGGCCGCCGAACACCTCAGCCATGAACTCGTCGTGCGACTTCAGGTCCGGCCGCCCGGCCGCCTTCCATGCCTCGTGCTCGGCGATGGCGGCGTCGGTCTGGGCTTCCTCGACCTGCTCGGCGGATGCGCGGTCCGGCAGGGCCTTCAGCGTGCGGTATTCGTGCACCGGAACCACGACAGCCGTTTCGCCACCGAGACGGATGACATCGTGACCGTCATGCTCTGAAGGCTCCGCGCTCATGTCACGATGCTAGCCCGCCAGGCGCTGCTAGCGATGTTACGCACAGTAGCGGGGATGAGGGATCGGACGGCGATGCCGTGGACCGGTTCGTGGACCGAGCTATCTGTGCAACCAGTGCGCTCAGGGCCATCGGCGGCACAGCTCCACGGTATCCATGCAGCTAGTGCGCACAATGCACGAAGCCGTACTTCTCATAATCCGCCGGTCGTGGGTTCGAGCCCCACCCGCCCCATCAAAGAGTTTCTGGGGCTGCCTAGGCTAGCTGATCCAGTTCACCTAGATGATGACCACGCGTTCGCCGCAGCGAGTTCACCCTCACGGTGCCGCCCGAGCGGTCGATCCTGTCTATGGTGGAGGAGGCCGGGATCGGCGTCCTGTCCTCCTGTGCCGAAGGAACCTGCGGCACCTGCGAGACTCCGGTGCTCGAGGGCGAGCCCGACCACCGCGATTCCGTGCTCAGCGAGGACGAACGAGAGGCCGGCGACTGCATGATGATCTACGTGTCACGTTCCTGCACGGCAAGCCTGGTCCTGGATCTGTGATGGAGTACCGCGTCTTCCCGGCCACCGGCGACCGGCTCAGCGTGCTCGGGTTCGGGGCCATGGGCTTCGCCGGCTGGTTCGGCCCGGTCGACGACCGCGCGGCCATCCGGGCCCTGCACAC
>DATAZN010000479.1:0-6191 GCA_036272035.1 Mycobacterium sp. | reverse complement strand
GACGCCGAGATCGCTCGCGAACATCTGGCGACAGCTCTGGCGACTATCGACCGGATTGCATAAACGGTTCAAGACCTAGCCGCCAGCGTCGATCCTCCGGACAAGCGGTCCGGCGTTGTGCTCCGCGGCTGGCCTCTGATGCCGTAATCAAATGTCTGACATCTGGGCGCTTCTTACGGCCGATCCGCTCGACGGAGAGCGGCTACTCACCACACAGCTACGCCCTCGAGCGGGAGCTCGCCTCGTTGACCGCGCGAGCTACGAAGAAGCATCCGCTGAAATCGTTGACCTGTGCGGAACCTGGGGCGGAGCAGCGCACCCGCTGCTGCCGGTGACTCCGGGTAGCTCTATCGACGGCCGGTGGTCAAGGATCCTTTACGAGAGCAATATCGACGGCATTGAGGACTCAGACCTCGTGGATGACGCCGAGCGCCGGAAATACACAGACCCTGACGGGCCCGCTGCGGCTCAGCTCATTCGAGTCGTCGTCGATCTCGACCCCAAACCGGTTGTACAGAAATGCCGTGGACTACCGCAAGACGATCCGTGGCATCTCTCGTACCTGGCCGTTCTCGGCGATCTCTCGCCTTATCCGCATCCTCAGAACAGCTGGAATGACCTGCGTCGTGACCTCACCTTGACGACATACTCACGATTCACGCGGTTGAGGGCGACGGCAGCGCCGCCGGATTGCTGGCTCTGCTGCAGGATTTCACGACCACGTCGGCTGTCGACCTGAGTCGCGCAAAGCTCACTACTGGTCTACAGGGCTCATACAAACAGAGCTTCCCCGCATCGTCGCGGTTCCAGTGGGATGACGACAGAATTACCCACCAGTTTGGACCGAATGTTGTTGTCGTGTACGAACCCGGAAGCATCGACGACCTGGCACTTATTTGGAACCTTCGCGCCCGATTCCTACATCCGCGCCGGCTTCCACTGGCGCTGCCGATGTCGGACTCCGCCGGAGACGACCTGCGGCGACTCCTCGACTCGGGCGCCGACCACCACTTCGGCTTCGGGCACAACCTCGCCCTTACGTCCTTTTCGGTGCCATCGGCCGATCTCGAATCACTGGCCGCAGTCCGCGGGCTCACTGTCGTCGATCGTGGCAATTGCTCCGTCCGATCGGTGGCTATTGGGTTATATCGACGGAACCGGCGCGCTTCACGCGTGGCGACAACGGAACAGCTCGAAGAAGAACCGCACCTTATCGGCAGAGCTGGAGCCCATTGTCATCGATGAGGCCGGCGCCCCCGTCAGAGTCGCCTGGTCACTGGTGGCTGCGCGTGCCTGTTCCTCACTCAACTGAAGAAGACGACGCAAACGCACATTGTCGGCACGCAGCGTGTCCAATTCGCCAGCGAAACTCTCGACAGCGCTAACGGTCAACTCCTATGTGCAGCACATTCTTCGGCGGAAGGGTTTACCCTCGCCAGCGCTCCCCGAGCGCTTTCGCCGCTGTGGACACCTTCATGACCAGACGACGCTCGCGGTTCCTGACGGGAAGGAAGTGGTAGTGCTCGTAGAAGGATTGCGCCTCGTCGTCTATGGCATCAACGACGATGAGCCGGCCGCCGCCGATTTCCGATGCGGCAACGGCTTTGCCCAGTGCATCGAGGAGCAGCTGCTCGCCATATCCCTGACCCCGCAGCGACGTGTCGATTGCTAGGCGGGCAATCAAGTATCCGGGTATGCGGGAATAGCCGCCGGCCATGGAGCCCGAGACGCCGTCGTCGTTGCGTACTACTTCGGTGGGGCAGATGGCGAAATGGGCGCTGACTTTCTGTTCGCCGAGCGGGGTCCACACGTAGACGTGCGCGACTCCGCTGCTGTCTGCGCGACGGGCATGGGCGATGAGCCAGGTATTCAGCGACTCCTTACCGCAGTCGAATCCTTCCAGCGTGTGGGCGTCAGTGAGTCGCGCGGACTCGAACATTGTTCAACGCCTTGTGAAGACCGCTGGTTTGCGTGCGGCTGCCGCCAGCCGCGGCGCGTCGTCAGCAGCATCGAGCGAGGACATCAGTTTGTCGAACTGTTCGGGCTCCATTGCCGTTACCAGCTCCTGACGCAGGATGTCTTCGGCCCGTTGCATCGCAGCTTTCCGCACGAACTCTGACGTCTGCTCATGGACAAGGTTGGCGGCACGCTGAATGCGGTCCAAGGCCGCTTGTTCCGCGCGAAGCTCGATGCGCTTCGTTTTGACTGCCACAGCGACACCTCCTTCTTCCCTCAGTCATCTCTGCTCGCAGCTGTCAATCACTTCATTGTACGGTGAATGTACGTACACGGCTAGTAAGGGTTGCGGCCAGCGCTGGGACCACCCAGGGACCACACGTCATGTGCGCTGATGAACGACCTGCGCGTCAGTGAACGTCACACACCACGCCCCGGCAGCGAAACCCCACCGGCGACCTGGGAAAACACGCTACCGCTACTTCCTGGGGGTCAAGTTGTCGCAGGTTCAAATCCTGTCAGCCCGACACAGGTCAGAGGCAGATCGTTCCCTTGGACGGCGCTGCACGAATCCTTACCGTCGCTTGGACGATGGCGCGCCCCGGCCCTCGGTGAGTACAGCCACTAGCGCGGCTTCAGCCGAAAGACTGGGATATGACGACCGACGGGGTCTGTCTTTGTGCGGTAGTCGCTCCAACCGGCGTACACCTGCTCGGCAAGCCCATACACCCGTGCGTAGTCGTCGGGATCGGTTATCTCAATCGCCAGAAACTTCTCGTCACCCACTTCGCATTCAGGATTCGCCTTCAGGTTGTAGTACCACTGCGGGTGCTTCGGGCCGCCGTAGTTTGAGGCGGTCACAATGGGATCGGGTCCATCGTGAAAATAAGTGATTTGGTGCTGTCGCGGTTGGCCCGACTTTGCGCCCGTGGTCATCAGCGGAGCCGTGGAGACCCCGCCAAGGATTGATGGCCACCGGCCGCCGGTTGCCCGGTACAACCACGGGTCGATGGGAGGGCCTACGCGGCGCGCGTACCACTGTCCCGGCCGAGAGCGACCAAAGCTTTCCAAGGCGGTATACCAGCGGCCTTGCTTCTTGTGCCGGTCGACGTAACGGAGCGGCATGCAGCGGACGCTACCTCCCGCTATGCGCTGCCAATGGAATTTCTGTGGGCTTTCTGCGTAATAGCTAGTTCCGCCAGATTGATGTCTAGGCGGTCGCGTAGACCCGAGCCGAGTTGGGCAGGCACGCGTCAGGCAACTGGCTGACCGGATGATGTAAGCCCGGTTTGTTCTGCTATGGACTGCAAGTCGTAGTAATCGCGCCAGCGATTGATTCGGCCATGGTCGTCAACCTCGAACACCCCCACGACTTCCAAGCCGAAGGGTGTGCCTCCGACTTCGAACCTATCCACTCGCTCAACAATGACCGTGCCACTGTTCGCTACGAGCGTCTTGATATCAATCGCGGTGCTCGGAACGATCTTCACAATCTCTCGAAACTCGGCTCTGATGGCGTCGATGCCGCGGTGGACTCCTCTTGGGCCGTCGGTGTAGACGGCATCGTCACTAAAGAATGCGATTAGTTCGTCCACATCGGACTGCAGATTAGCGGCAAGGAACTTTCGCACCACCGACTCCGCTGAATCGCTCATGGTTGCAACCTTCCTCAAGCAGGGCGATGTGGCGGCCTCAGCCTAGGTCAGGGCTGGCCCGACTGAGTTTGGGGCTCAAATAACTGCCAGATTGTTGCGTTTGCGGTCGCTCGGGCCTTTCGCCGAGCTGACCAGTAGGGTGCATCCGTACGGCAAGGGGTACGGCAACGGGATCAATTCCTGGTGTGTTCGCCACTGTCTGCTGGTGTACTGAAAACGAATCTCGCTGGGGAAATTGGTCGCCCACGAACGTCCGCGAACGTCATTAACGAGGCTGGGGGTCAAGTGGTCGCAGGTTCAAATCCCGTCAGCCCGACCAGAGAAATAGCAGATCAGAGACAGTTTCGGAGAAATCCGGAAGAGCTATTATCGGTCCGAGTAAAGGTCGTACGCCAACCAGCCGCGTAAGCTCGCAGCTCATGGGGAAGCGGGCCAACGGTGAACGCATGACTGTCGTGCGCACCGGCATCACCGGCCTTGCAGACGCTCTGGTGAGCGCCTCGCTAGTGCTGACCGCCGCAATTATTTGCGCTGGCGCGGCAGGCGCCGACCCAAGCCAGCAGGATCAGTTTTTGGCCCTGCTCGAACAAGAACAGATTCCGCCCGTCAATGACGGTGAGGTGCCTGGTGTCGTCGCCCGAGCCCATCAAATTTGTGGCGAACTCAACGGCGGCACCCCTGTCGACGCCATGATTAACGAGGAGATGAACCGTGGGTTTGGGGAAAATCCGGGTTTACACCTCTACGCCGACCGCGTTAGAAGAACCGCAATCAGATTCATCACCGCATCAGTGAAGGTTTACTGCCCACGCCATCAAGGCGAGCTTCCGCCGTACGAGTAAGTCACTGAGACCCGTTGGCGATTGGCGCGCAGACCACTTTTCGCCGCCTAGCTTGGGCTGCCGGCTGGGCCTACCCCGCTCCCGGTGTGATTATTGGAAAGTCGACGAATGGCTGTTGCTGCGGCGGTCGCGGAGTTGGCGGGGCCTGCGTGATCGGTTGCCCCATGTGCTGGGGGCAGTAAGCGCTCGCCGCGATCATGGTGAACTGGGCGGCGCCGTCGGCGGTAAATCCCGGATTACTCGACGACACACTCGTGATGACCCCGGCTTGGGGATTGCCCTGGTCCATCAGTTCGCATGCCTTTTTGGCGACCGCGACGGCGACAGTTGGGTCCTGGTACGTGATGCCAGCCTGGTTGAGCGCCGCCAAAAAGCTCGCGTCGCGCCCCGAACCGCCCGGATCAGCCAGTGCCGGCGTGGCCACCCCGAGCACAGCGGCGAAGCCCGCAAGCATGACAAGGAATCGCATGGCTTCATCCTCGTACAGATGGCCGCCGATGTCGCTTCCAATTTCAACGCGGATGAGCATCACTGATCCGGCGCCGATTGCCGACGAGTGTTAGCCCCACTCAAGAGGACTGCTCATGATCCATCGCCGTGTTCTGTCGGTGCTCCCCGCCCGGTATGAATTCGAGATGGCCGCGGCGTGACGGTTCGAGGTGCCTTCCGGCGATTCGTCGAACAGGTGTGGCCGGCCCGGGCTATGAATCAAAGGTGAGCAACCACCATGTGAACCTGACCCCGCAGGAAAACTCGTTGATCGCCGAGGCTCATCCAGACGCGCTGGGACGTATGGACTCGAAGTCATTGAAAGATCTGCAGAGCCGGCTCAGGAATGCGCGCGAGAAGAACTTCAGCTTGTTGCGGCGCCAGGGTGCGACGCGAGTTGAGGCCGAAGGTGCCCGTGGCGCCGCCCAGCAGGCCAACGAAAAGCGCGGAGAAAAGGTGGAGCTTTTCGACGAGGCGCTGGCTCGGGTGAACGAGTGCCTCGACGCCGTCAGTCACGCGGAGTAGCAGCGGGCTCTGTACGGCTTGAACCGTCGACGGCGAACTGATTGGCCGAAGCTGGTTGTTTCCAACTCTTCGCGCAGCCCGAGGCCGCTAACCTAACCGTTGACTTTTGCGACAGCCAGCGCCCGGAATAGTTGCCAAGCGCGGTACAACGGGGCTTCGCGGTGGGGGAAGGAGGCGCGGTGGCGGCCGGGTTTACGAATGTCGATCCGGCGGCGTTCGCGCAAGGCAGCAGATGAGCGACTTGACTCCCGACGATGTGCGCCGCTGGGATCCCGCGGCGGTCCTCAAAGTCTTTCAGGTCGCCAACGATCGCGCCGGCACCCTGCAGAATTTCGGCGATGATCTGGGTCAGGTCGGACAGCATCTCGCCGACTGGGAAGGTGAAGCGGGAGCGGCGTTTCAGGGCAGTCTGGGTAGGGCGCGCACCGATATCGAGGCTGACGGGCGCGAGTCCGCGCAGGTGGCGTCCGCGGTGTGCGACGCCTGGGAGGACGTGCAAATCACCAAGGGCATGATGAGCGAGGTCGATGAGACCGCCTCAGGGCTGGGTTTCACGATCACCAACGACTGGAAGGTCGACATCGCCATCGCCGGGCTGTTGATGGGATCGACCGAAGCTCAGTTAGAGCAGCAGATTCTGCAATGCGAACTCGACACGGTGAAAACCAAGGCGCACACTACCGATCACGAACTGGCCACCGCGATGCGTGCCGCGGTCGGCGAC
>DATAZN010000478.1:0-3503 GCA_036272035.1 Mycobacterium sp. | reverse complement strand
TCGCGCCGCCATCGCATCACCGAGTCCGGCGAGATTGCCCGCAGCGCCGGACAACCCCTCCGGTTGCGCAGTTACGAACGACACCGACCCTCCTTCAAGACAGGCGTCAGACCCCTCGGCTAGCTTCTTCGATAAGTTAATATAATTAACTAACCGCAAAGAGCGCCTTTTGAGGTCTGACAGTTGCGCAAGCATAAATCACAGATGCGCATCTTGTGCTGAGAAAAACCAAAGAGACATTCAGCTTGTGACAATTTTTTACCCGCTCATACAGGAAGTTCCCAGGGAAGGTGGGCGTTTTACGAAAACGGTCAACACACCACCACGGTGTTAGACGCAAGTCAATATCCTCTTCGGCGCACACGGACCTGGCGTGTCCGGTGACCGGAGCAGTGGGGCCGAGTGGTCAATCTGAGCGCAGCCCAGCCGTGCCTCAGTTAACGTCTGGCCGACTCGCGTTGGCTGTAAACGCTTTGCTGGCTTGATAATTGGCCCGCACCGCCCGGCGCCCTCCCAGCGAATACCGGCGGGCCTAGACCACTCCGGCGCGTGCGCACGACGAGCGGCGCCGCGCGATCGGCAAGGCCGGCCCGCCGCCACAGAATGAACCCCTGCACGCAACCCATACGCCACCCCCAGGAAAGGTCGCCGGTTGGGGCGATCAACCATTGTGCGGATATCGATCACGGCAAATATTATCGACCGGTTTCTGACGTGGACTTCGCACATCATGATCAAAATCTCGGGCCGGTCACAAAGCTGAGAAAATACTGACAAAGTGCGTTCGGAAAGCCTCCGGCATCCCGTCGATCGTCGCGGAGGTGGCGAACCGAGACCGTCGATGTTATGCATCGTCGGTGAGCCAACTCCTGTTCTCCTACGGGACGTTGCGCCAGCGCGAGGTCCAACTTGCCACATTCGGCCGGGAATTAGAGGGTTACGTCGACGCGATCATCGGCTACGGCCTGGACTACGTCACGATCACTGATCCGCACGTCATTACCACCAGCGGCAGCGACCGGCATCCGATTCTGCGGCCGACGGACCGCCTGGGCGCACACGTCGACGGGACGGTCTTCACCATCAGCGACGCCGAGCTGGCCGCGGCCGACGAGTACGAGGTCGACGACTACCGGCGGATTTCAGTGCCCCTGCGGTCGGGCCCGCGAGCCTGGGTCTACGTATTCGCCGGATAGCGTTCACCGGCCCGCGCTCCGGCGGAAGGTATGAAAGAGGCATGGTCGAAGAGGCACCACCGTCAGCCGACGAGGCCCCTCCATCAGGCATCAGCCGCCGAAGGCTTCTGACCACTGGCGTTGCTACCACCCTCGTCGGTGCGGGGCTCGGCGCCGGCGGCGTCGCCCTGCTCGGCTCACCCGGTCACGGGCCCAGTGTGTGGAGTCAGCCGAATCAGAGCGGCGCGCAGCCGGTGGGCGGCCTGCATCTGCAGTTCGGCAAGGATGCCTCCACCGAAGTCGTCGTCTCGTGGCACACCACTGATCCGGTACACAATCCGCGGGTCATGATGGGCACCCCGACCTCCGGCTTCGGCCGCACCGTGCAAGCCGAGACGCGCACCTACCGTGACGCGAAGTCGAACACCGAGGTCCGAGTCCATCACGCGCGGCTCGAAAACATGGCCCCCGACACCGACTACGTCTACGCCGCGGTTCATGACGGCACCAACCCTGAAGTGGGGACCGTAAGGACCGCTCCGTCCGGGCGGAAACCGTTGCGCTTCACCAGTTTCGGAGACCAGGCCATCCCGACACAGGGCCAATTCACACACCCCATGTACGGCATCCACAACCTTGGCTCCCCGGCGGCCGGAGATATCACGACCGCGATCGAACGTCTCGCTCCACTGTTCAACCTCGTCAACGGCGACCTGTGCTACGCGAACCTCGCCGATGACCGCATTCGCACCTGGTCGGACTGGTTCGACAACAACACGCGCTCGGCCCGCTACCGGCCATGGATGCCGGCGGCGGGCAACCATGAAAACGAATTAGGCAACGGGCCAGTCGGTTACGCCGCCTATCAGACCTACTTCGCCCTGCCCGACTCTGGATCCGACGCCGAGGTCCGTGGGCTGTGGTATTCGTTCACCGCCGGGTCGGTGCGGGTGATCAGCCTCAACAACGACGACATCTGCTTCCAGGACGGCGGCAACTTCTACGTGCGCGGCTACTCGGGCGGCGCGCAGAAGCGTTGGCTGGAAACCGAACTCGCCGACGCACGAGCAGATCCGCGAGTCGACTGGGTGGTGGTGTGTATGCACCAGACCGCGGTCTCCACCGGAGATCGCACCAACGGCGCCGATCTGGGTATCCGCCAGGAGTGGCTGCCGTTGTTCGACCGCTACCGGGTCGACCTGGTGGTGTGCGGTCACGAGCATCACTATGAACGCTCGCATCCGGTGCGCGGAACGCTAGACAGCGAAACCAGAATGCCGGTACCCGTCGAAACCCATGCCGGGATCATCGACACCAGCAAGGGCACCGTGCACCTCGTCATCGGCGGTGGCGGCACATCAACACCGTCGAACACCCTGTTCTTCCCACAGCCCAGGTGCCGCGTGTTGACCGGCGTCGGGCCGTTCGATCCGGCTATCCGGCGCAAGGCACCGGTTTACGTCGTCGAGGAAGCGCCGTGGTCGGCATTCAGGGATAGCCAAAACCCGTACGGCTTCGTCGCTTTCGACGTTGATCCCGGTCCCCCGGGCGGCAAGACGTCGATCAAGGCGACGCATTACGCCGTCGACGGCCCTTACGGCGCGATCAAGGTGGTCGAGCAATTCACGCTCACTCGGCCTCGCGGCGGCTGAACTTTTCCTACCCTTGGGCGATGACCACTACCGATCTTCCGCTGGCCGGCAAAGTCGCCTATGTGACGGGCGCTGCCCGCGGCCAGGGTCGTTCGCACTGCGTCAGGCTGGCCAGGGCCGGCGCCGACGTCGTCGCAATCGACGCCTGCGCCCCGGTGACCGCGCACAACGGCTATCCCCCGGCGCTCCCGGAAGACCTCGCCGAAACGGTGAACCTCGTCGAGGGCGAGGGCCGCAAGATTCTGGCCTCGGAGGTCGACGTGCGCGACGCGGCAGGCCAGCAGCGGGTCGTCGGCGATGCCATCGAACAATTCGGCCGCCTTGACATCGTCGTCGCCAACGCCGGCGTGCTGAACTGGGGTCGACTGTGGGAGATTTCGGCCGAGCAGTGGCAGGACACCCTCGACATCAATCTGACCGGGCTGTGGAACACGATCAAAGCCGTGGTGCCGCCGATGATCGCGGCCGGTAACGGCGGATCGATCATCGCCATCAGTTCAGCGGCGGGTATCAAGGCCGTTCCCGGCTGCGGTCATTACTGTGCCAGTAAGTTCGGCGTGGTCGGGCTGACCAACTCCCTGGCCGTCGAGCTCGGTGAGTTCGGCATCCGGGTCAACTCCGTGCACCCGTACGGCACCGATACGCCGATGGGCAACGACGTCTCGATGTACAAGGT
>DATAZN010000477.1:0-2776 GCA_036272035.1 Mycobacterium sp. | reverse complement strand
GGATCCATCATCCGGGCTGACTTCAGTTCGACCAGGGGTACGCAAACAATGGCCCGGTGACTGCAGATGTAAGGAGCCACACCAGTGTGCACAAGATCAGGAGCCAGATCGCCCGGGCGAAGAATCGGAGCTGGTTCGCCGAGCCCAGCTCGAACCGGATGACGGTGCTCAGCCGGTCCAGATCGCCGGCAGTCAGGAATACGCTCCCCGTTCCGACCGTCAGCATGTAGCCGCGCGCCCCGTTGGGCCGGCCCAAGCGCAGGAGGAGGAGCCGATCCCCATCGCTGTCTCGCAGGCCGATGAGGCTGGTTAGCTCAGGTTGTCGCACGGTATTCCCCTTAGGTTGGGTTGGGACTTCCTGTGCTTGGGGCGCTTACGTTACTCGCCGCGGTGATTACGCGCAATACCCTGTCTCACAAGCGAATTCGTATTGCCCCGATACACTTCTGTCAACCTCTCACGTCGCCAGGTTCGGGAGTGATTCCCCAGAGCGGCGGCCTTCGGCCTTCCCCCTCGCGCGTTCCGCCTTTTCCAGACGATCTTGACCGCGTGCGCCTGGGACTGGACGCAACTGGTTGGCTTGCCCACCCAACTACTTGAAGCCACCAAAGCCCACCGCCGCTGACCGCGCACCGTCCGCGAGCGCAAGTTTGGACTGTCCTACATTCCGCCCTAGACCGTGCAGCAACGGCTACATCGGACACAGGGTGTTCCAGTGGTTGCGGTTGAGGCACTGCTTCCCGAATCGGTTGTTGACTGTTCCGCTGAGCAGCTGCGCGAAATGCGGTCAGTCCAGAATCCGGCGGGCGATGTTGGTGCTTATCAGGTCGAGCAGTTCGTCGCCCCGGCCAGCGAGAATCGTCGGGATCGCGTACAGCGTGAAGCCCTTTGCTTGCTCGGCGGAGATCGCAGGCGGGATCGACAACTCTTGTCGCGCGACCGCGACATCGACGAGCGCGGGGCCGTCGTGGCTGAACGCATCGGCCAGCCCCTGCTCGAGGTCGCCGGGTTGCTCGACGCGCCGGGCGAAGATGCCAATGGCCTGGGCGACCGCCCCGAAGTCCGGGTTGTGCAGCTCGGTGCCGAAGTTGACGATGCCGGCGGCCTTCATCTCCGAGTTCGACGAAGTTCAGCGACGAGTTGTTGAACACCACCACCTTCACCGGCAGGTTGCTCTGCACCAGGGTGAGCAATTCTCCGAATAGCATTGTCAGGCCGCCATCGCCGGCCAGGGCGACGACTTGGCGGTGGCCGAAGGCGCTGTGCGCGCCGATGGCGTGCGGTTACGCGCACGCCATGGTGCCGTGGGTGAAGGATCCGCTCAGGCGCCGCGGCCGTTCATGGTCAGATATTGCGCTGCCCAGATCGTCGGCGTTCCGACATCTAAGGTAAACACTGCATCGTCACTGACGAGCCGATTTACCAGTCGTGCAACATATTCCGGGCGGATAGGGGTGCGGCCACGGTCGTTGACAGCGAGCGAATCCAGCGATTTACGGGTGCGTCGGTAGTGGTTGAGCGCGCGGTCGAGATGTTCGCGGTCCTGCTTCTGTTGCAGCAACGGCTGCAGCGCCGCAGTCGTGTCCTGGACAGTGCCCACCAGCCCGAGGTCGATCGGAACTCGCCGGCCCAGATGACGGCCGCGGATGTCCACCTGAATGATCCGGGCGCTGTCGGGATAGAACTGTGTGTAGGGAAAGTCAGTGCCCAGCATGAGCAATACGTCGGCCTCTTTTATCGCCTTATAGCCGGACGCGAAGCCGAGCAGACCCGTCATACCGACGTCGTACGGGTTGTCGTACTCGATGCAATCCTTACCGCGGAATGCGTGCACGATCGGCGACTGCAATGTCCCGGCCAGCCGGATCAGCTCGTCGTGGGCACCGGCCGCGCCTGCACCACCGAGGATAGTGACCCGGCTTGCTGCATTGAGGATGTCTGCCGCCCCGCGCAGTGAATCGTCGTCGGGGCGCACGACGGACCGGCTTGCCATGACGGGGCGAGCGGTCCAGGCATCATCGCCGAGGCGGCTCAAGAACACCTCACCCGGGATCACCACCACCGCCACGCCGCTCTCCTCGACCGCCGTCCGCATCGCCAGCTCAACGATGCGCGGCGCCATTGCTTATCAGTTCGCAGTAGACACTGCATTCCCGAAACAACTCCTGCGGATGGGTCTCCTGGAAGGAACCCGAGCCGATTTCAGCCATCGGAATACGCGCGGCCACCGCCAACACCGGGGCCCGGGTGCGCTGCGCGTCATACAGCCCGTTGATCAAATGCAGATTCCCCGGGCCGCAGCTGCCTGCACACACCGCCATCCGACCCGTCAGCGCAGCCTCGGCTGTTGCGGCGAACGCAGCGGTCTCTTCGTGACGGACATGCTCCCACGAGATCGAGCCCGACCTACGGATCGCGTCAGTGAAACCGTTGAGGCTGTCGCCCGGCAGCCCGTAGACCCTTGTGACACCGGTGATCTTCAAAGCGGCCACCAGGTGCTGCGCAACAGTAGCCATAACGGGTTCCTTTTCGGATATGGCCGACAAGAAAACTGCCTGATCGTGACTTTACGTAGCGGTCGGCATTGCTTATTAAGGTCTCAACTAGTCGCACCCATTGGAGGCGGCAACGCACTTCGTGTCGCAGCTGATCGCGCATCGCGGATATTTCGTCATGGTCGCTGAGCATGATGGAGTGGTTGTCGGAAGTAACTTCCTCGACGAACGCTCCACGATCTTCGGCGCGGGTCCGATAACGGTAGACCCGGAGGTTCAGG
>DATAZN010000476.1:0-12569 GCA_036272035.1 Mycobacterium sp. | reverse complement strand
CTTGGCCGATCCGGTGCAGGTCAGCCCGATCCAGCTGATCAATATCTCGGGCACTGTGCGCGGCCATCCGGTCGGCGACTCGAACGACCTTGAGGACACCCTCAATTTCGCTGCACTGCAGGGCATTAAGCCGATGGTGGAAGTCATGCCATTGGAGAAGGCCGCCGACGGCTACCAGCGAATGCTGGCCAACCAGGCCCGATTCCGGGTAGTACTCACCCCAGAGGCGGCAGGCGACAGATGACAACTCCACCGCAGGCACCGATGGCTGACGTCGGCGAGATGTACCTCGCGGCACCCGGTGAGCTACGCGAGCAACGAAAGAATCGCATGACCCCACCACACCCGTTCGACAATGCCATCCACCTTGACACCATCGACGGAAACGTCAGGCGCGGCTGTACCCATCCGGAGTGGGCCAACCAGGTCGGCCCGTTCGGCGGGATCACCGCCGCTGTCATTTTGCGCGCCATCGAAACGCAGCCCGACCGCATCGGTGAGCCACTGGCGCTGACCGTCAACTTCACGGCGCCCATCGCCGACGGCGATTTCGACATCTCGCTTCGGGCCGCGCGCACCAACCGCACCAATCAACACTGGATCGCCGAACTCAGTCAGGACGGCGCGGTCACAACCACCGCGACCGCAGTGTTCGGCGTCCGCCGCGGTACCTGGGCTAGTACCGAAGCGCACCCGCCGACCGCGCCGCCGCCCGAACAGCTCATCCCCGGTAATCTGAGCGACTTCATCGTCTGGGGACGCCATTACGATATGCGGTTCGTTGAAGGCGGCTTTCCGGGCGAGCACGCGCAGCCCAACCGGTCATCGATGAGCACCTTGTGGATGCGCGACAGCGCACAACGTCCTGTCGACTACCCGGCCCTGGCCGCCCTGTGCGACACCTTCTACCCGCGAGTGTTCTTGCGTCGCGGCGGATTAATCCCGTCCGGAACCACCTCGTTGACGACCTATTTCCATGCCGACCAGCAGCAGCTTGACGCCCTGGGCGGTGACTACGTCTTAGGAACCGCCCACGCCAACCGATTCTCCGGCGGGTACTTCGACCAGAGCGCACAGCTGTGGACTCGCGACCGAGCACTGCTGGCTACCTCCCACCAAATCGTTTACTTCAAGGGCTAACGCAGTGATGCGACGAACAAAGGTAACCCCATGACAAGCAAGGAATCTCGAGAGTTCTCAAAGTTCTGCGCCGCTGTGGAGGCCGACTACGTTGTCGTGGGAACGGGCTCTGCCGGAGCCGTGTTGGCCAACCGGCTCAGTGCGCAACCCTCCGTCCAGGTGGTGGCGCTGGAAGCCGGACCCAAGGACAAGGACAAGTTCATCCACATCCCGGCCGGGTTCGCCAAGCTGATGCGCGGCGCGATGGACTGGGATTACCAGACCGAGCCGCAGAAGGAACTGGACGGCCGCGAGATCTATTGGCCCCGAGGCAAGATGCTGGGCGGCTCGTCGTCGATGAACGCGATGATGTGGGTGCGCGGCTTCGCCGCCGACTACGACGAATGGGCCGAGCACGCGGGCGAGCAGTGGGGCTATGCGAACATCGTGCGCTACTTCGACCGCATCGAGAACGGCCCGCTGACCATCTCCCGTCAGCGCAGTCCGCGGCCGTCCACCGCAGCGTGGCTGACCGCCGTGCAGGAGTGCGGCCATCGGATCGACCCACCGGATCAGGCTGCCCCTGAAGGCTTTTGCGAGACACGCGTCAACCAGCGCTGGGGCGCCAGGTGGAGCACCGCCGACGCATACCTCAAGCCCGCGCTCAAGCGGGAGAACCTGACGGTGCTCACCGAAGCGGCCGTGGCCAAGGTGGTGTTCGACGGGAACCGGGCGGTCGGCGTGGAATTCGAGCACGGTGGTGCGCGCCACGTCGTCCGCGCGCGTCGTGAGGTGGTGCTGTGTGGGGGCGCCGTCAACAGCCCGCAACTGTTGATGCTGTCGGGCATCGGTGATCGTGACCACCTCGCCGAGCACGGGGTGGATCTGATACAGCACGCCCCCGACGTGGGCCGCAACCTGATCGACCATCTCGCCGTGCTTCTGGGGTTCGATGTCCCCGACAACACCCTGTTCGACGCCGAGAAGCCGATCGAGCTGCTCAACTACCTGCTGCGGCGGCGCGGCATGCTCACTTCGAACTTGGGGGAGGCGTACGGCATCGTGAAGAGCCGCCCCGATCTCGAGCTGCCCGACCTCGAGTTGATCTTCGCGCCCACACCGTATTTCGATGAGGGCATCGGCGACCCCTACGATCGCCACGCCGTCGTGATGGGGCCGATCCTGCTGAAACCGCGCAGCCGCGGCACCATCACGTTGCGTTCTTCCGATCCGAGGGCCAAGCCGATCATCGACCCGCGCTATCTCACCGATGACGACGGCGCCGACCGCGCGGCCCTGATGGCGGGTCTGCGGATGACGGCGACCATTGCTGCGTCACCGGCCCTGCGCGGTGTCATCGGGAAGATCACCAGGCCGTTGTTCGCCGACACCTTGGACGACGAGACACTAGAACGTGGATTGAACTCGCTGTCGCACACCCTCTATCACCCGGTGGGGACATGCCGGATGGGAAATGACGGCGCAAGCGTGGTGGACCCGCAGCTGAGGGTGCGCGGCGTCGAGCGGCTACGGGTCGCGGACGCTTCGGTGATGCCGACCATCATCCGCGGTCACACCCATGCACCCACCGTGCTGATCGGTGAGAAGGCCGCTGACCTGATCCTGTCTTGATCGCGGGACGGTGGCGGCCGCCACCGTCAAATGGCAACACCGCAGACGTTGCTGGGAGGAGGGCGTGGCCGGCGGCGCTTGCCAGTGGGCCAGATCCTGGGTCCGGAACGCAAACACGGGCGCCGCAACAGTATTCGGGAGAATGGTCGTGATGATGACGGAGAAATGTATGTAGTGCCCTCAAGTGGGGCGCCGACACCCTGGAGGACAGAACGCATGTGCGGAATATTCGCCGCGATGACGAGGAACGGCCTTTCAACCGAACGACGTGATACAGCGCTCAAGCTGTTGGAACACCGCGGGCCGGACGGCACCGGCACCTGGACGTCACGGGACGGGCGATGGACGCTCGGGCACACGCGGTTGTCGATCATCGGTTTGAGGAACGGCAGTCAGCCCATGGCCAGCCCGGATGGCGCGGTTCATGTCGTGGTGAATGGCGAATTCTACGGTTACCGCGAGCTTCGCGAGGGTCTGCGAGCAAGCGGCTATCGCTTCTCCACCGACAGCGACAGCGAAATCGCGGTGCACCTGTATCGGGAGCGCGGGATGCAGGCCGCCACGAAACTGCGGGGTGAGTTCGCGGTGATCATCGCCGATGAACGCCAACAGGAGATGATCGCGATCCGCGACCGCTTCGGGGTCAAGCCGCTCTACTACGCAGTGGTGAACGGCGTGTTCTTCGCATCGGAGATCAAGGCACTGTTGGCGCTGGGTGTGCCGGCCGCATGGGATCTGGAGGGCGCCACTGGAGGCACGGGCAGATCTCACGAGAAAACCGAGTTCGCCGGAATCAGTACGGTGCCGCCAGGTTGCTATGCGATCGCCAGAGATGGCGATGTTCGCATCTATCCATATTGGGATTGGGAGATCCCGACTGCCGAGCAGATGCGGGCGGACACACGAAGCGAGGCCTACATCGTTGACGAATTCCGCGAGGCTCTGCGCGATTCCGTGCGGCAACGACTGGTCGCCGATGTCGAGGTCGCGTGCTATCTGAGTGGTGGCATCGACTCGTGCGCCGTCCTCGGGCTCGCGCAGCAGGAGATGGACCGGCCGATCCGCGCGTTCACGCTCACCTTTGACAACGCGCTGTATGACGAAGCCAGCATCGCTGAAGCTCAGGCCAAACACGTCGGCGCGACCTTCCACCCCATTCCGATCACGGGGCGGGATATCGCCGACGCGTTCAAGGATGCGGTGTGGCATGCCGAAACGCAGATGTTCAACGGCCACGGCGTTGCCAAGTATCTGCTCAGCCGTGCCGTGCAAGCGGCCGGCATCAAAGTGGTGTTCACTGGCGAAGGCGCCGACGAAATGCTGGGAGGCTATGCGTTCTTTCGGGTCGACGCGCTCAATGACAATGCGATGTTGAGCGCTGCCGAGAAATCGGCGCTCTTCGACGAGATGCTCGGCGCCAACGCGGCGACTCGCGCGTTGTTGATGCCGGAACAGGTCGACAGCCCAGAGATGCAGGCAGTGCAGCGCAGGCTCGGCTGGCTGCCCGCAACGCTCAACTTCGCTGCGGCCCCGGCGAATATCGTGGCCCCGTTGTTCCGCGATGATCTCCCAGTATCCGTTAAGCAGTTTCAGCCGCTGGTGTCTGCGCTGGACCGCTTGCCGCTGGCGCAACGTGTCGCCGGCCGCGATCGGCTCAACCAGATGCTCTACGTCAATGCCAAGACGGTGTTGCCGAACTTCGTCTTGAACTATCTGGCCGATCGGATGGAGATGGCGCACTCCATCGAGGGACGGGTGCCGTTCCTCGATCACCACGTCGCCGAGGTAGCGGCGCGGGTCCCGGTGAGCATGAAAGTCAAGGGAATTCGGGAAAAGCATGTGCTGCGGGAGGCTGCGCAGGATGTGTTGATTCCCGAGGTGTACGACCGGCAGAAGCATCCGTTCACGACGCCGCCGACCCGGAACTCGAATGACCTGATGCTCGCCTTCTACCGGGACACGTTCGCGTCGCAAGCGGCGAAGGACCAGCCGATCTATGACATGAAGAAAGTCTCAACGGCGCTCGATGGGCTGCTTGAGTGCCCGGACGATCAACGCATCGCTGTAGAAGGCGGTCTGCAGAGGGTGGCGAGTGTGATTGTGATGCAGGAGCTGTTCTCCATGGCGTGACCCGCCCCGGTTTCACTTCCTAAACCTTGTGGCATCCAGTGCTGGTGCGAGGTCGCGCGCGTCGGCTCCGGTGTTATCGGACTGGATTCTGCGCTCCTTATCCGGGCCTTCGTAATTTAGAGTGCATTGACGTGTCCGCCCGCCACACTGCTTGAAAGGGCCTGACGCAGCACGCACACGAGGCAAGAAGCTTGCAGCAGCCCACCACGACTTCTGTGTCCAAATCTTGAACGTCGCGCCCCTCCTGTCGACGCGAAACTCGAAACGTCAACAACATGAGGGCACGCCCCTACGTCATTTGATGAGGAGAAACCAATGGCGCGGACGCATTCACGCTCGCTCGACGCGGGTGGGCTCAACTGGGACAGCCTCCCGATGAAGCTCTTCGCCGGTGGCAACGCGAAGTTCTGGAATCCCGCCGATATCGACTTCTCGCGCGACCGCGCCGACTGGGAGTCCTTGACGGACCTCGAGCGCGACTGGGCCGCGCGGCTGTGCGCGCAGTTCATCGCCGGTGAGGAAGCGGTCACCCAGGATATTCAGCCATTCATGGCGGCGATGCGCGACGAGGGCCGCCTCGCCGACGAGATGTACCTGACGCAGTTCGCGTTCGAGGAAGCCAAGCACACGCAAGTGTTCCGTATGTGGCTTGACGCGGTCGGGATGGCGGACGACCTGCACCACTACCTCGACGACCTTCCCGCCTACCGCCAGATGTTCTACGAAGAATTGCCGAAATCGCTCGACACGTTGTCCGCCGATGCGTCACCCGCCGCCCAGATACGCGCCTCAGTCACGTACAACCACGTCATCGAAGGAATGATGGCCCTGACGGGATATTATGCGTGGCACCGGATTTGCGTCGGTCGTGGCATTCTTCCCGGTATGCAGGAATTGATACGCCGCATCGGTGACGACGAGCGGCGTCACATGGCCTGGGGCACCTTCGTATGTAGGCGCCATGTCGCCGCAGACGACGAGAATTGGAACATATTCGAGTCACGGATGAACGAGCTCATCCCGTTGGTGCTGCAGAACACCGACGACACCTTCGCCCCCTACGACGAGAAGCCGTTCGGCCTGACGGCGGGTGAGTTACAGCAATACGCGGCCGATAAGGGGATGCGGCGATTCGGCACGATCAGTAGCGCCAGGGGCCGGCCGGTCGAAGACATCGATGTCGACTACTCGCCCCTGCGGCTGGAGGACACGTTCGCCAACGAGGACCAAAAGGCCCTCGCGGCTTCGGCGTAACCATCACGCAAGCTCAGGTTCGTGTCCGATTCCAGACACGTACCTTGTGCCGACAGTCACAGGGCTGGCCATCACAACGCCTCGTCGCGCCTCTGCGCCCAATGCTCGCAGTGACGCGCAGTGACGCTGAGCCCAAAGGAATCGACATGACCCCCAAGCTCAAGACAAAACGCTGCCTGCCATTGATCGCAAGGACCGAAGACTGCGCGATATGTATGAAGGTGTGCCCGATCCGGAGATACGGAGTAGGCGCGGTGACGGACTCCGGGGACGAGTTGAAGACGCGCTAAGGGCTGGTCGGCTGTGTCGCAAGGATGGTGCAGAGTTTAGAGCTCTGGTTTCGGACATGTCGACATCGTGTCAACTTCGCTTATAGCGCGTGATGTCCTTGAGCAGCTGCACGACGACGGAGGCCGAAGCGATCAGCTGCTCGCGCTCATCGGTGAGCTCGGCGGCAATGACTGCAGAGGCGCTTGTCGCCGTCAACAACCGCGCCGTGGCGACAAACGTACTGCCCTTGCCGGCACGCAAGTAGTTCGCCGTCACTGTCAGCGTCGGGCACCCGTAACTCGTCACGAAGGTGCCGCAGTGCGCCGCAGTTTGATCGAGCATTTCGGCGAAGCATCCACCGCTAAGGCTTATGAAGGTGTACGAGTTCGGTCCGGGCTTATACGAGAACTGCAGGAACCTATCTGTTCGGGACCCCGCCACGATTCGGGCGTTCAGAGCCGAAAGGTTAGGCGGTAGAGAATCGTTCGCCAGTGCGATCCAGTCGGTGTCGGAGAGCGCGGCTCCAAACTCGCCGAACAGTCGAGTGTAGGAGTCTCGTTTTGACATATCAGACCTTCATTCGTGGTGTGGAGGGAGCGATTGGTTCAACCACCCGGTGGAGCGCGGGGCCGTCGAGCCAAGGTCCCAATTGATGCTGCTCATCGTTGGCCCACTTGGTCGCCGTCTGAACGGCGAGGTAGGCGCCGCTCAACATGATCGGCTCCGTCTGCGGCTTTAGCCCGGCCTGCCGCTGCCATTGAGCGATTTCGGGCGCTCGCCACATCTCTGACCGGCTGGTCATTCCGAAGTAGAGCTCGTTCAGTCCAGCGAATTGGTCGACGCTGGTTGTCTCTTCGGATCGGATGGGCTCGATCGCGGTAAGGACACCGTGCGGGCGTAATGACCGTGCAAGCCGCTGGATCAGTTTGGCGTTTTGGATTGCGCTGAAGTGGTGTACCAGGTTGGACAACAGAACGAGATCGTGGTTGCCGATGCCGAAATCATGATCCAGGGCATCGCCCCATTCGTGATACGCGAACTTCATCGCTTATACCTCCCTGGCCCGTGTGGCTAGTTTTGTGCAGCGGGACGAGCCGGCTCCCGTGGTCGGCGGTGAGGTGAACGACCTCGAGAGCCAGCCTCCTTTGTTTCGATTGAACGGCAATAGGTTTCGGGTGCTGATCGCGCCGGCCCTCGATCACGGCGCCGCCCTCAGTAGAAGCTTCCTACGCAGCCACTTCCCCATTTCCGTGATGGCGTCATCGACCTCGGGAACGCGGCCGGCGCCCATGATGAACGAGTGCTGACCGTCCTCAACCGACTGGAGTTGTTGATCGTTGCCAGCCGCTTTCGCCCGCAGCGCGAATTGCACCGCCTCATCCGAGAGCAACTCGTCAGGTCGGCTTTAAGCAGGTTCACCCGCGGATCGGTCCAGTGCACGCCCGTTCCATCGAGCCAGCATGAGCGGAAGAGTTCCAGCAACCCACGGGTCAGCACCATGTCTACATCGGCATTGGCTTCGATGGAATTGCTTGAGAGCGTCAGGTCGCACCAGGGCGAGATGGACAGAATCGCGCCGGGCAGTGTCGCCCCCCTGTCGCGCAACCGCACGGCCAGGCTGACAGCGAGATTGCCGCCGATCGAGTGCCCGACGGAGGCGATGTTCTCGGGTCGGTAGCCCTGGCCAAGCAGCCAATCAAAGGCCTTCTCAACGTCTTCGATCTGTGCGGGGAACTTGTGCTCCGGCGAACGCCGGTAGTTGATCACCAGCGACCGTATACGCGCGGCCTTGGCGATATGGGCGGCGGGTTTCCGGTCGCAGTGCATCGATGTGAAGACGCTGCCACCCATGTGGTTGTGCAGCAGAGAACGGTGCGCGGGTCGCTATCGGCGGGGACACACCAGAGGGCCTCGACCCCGTCGGCGTCGACTTCTGCGTATGTGACGCCTTCGGGTTCTTTCGCCGCGATGTGTACCGTCTCGACGATGTCCCGAACGGTGGCGAGGTCGAGATGCGGATCCGACAATCGGTCGCGCAAAGCGGCGTAGAACTTTGAAAAGTCTCTAGATTCGTTGCTTGTCATGGGGTCACCTTTCGGTTCTGCACCGGCCCTGGTGGCCGACGTGGAAAATGGCTGCGCCAGAACGGCGCAGTGGTACTAAGCACCGGCTTCAGCTGGTCGCTGCACGCTGCGATGACTTGTGCGGCGTTTCCATCTCGCGACCATCGAAGAAGCCACTACGCCGCGCTGCATCGTCCTCAGACACTCCAAAACGTCCGACAACGACGGCAGCAGCAGGAGCTGGCTGTTCTTGATGAAATCTAGTTGTCCATAACGGTTTACAAAGCCGTGGCGGCGTTCGACGGTGATGGTCCTATCGACCCGCCAGTGCGCCGCATTCGCCGGACTCCGGCAAGAGCTCGAAGGAGGCCAGCGCCGCCCCATGTTTATCGACAGCAGCTGCACCTGCATCCCGAGGAGATGCAATTCGATCACTCGTATACCTGGACCCGAAGCGGCGGAGGACCAGAAGCGACAGTATCGGCTACGCGCTGCCATGCGTCGGCCGCTGCCGGGATCGTCGTCACCCATGTTGGCCCTCCTCGTCGGGCTAGTCGCTTTATTCGGACGAATTGTGACGTCTCGCATTCATTCACCTCGGTGCCGACTCGGTCGGCGCTCCGAAGAACTCCACTAGGCTGGCACGGGCGTGCTCAGCTCAGTAGGTCCAGCTGCCGTAGGTCGCTGGCGTACTTGGCGATCAGCTCGGCCGAGATGTGCGGGATGTCCTTGTCGGGACCGGCTCGGACCGCCAGCACCTCCTCGTGGAACGCGTCGGTCGGTGCCGCCGCGCCGCGGATGGGCTTGTCCGGCTTGCGGAAGGCGTCCAACAGAGGCAGCACGGAGTGCTGGCGCTGCGGTTCGGGCAGACCTGTCAGCGCGATCTGCAATCGACTCATCCATTCGTCGTAATCCGTGATGCGCCGGATGTTGTTGCCGGCCTGGATCAGCCAATCCACGAACACATCGAGTGAGGCACCGTCGTCGTGGGGATTCATCACGTCGAAGGAGCGGTAACCCGCAGTTACCCGGGTGCCGATCATGGTGATCGCCGCGGCGACGAAATCGACGGGCAGTCCGTCGAAATGTGCCCTCGCCTGGCAGCTGACGCCGTCGCTTTCGTAAAATGACTGTGGTGCAATGCCGGTCACCAGGAGGCTGAAGATCAGCCGGGTGAACACGTCGGGCACATTGAGCTGCCCGCGGTATCGGGTGTGCGCCAGGATCATGTCGGACCGGAACACCGCCACCGGCAGTCCACATAGGTCGTTGGCTTCCCTTAGCAGGACCTCCCCGGCCCACTTGCTATTGGCGTAGCCATTCGCGTAATCGTCATTGATTGGGCGGATGGGGCTGACCCGGCGGATATCGCCGTCCTCTTCGAACTGGCCGGGGGGTACCGTCTGCGCCACCGCGATGGTGGACACGTAGGTGATCGGCTTGATTCGAGTAGTGATGGCTAGTCGGATGAGCTCAGCGGTCCCAACGACATTCGGTCCGAACAACTGGCCGTACGGCAGCACGTGGTTGACAAGTGCGGCACCGTGCACGATCAGATCTACACTGTCGGCCAGCCGCTGCCAGGTCTCCACGTCCATGCCGAGATCATGATCGCCGATATCACCGGGTATCACCTCGAGGTGATTGACCGCCAGCAGTAGGAATCGGCTGAGCAACTCGGGATCACCGCTGTCGAATACCTTCTCCATCCGCATTCTGGCGTCGTCGACGTCGCGGCCGCGCACGATCGCGATCAGCTTGCCGCCTCGCAGGGACAGTCGCTCCAACCACTCCAGGGTCAAAAACCTACCCAGCCAGCCGTTCGCACCGGTCAGGAGGACAGTGTAGGGCGCACGTGCACCCGTGAAACGCGGCAATGACTTTGCGGCCGACAGAGTCTGGGCATCGATGAACTTGTCCAACGTCAACTCGCCGGCCACAACCATGGTCGGATTCGTGCCGTGAACGCAGGCCATGGTCGGACGCTGTGCACCCGTGCTGCGCTGTGCCTCGATGTAGGCCGCGAGTCCTCCGACGCTATTGGCCGGGCTGAGGATCACGCCGACCGGCACCTGGACCCCGAAGATCTCTGTGAGCAAGGTAGACAATGTCAACGCCGACAACGAATCTCCGCCAAGGTCAGTGAAATGGGCATCGGTGTCGGGACACGTATTGCCGGAAAGGGCGCGGATGGCGCGGGTAAGCGTCTCCGCTACAGGTCGATCGGCCGCCGTCTCACGTAGCGCCCGTACCTCGTCGCCCTGGGCGACCGCGGTTTCGGTGTACATCTGCTCGAGCCGCTCGCCGTAACGCTCCGTGAGCCGGGGCCGCAGCAGCTTGCCCACACCGGATAACAATCCGTTCTCTTCGGTGAAGGGTTCCGTCTCGATCACGAAGTCGACTGGCACTTCGTAGGACTGCAACTGTGCCGCCGCGGCGCACTGCTTCAGCGACTTGTGCAGCGCGGTCTTCATTCCGTCCATGTCGCCGCCGAAATCGTTGAGTGCATCGAGGGTCGGCACGACGACCGCGAGCAGCTTTGACCGTTCGCTGTTGCCGTATACGAAGATCTGCCGAACTGGTGGTGCTGCGCTGTACACGCCCTCCAGGCTCGTCGTAGCGACGAACTCGCCGTTGGCGAGCTTGAGCACATTGTTGCGGCGATCGACGTAAACCAGGCGATCGGACATGATTTCGGCCATCACGTCACCGGTTCGGTAATACCCGTCCGCGTCGAACATCGCGGCGGTGAGCTCTGGGCGCTTGTAGTAGCCCGGCGTCATAGTGTCGGCTTTGACCAGCAATTCCCCGCGCGGATAAGGCCGGTCGGTGTGGAAGTAACCGAGTTCGGGAACGTCGATCAGCTTGTAGTCCTGCACCCGCTTGCGGTTGATCACACCATCCAAGCTGATCGTCCCGGTCTCGGTCAGGCCGTAGCCGTCGGCGATGTGGACGTCGAGCGCCGAATCCACAAACGCTCTCATCTGCGCGGCAAGTGGGGCAGTGCCGAAGGCACCACCGAGCACCCGGCCACCCACCCGCTCCCTCAACTCTGCGGCGGCGTCCTTTTCGGCGTCTGTCGGGTCTGCGCCCTCGGCGATCCTTCGGTCGATCCCGATGCGATTGTGCTGGAACAGCATGTCCACCACACGCGGAACCAGAACCATCTGAGTGGGCCGCACCAGCGCCCAATCGTCAAACAGCGTCGACAAATCGGACTTGGGTACGAAGTAGCTGGTACCCCCGGCGATGAACGCCGAAGCCAACGGCACCCTCCCACCGAGGTGGTTCATTGGCATGAAATTCACGTTGAAAGCAGGGACGCCAGGCGACAAGTAGAGACCCGTCCAGTGCTTGGCCACCATCCCCTCGGTGTACATGGCACCTTTCGGCGCCCCCGTACTGCCTGACGTGTACAAGATCATCGCCAAGCGCTCATCGCTACCGTCGGTGTACGCCGGCTCGACCGGCAGTTGGCTGCCGCGCTCGACGACCTCGTCTACCGTGGTCACAGCAACTTGCCCCGCCGCCTCGTGCAGGCGGGCAAGAGCCCGCTCAAAGTTCTCCCGCTGCTCATCGACTTCGGGCTGGTAGTCGAACACCATCACCTGGCCGACCGACGGACTGCTCAGCACGGACTCGACCGCGAGATCGAGATACTCCGCACTGACGGCCACGATCCTGGGTTCGCACTCCTGGATGATCGGCCGCAGTCGCGATACCGGAGCGTTGTGCTGCAGCGGTACCGTCGCCAGTCCGAGGTAGGCGCACACCATGTCGACGACCAAGTAGTCCGCGCTGGCGAATCCGATCGTCGCGACCACATCACCGGCGGTCGCGGGATGAACGGGGTCGTGCCGCCAGGCGCGCGCAATCGCCCGCACCCGGTCCCAGAACTCGCGGTAGCTAATGGTGTTGAACTGGGGCAAGAGGCGTACCGATGTGCGGCCGGTGCCGGCATCGGTCACCAGCTCACGGGCACGTTGCCCAAGCGCGGGACGATCGGCATAACCCTCGACGAGCGTCTCAAACACTTCGGTCAAACGCAGACCGGGCCTGCAGGCCGCCTCGATTACCTCGGGAACGGGAGCGGCGGCGCGG
>DATAZN010000475.1:0-27204 GCA_036272035.1 Mycobacterium sp. | reverse complement strand
CAAGCTGCAAATTCAGTGCGCAGGGGTGAGCACAAAGACCGGGATTTGCCGGTCCGTCTTCGTCTGATAGTCGGCGTAGTCCGGGTATGCCTCGACCGCCCGCTCCCACCAAACGGCCTTCTCGTCGCCGAAGACCTCGCGGGCGTCGTAGTCCTGCGTGACCGACCCGTCCTGTAGCTCGACCCGCGAGTTCTTGGCGATGTTGAAGTACCAGACCGGATTCTTCGGGGCCCCGCCCAACGACGCGACGCAGGCGTACTCGCCATTGTGTTCGACGCGCATCAGGGGGGTCTTGCGGAGCTTTCCGCTCTTGGCGCCGACGGTGGTCAGCAGGATGATGGGCATGCCCTTCATATCCGCGGCATCGGCTCCACCGGATTCGGCGTACTTGTCAGCTTGATCGCGAGACCAGTCCCACGGGCTGGGCGCGTATTCACCTTCGAGTGGCATGAGACCACCATAGACGCACGTGAACGGGGTGCCCACCCGCTCGGGTCGCGACTTAGCTGCAACTCAGGGTGGGCCATGTAGAGTCTGCGTTCGACTCCGCTCGCTTACCTGTAGGCGCACAGATTCCTCGCCTCGCGGGGTGCGCATCTACCAAACGATGGGACGTGACGCACGATGCCGCGGTACTCGCGCTCCCTCTGCGTGCACGTCCTGGTAGCCCGCACAGCTCCACACGCGGCCTTTCCCGAGGCCGGGTAACGGGGTCCCTTGGCCATCACTGACGTATCCCAATACGCCCATCTCAGCGACGCCGACCTCACGGCGCTCGCGGCCGAGTTGGACAAGATCCGTAGTGATGTCGAGGCTTCGCGCGGTGCCAGGGATCGGGCGTACATCACGCGCGCCATCGTTTTTCAGCGTTGCTTTGATATAGCGGCGCGGCTGATCATCGCCGGAACCAAGGGCAAAATCGGTTGGGCCCTGGGAACCACTGCCCTGGCCGCGGCCAAATGCATCGAGAACATGGAACTCGGGCACAACATCACTCACGGCCAATGGGATTGGATGAACGATCCGGAAATCCATTCCAATACCTGGGAGTGGGATATGGCCGCTCTCACGTCGCAGTGGCGATATACCCACAATTACCAACACCACGTCTTCACCAACATCGTCGGCGTGGACGCCGACCTAGGCTTCGGAATCCTGCGAGTCACCCGGGATCAGAAGTGGCGGCCGCTCGCCTTACTCCAACCGTTATTCGCGGTGCTGCTCGGGATGGCTTTCGAGTGGGGCATCGCGCTATACGGCGTGATTTCGGTCCAGCAGGAAGAGACCTCGGACGCCGGCAGAGCTGCCCAGAAATCGGCGATGCTGCGCAAGATGGCTCGCCAGGCCGGCAAGGACTATGTGCTCTTTCCCGCCCTGAGCTGGCGGAGATGGCGGCGCACGCTTGGGGCGAACATCGTTGCGAACGGATTGCGTAGCGGGTGGGCGTACATCGTGATCGTCTGCGGTCACTTCGTGGACGGTGCCGAAAAGTTCACGCCGTCAGTGCTGGAGAATGAGACGAAGCGGGAATGGTATCTCCGGCAGATGCTAGGTACCGCGAATTTCGATGCCGGACCGACGCTCGGGTTCATGACCGGAAATCTGTGCTACCAGATCGAACACCACCTCTACCCTGATCTGCCGCACAATCGGTACCCGGAGATCGCCGAGCGGGTGCGTGCTTTGTGCGCCACCTACGAACTGCCGTATACGACCGGCCCGATGCTGCGTCAGTACCTGCTCACCGTGCGGACAATCTGCAAGTTGGCGCTGCCGGATCGATGGCTTTCCTCCACCTGCGATGACGCACCGGAGACGGCCTCTGAGAAGAGGTTCAGGTACGTCACGAACGGATCCGAAGCACCCCGCAACGGGGAGGACGTGCGGCGCCGCGGATTAGTGACAGCGCTACGCGACCACCGGAAGCTAACGTCGACCCAGGCGCACCGCTACGCGGGCTGAGTTGTCGATTCGCGTGCGGGCTCGTAGATGTCCGGGCCTGGTTCGCTGACGTACAACTCCTCGATCTCCGCGGCGTACTTGGCCGCGATCGGCCGGCGTTTGAGTTTCATCGTCAGGGTGATCTCGTCGCCGCCCGGCTCCCACAGGGTGGGCAGTACGCGGAACCGTTTGATCTGCTCGACCCGGGACAAATTCTCGTTGCCCGCGGCCACCCCTGCCGAAATCTTCGCGAGCATCTCCGGGTGGGACGCCAACGCAGCCGGCGAGGCGTCGGCCAGTCCGAGACCGGCCGCATGCGGGCCGACCGAATCGGCGTCGAACACCAGCAACGCGGTGTTGTACGGGCGGGCGTCGCCGATGGTGACCATTGCCCCGATCATCGGGCAGGCTGCCTTGATCGCGTTTTCGATGTTGGCCGGCGACATGTTCTTGCCGGCTGCGTTGATGATCAACTCCTTCTTGCGGTCGACGATGCGCAAGAAGCCGTCGGCGTCCCGGTCCAATATGTCGCCGGTATGCAACCAACCGTCGGCGTCGATCGCCTCAGCGGTCTTGGCCGGCTCTTTGCGATAGCCCTTCATCACCAACGGCCCCCGCACCAGATATTCGCCATCTTCGGCGATTTTGGATTCCAGCCCGGGCAGCAGCTTGCCTACCGAGCCCAGTCTCGCCTCGCTCGGATGACTCACGCTCGCAACGCAGCTCAGCTCCGACATGCCCCAGACTTCTGCGATCGGGATGCCGATACCGACAAAGAAAGCCAGCGTCTCCCGCGGAATCGGCGCCGCACCCGACACCGCCCACCGCAGCTTGTCGAGCCCCAGCTTCTCCCGCAGCTTCGAGAGCACAAGCTCGTCGGCCTGCGCCCACTCGGCGGCCACATCGTCTGGCAGCGGTTCGTCAGCGACGAGTGCCGCGGCGCGTTTCGCAGCGACCGACAGGGCCCACTGCAAAGCCTGGCGCTTTGTTTCGTCTTGCTCGTGTCCGACCGCGAATTCGATTGCCGCCTTGAGCTTTTCCCAAACCCGTGGAACCGCGGCCCAGATCGTCGGCCGCGCGTCTGGCAATGCGGACGCAATCTCGCGCACGTCGGAGATAATGGTGACCAGGATGCCGTACAGCTCCTGGTTGTACAGCGCCATAATGCGGTCGGCGATGTGAGCCGACGGCAGATACGACGTGGCACGATCGTCCGGCCGGACGTCCAGAACGGCGGCGAGCGCGTAGGCCTCGAACAGCAGGTTGGTGTGCGTCATCTCCACCCCCTTGGGATTCCCGGTAGTCCCGGAGGTGTAGATCAGGGTGATCACGTCATCGGATTGCACCGAACGCCAGGTAGCGTCGAAATCGAAGTCGTCCTCGGCGGCGGCATAGAGATCATCCAGCGACAGGGCGCCATCCGGAGCGCCGTCGATACAGATGATCTGCTCGAGCTTCGCCCCGCTTGCCCGGATCCGGTCCACGTATTGCTGTTCGCAGATCACCACTTTGGTGCCGGCGTTGCCGAACACGTAGGTCAGCTGATCGGCGGGCAGGGTGTTGTACACCGAAAACGAGGTGGCGCCCAGATGCTGCGCACCGACTTCCAGCGGATAGAACTCGATCCGGTTCGCCATCATCAGCGCCACCGTGTCACCGCGGCGGACCCCGATTCCGTGCAGGCCGGTGGCGACCCGTCGAACATCTGCGGCGTACTCGCGCCATGTGAGTGTTTGAGTGTCGCCGGGGGTGCGAAGCGCGACCGCGTCCGGGTCCACTGCCGCGGCGCGCTGAAACGCCTCGCACATCGTGGTTGGCCTGCTCAGCTGGATTTTCGAATCGCTCACTCAGCCGAGGCTAGTCGCGGAGTACCTTGCCGGTATGGGAATTGCGATCACCGACTTGACACCCGTCGAGCAGACCGCGTTTGTCACCCAGTACGCCCGCGCACTCGACAGCCGTTGGCCCAGGCCGATACTCGGTGACACGTTGGCCGATGAGATCGTCGCCAACATCGACTTCGACTTCGACGGTTTGGGTGTGCCGACCAGCGCGGTGCGCCAGACCGCGTTGCGGGCCAAGATGCTCGATGACCGGGTGCGCGATTTCGTCGCCGAGCACCCCGACGCCGTCGTTGTCGACCTCGGCGCGGGCCTGGGCACCGCCATGCTGCGGGTCGCGCCGCCAGCCACGGTCGACTGGTACAACGTCGATCTGCCGAATGTGATCGCATTGCGCGATGAGCTGGTGCCCGCTGACGGCCGCGCCCACTCGGTGGCCGCATCACTGACCGACAACGGTTGGACCGACCAGGTTCCGTCGGACCGGCCCACCATGCTGGTCGCCGACGGCCTACTGGCGTTCTTACCGGAGTCGGTGATCGTGAACCTGTTCCACCACATTCCCGAGTACTTCCGGTCCGGCGAACTGGCGATAAACGACTATGGGCACGTCAGCCGGCTCAACATCGCGGCTATGAAGATCGCCTTCAGTGCCGTCGGAACCCAATGGGCCTACCAAGGTTTCAGCGATGCCCATGTCCCGGAGAGCTGGAGCCCGGATCTGCGACTGGTTGAAGAGACCAGCCTGTCGCACGCGCCGGAAGTCGACCTGTATCCGCCTGCGGCCCGAGTCGCGACCCGATTGATGGGCCTGACCAAATCCGGCGCGCGCACGGCGCGGATCCTGCGCTATCGCTTCTGAGCTTCGAAAGGTGACGACGATGCCGGCCACGCTGATCACGGGCGCCACTGTTTGGGACGGGATTTCGGCGCAGTCCGCGCCACGCCAGGTACTGGTCGTCGATGGCCGCATCCAGCGTGTTGCCGACGCGATCGAGGCTCCACCCGATACACGGGTCGTGGACCTCCCCGGGCACACGCTGACGCCGGGCTTCATCGACTGCCACACCCACGTGACGCTGGCACCTCCGGTGGGATTGCTGATGGCCCTGGACTCGAGCATCGCGAAAACGTTGAAGTCCTTGCCGGTGCTGCGCGCCCTGCTGATGAACGGATTCACCACGGTGCGCGACTTGGGTTGCGGCGACATCGATTACCCCACCATCGAACTGCGCAACGCGGTGGCCGCGGGGCTCGTCGTCGGCCCGCGGATGCTGGTCGCGCCACACATGATCTCCGCCCGCGGCGACCA
The DNA here is from genome assembly GCA_036272035.1 of Mycobacterium sp. Lineage (GTDB taxonomy): Bacteria > Actinomycetota > Actinomycetes > Mycobacteriales > Mycobacteriaceae > Mycobacterium. The sequence continues at coordinate 22,110 of DATAZN010000475.1, read as the reverse complement.
CGGCGACTTCAGCGGAATGGTCGCCGACGAGTATCAAGACCCGTGCCGGCCACTGGAGTTGGCTGCCGCCGACGGCGCCGACGAGATCCGAACCCGGGTTAGACAGCAGATCCGGGCCGGTGCCGACTGGATCAAGTTCGGCGCCACCGGCGGATTCGCCTCGCCTACGGACGACCCCGGGCACGCCACCTACAGCCAGGACGAAATGGACATCCTGGTGGCGACGGCCACTGACCTCGAAATCCCGGTCACGCCACATAGTTACGGCGACGAGGGTATCCGGCGCGCCGTCCGGGCCGGGGTGCGCAGCATCGAACACGGCAACCTTGCGTCGGCCGAGGCGCTCCGCATGATGCAGGACGCCGGGGTGTTCATGGTGCCCACCCAGTACACGATCCTGTCCAGCGCGCGCGGCGACGAGGGCGACACGGTCTGGGCCGCTCTTCCGGAGCATTCGCGGCGCAAAATGCAGAAATACCGTGGCGCGCTGCTCGACGCGGCGGAGGGGCTGGCCGCCAGCGATGTTCGGATCGCGTTCGGCACCGACGCCGGAATGTTCCCGCACCACGACAATTGGCGCGAGTTCCCGATGATGGTGTCGACCGGCATCACACCGTTGCGGGCTCTGCGGGCGGCCACTAGCGTGGCCGCCGAACTGCTGCGCCTCGATGATCTCGGGATGATCGCCGAGGGCAAGATCGCGGATCTGATCGCGATGCCCGGTGATCCCTTCGCCGACATCAACGTCACCGGCCAAGTGGACTTCGTGATGAAAGAAGGTGTGATCTATAAAGGTTCAGCTAGCGCCGGTACTCGAGCGTGAAGCTAGACGCACGTTCGCGCGCGAGCGGGCGTCTAGCTTCACGCTCGACTTGGCCGGCGGATGAATGCCGCACGCGCAGGCGTCGATTGATGGGCAGGTGGACCGCATGCCCCATTCGATGACCGCTCGTGCGCGGGCCAGCGACTCCATCCGCGCGTCGATCTCGGCGAGTTTGGCCTCGAGCTGCGATGGCTGGCCGAATGTTCAGGCCGCCCACGGACCCACCCCACCGACCTTTTCGATCCTGATGTGAGTCAGGTATCCGGGAGGTGCGTCGGGCGGGGGGAATCCGGTGCCGGGACCGAAGATAGTCGTGGCGATCCCGTCGAGCAGTTCGGGAGCACCGCCCTCCTCGACGCGCGCCGTGCCCTTGATCGACAGGTAGGGTGTCTGTGGCCCGCTACGGTCGGTGGACACGATGGTCACCGCCACTCGGGGATCACGCCGGATGTTGCGGATCTTCTGATGCTCCTGTAGATGAGCGGTGACCAGCTCATCACCGCCGTCGGCCGTACTCTGCACCGCCACCCAGACCACGCTGACTTGCAGGCTGCCGTCGCGATTGATCGTGACCAGCGTTGCAGGGGCGGAACCGATAAGTTGGCGTGCGATTTCGTTGACTTTCATGATGTTCATTGCATTCTCCTTATTCGTCATGTTTCCGCGCATTTCGGGCGTCTATCCATACGACGAACAAGCTGTGCACAGACCGACAGCCCGACAACAAATCAACCGATTCGAGCCCATCGACTCGGTCGCCGCCGCTGGACCAGGGCCGCTCCGGTCACGACACTCTCCGTTTCCGGCTGGCCATCGACAATCGCGGAATCATGAGACCGGTTTCGCTGTGTGATCGCCCGCTTGTCGACTGCAGCACGGATGGATCCTGATCGCCGGAGATGCCGCCTGGCACCAGCTGCAAATCGAGAATGTGTGGCAAAAGTCCCACTAACCCGGCGTTCTGGTCGACGAAGACCGCGACGACACCTTCAAGACGCTGCAACGGCCGCACCTGGCGCGCCATAAGGTGACGGTCATTCCGACCCACGATCACCAAGCGGCGCTTCGATTATCGGCTAGCTGCCCAGGCACCCCGGACCGAGCAGCGCCTTGAGGTCGCCCATCAGCGCCGGAGACATCGTCACCCGCAGTGAAGCATCCAACTCGAGGGTGGTGATCCGGTCGCCGCTGACCAGCCGCAGGTGCACCTGCGACGTGCCGGGGTGTTGAGCCAGTACTTGCTTGAGCGCGCTGACCTTGTCGATGGTGCACTGCCGCGTCGGCAGGCTGACCGCGAGCGGACGGTTGACCTGCGCGTTGCTGAAGTCCGGCACCACAAGGTCGTTGGCGATCAGCGAAATCCGGTCGTCCCGGATCGCGACCTTGCCGGTGACCAGCACCACCGTGTCGTCGATGACGTCAGCACCGAACGCGGAGTAGGTGTGCGGGAAGAACATCACCTCGATACCACCGGTGAGGTCCTCCAGTTGCGCTGACGCCCAGGGCATTCCGTTCTTGTTCACCCGCCGGTTCACCGAGGCCAGGATGCCGCCGACCTTCACCATGGTCTCGTTGGCGACGTCGCCGTCGAGGATCGCCGGAATCGCGGTGTCAACCTGGGTGGCCAGCAGGTGCGCGACGCCGTTGAGCGGATGACCCGACACGTACAGGCCCAGCATCTCGCGCTCCAGCGCGAGTTTGTGCTTGTCGTCCCACTCCTCGTCGGGGACCCGGATGGTGAAGACCGCGTCGGCGCCGGCTCCCCCGTCGTTCGGGTCGCCGCCGAACAGGTCGAACTGCCCCATCGCCTCGGCCTTTTTGGTGCCCAGCACCGACTCGACAGCGTCGGTGTGGACCAGGAACAGCCCCTTGCGCGGGTGCTTCAGCGAATCGAAGGCGCCGGCCTTGATCAGCGATTCGGTGACTTTCTTGTTGCACGCCGCGATGTCGACCTTGTTCAGGTAATCGGAGAAGTCGGTGAACTTCCCCTTCTCGGTGCGGGTATTGATCAGCGAGGCAACAACATTGGCTCCGACGTTGCGGACCGCGCCCAGCCCGTAGCGAATATCGGTGCCGACCGAGGCGAAGTTCAGCCCCGACTCGTTGACGTCGGGCGGCAGCACGGTGATGCCGAGCTTGCGGCAGTCGGCCAGGTAGACCGCGGCCTTGTCCTTGTCGTCACCGACCGAGGTGAGCAGGCCGGCCATGTATTCGGCGGGATAGTTGGCCTTGAGGTACGCCGTCCAGTACGACACCAGGCCATAACCGGCCGCATGCGACTTGTTGAACGCATAGTCGGCGAACGGCAGAATGGTATCCCACAGCGCTTTGATCGCCTTGGCCGAGAATCTGTTGGCCTGCATGCCTTCTGAGAAGCCCTCGAACTCCTTCTCGAGCACCTCGCGCTTCTTCTTACCCATGGCCTTGCGCAGAATGTCGGCCCGGGCGAGCGAGTAGCCGGCCACTTTCTGCGCGATGCGCATGATCTGCTCCTGATACACGATCAGGCCGTAAGTTTCGGCGAGGATCTCGCGCAGTGGCTCCTCGAGCTCGGGGTGGATCGGTTTGATCGCCTGCCGGTTGTTCTTCCGGTCGGCGTAGTCGTTGTGGGCGTTCATGCCCATCGGGCCGGGCCGATACAGCGCGAGCACGGCGACGATGTCCTCGAAGCCGGTGGGCTGCATGCGGCGCAGCAGGTCGCGCATCGGCCCACCGTCGAGCTGGAACACCCCCAGCGTCTCGCCGCGGCCCAGGAGCTCGAAGGTGGCCGGGTCCTCCAGCGCAACGGATTCCAGGTCGAGGTCGATCCCCCGGTTGGCTTTGATGTTCACCAGCGCGTCGCCGATGATCGTCAGGTTGCGCAGCCCGAGGAAGTCCATCTTCAGCAGGCCGATCGCCTCACACGACGGGTAGTCCCAGCCGGTGATGATCGCACCGTCCTGTGGCCGCTTCCACAGCGGGATCACGTCGGTCAGCGGCTCGCTGCTCATGATCACCGCGCAGGCGTGCACACCGGAGTTACGGATCAGGCCTTCCAGTCCGCGGGCGGTCTGGTAAATGGTCCGCACATCGGGATCGGTATCGATCAGCCCGCGAATTTCGGCGGCCTCTTTGTAACGCTCGTGGTTGGGGTCGGTGATGCCGGAGAGCGGAATGTCTTTGGCCATGATCGCCGGCGGCAGCGCCTTGGTGATCCGGTCGGCGATCGCGAAACCGGGCTGTCCATAATGGATCCGGGCGGAATCCTTCAGCGCCGCTTTGGTTTTGATGGTGCCGAAGGTGATGACCTGAGCGACCCGGTCCTGTCCCCACTTCTCGGCGGCGTAGCGAACCATTTCACCGCGGCGACGGTCGTCGAAGTCGATGTCGATGTCGGGCATCGACGCGCGCTCGGGGTTGAGGAACCGCTCGAACAGCAACCCGTGTTGGATCGGGTCGATGTCGGTGATGCCCAGCGCGTAGGCCACCAGCGATCCGGCCGCCGAGCCGCGGCCCGGGCCGACCCGGATATCGACGGACCGCGCATAGTTGATCAGGTCGGCGACGATGAGGAAGTAGGACGGAAAACCCTTGTCGCAGATGACTTCGATCTCATAGGCGGCGCGTTGGGAGTACCCGTCGGGCAACTCATCCGGAAAGCGGCGCCGCAGGCCTGCCTCGACCTCATGGCGCAGCCAGGACGCCGGGTCGTGGCCGTCGGGCACCGGGAAGACCGGCATCCGGTCGCGGGGCTCCCACACTTCGGCGTACGAGCTGACCCGCTCGGCGATCAGCAGCGTTGAGTCACAGGCGCCGGCAACCTCGTTGTCCCAGACCTCCCGCATCTCGGCAGCCGACTTCAGGTAGTAGCCGTCGCCGTCGAACTTGAACCGGGTGGGATCCGTGAGCGTCTTGCCGGTCTGCACACACAGCAGCGCCTCGTGGTTGTGCGCAGCATCGCGGGTGACGTAGTGGCAGTCGTTGGTGGCCAGCGGCGGAATGTTCAGCGCGCGACCGATTTCCACCAGCCCGTCACGCACCCGGCGTTCGATGGACAGCCCGTGGTCCATCAGCTCCAGGAAATAGTTCTCGGGTCCGAAGATCTCTCGCCACTTGGCGGCCGACTCCAGTGCTTCGCGGTGGTGTCCGAGCCGCAACCGGGTCTGCACCTCTCCGGACGGGCAGCCGGTGGTGGCGATGATGCCGGCGGCATGCTCGGCGATCAGCTCGGCGTCCATCCTCGACCACTTGCCCAGCTGACCCTCGAAGGACGCCAGGGACGACAGCTTGAAAAGGTTGCGCAGACCGGTGGCGTTCTCAGCGACCATCGTCATGTGGGTGTAGGAGCCGCTGCCGGACACGTCGTCGCTCTTCTGCCCCGGATCACCCCACAGAATGCGTTTGGTCTCAAAACGTGAAGCTGGCGCGACGTAGGCCTCGATACCGATGATCGGCTTGATCCCGGCGGCGGTGGCCCCGTTGTAGAACTCGCTGGCCCCGAACATGTTGCCGTGGTCAGTCATACCGATCGCGGACATCTGTAGTCGCTGCGCCTCGGCGAGCATCGGTGCAACCTTCGCGGCACCGTCCAACATCGAGTACTCGGTGTGGTTATGCAGGTGCACGAACGACTGACTCATAGGCTCGCCAGTCTATGGCCGCACACCGACGCGGTCCCGGCGTGTCGGCGAGTGTGTCGTGCCCTTCGGCCAACTCACGAGCCGCCAACTCACGAGCGCAGCGCAGCGGTGTCGGGATCGGCGCCTGGAGCGACCTCGGCCGGGATCCTTCTGTGCCGCGCACCGGGCGGATCCTCCGCGGTGTCGCTGGGTGCTTCCGACGTCGATTCGGACTCCCGAGCAGGTGACCGCACTTCTCGACTGCGCGGTTCGGGCGGCGGCAACCGTGACGGCCACCAGTTTGCCTCCCCGACCAGCACGGCGATGGCGGGCACGGTGATGGTGCGCACCAGGAAGGTGTCCAGCAGCAGCCCGGTCCCGATGATGAAGCCGGCCTGCACCAGAGTGCTGATGCTGGCGAACAACATGCCGAACATCGAAGCGGCGAAAATGACACCCGCCGCGGTGATCACACCGCCGGTCGAACCCACCGTGCGAATGACCCCGGAGCGCAGGCCGTGCGGTGACTCCTCCCGAAGCCGCGAAATGAGCAGCAAGTTGTAATCCGCACCCATTGCGACCAACACGATGAATGTCAGTCCGGGAATGCTCCACGTCAGGCCCTGGCCCAGGATGAACTGAAAGACGACGACGCCGACGCCGAGTGCCGATAAATACGAGATCACCACTGATGCAATGAGATACAGCGGCGCGACCACGGCACGCAGGATCGCCACCAAAATCACGAACACGATCAGAATGGTCATCACGATGATCAGGTTGATGTCTTGACCGTAGTAGGCACGCGTGTCTCGAAGCATCGCGGTGACGCCCGATGCCGATATCGAGGCTTCCTTGAACATCGCATCCGGGTGAGTCCCCCGAGCGGCATCGATGATGCGGTGAATCTGATTCATCGCATCGGTGCCGAACGGATAAAGCTTGGTCTGTACCAAGTACCGCGCCGTGTGTCCATCGGGTGAGATGAAAGCCGTCAGCGCGCTGTTCAATCCACCCCCGGTATGTTCGGTTTGCTTGATCAGATCTTTGACGCCCTCGATCATCTGATGAATCGCGTCGGCGTAATTGTGCGCATCCTTCTGCGTTTCTGCTGTGCGTTGCCTCTGACCCGTGTCGTCGTTGCCCAGTACGCGTAGGTCGTTGCTGGCGTCGTCCAGTATTTGGCGCATATTGCGCGACGCCACCTCGATGGTGTTCGCGTCGGGAAAGTTCTCCAGCTTTTCGGCGAAATCAGACATCTTCTTGAGCGCTCCGCCATCGCGGGTAGTGGTCGCAACCACGTCCAGCACCGTCACCGGTGAAGCGTCGACGGTGTTGGCGATCTCCGCGACGTCCAGAGACATGGCGAAGCCGAGTGCGCGCACGGTGCTGACGAACGTGGCTGTGTCGTCGACTTGTTTGGCCGGGGCGCTCGGCGGGGCCAGGGCGGCCAGTTCGGGCGGTAGCCCCATGTCGGGCGCTGACGTCCCGGTACTGGCAACCGAATACAGCAGGGAGGCCACGTTGGGGAATCCGTCGGCTCCGTCGCCGTCTGATTTATCGCCCTTGTCGCGCTTATCGGTGGAACCGTTGGAAGAGCCGATTGTTAGGCCATCGTCCGCGGATTTCTTGTCGGCCGATTTCGGCGTGGGCACCGGGGCGCCGTGGATCGCCGCGATATCAGGCAGTTGGCCCACCCGCTGTTCCATCTGCTTCAGATCAACAAGGGCCGGCGGCTTCCGCAGGTCTTGTGATGAATGGACGACGAGGTACTCGGGAATGGTGGCGTTCAACGGAAAATGTTCGGCCAGCGTCCTATATCCGACCGAGCTTTCAACGGAATGCGGGAGTGTTTTGCTGTCGTCGTAGTTGAAGCGGGCAAACATCGCACAGCCGGCCAAAATGAGCAGCACGGTGAGACTGCCGATTAGATGACTCACGGGTCGTCGCACAATGCGGATACCCGAGCGCCGCCAGAACCGGGTGGTGAGTTCGCGGCGTGGCTTGATCCAACCTCGCCTTCCGGCCAGGACCATCAGGGCCGGCAGGAATGTCACAGCGGCCAGCAATGCCACCGCGATGGAACAGGCCAACGCCGGACCGACGTTTCTGAAGGCCCCCAAGTGAGTGAAGACCATCCCGAGAAAGGTGATCGACACAGTGGCCGCAGACCCGGCGATCACTTTGCCGATCGAGTTCAGCGCCGTGACGACGGCGTGATCCGACGGCATGCCTTGTCGCAGGTAGTCGTGATATCGGCTGATCAGAAACACGGCGTAGTCGATGCCGGCCCCGGCCATCATCGTCGTCATCAAGGTAATCGTCTGGCTGGAGACGCCCAGACCGAGTTCGGCGATGCCCGCCACGATGGACTGCGCGACACCTACCGATAAGCCGATCGTGATCAACGGCAACATCATCGTGAACGGATTTCGATAGATGACCAACAAGATGATCAGCACCATGATCACGACGGCGGCCTCGATCACGTGCATATCGCGGATACCGATGTACATCAGGTCGTCGCCGGTGGCCGCGGGGCCAGTCAGGTTTGACGTAAGCGTGGTCCCGGCGACGGATTTTTTAACGATGTCGGAGACCCTGCCGAACCCCTCATGCAGTTCCGGTGTGCCCACACCGCCGGAGAGCACCATGGGCAGATACCAGGCTTTGTGATCCTTGCTGGTCATCGCCTCGCGCAGGGCGGGTGTTTGGATGAAGTCCTGCAGCATCACGATGTCGCGAGTGTCCGGCCGCAGGTTGTCGGCCAGGGTGCGGTAGGTGCTGAGGTCGGAGGGGTTCAGACCGTACTCGTCGGTCAGGACGACCAGCAGGACGTTTTCATTCTCGGAGCCGGACTGGTTGAACGCCTGGGAGATCTGTCGCGTCGTGACCAGCACCGGGGCGTCGTTCGGCAGGATAGGAACCGGCCGCTTGCTGGCCATCTCGGTCAGCGGTGGAATCGTCACTGAAAGGACGGCGGCGAGCGCGATCCAGAAGCCGATGACAGCCCACGGCCAGCGCTGCACAACCACGCCGATCCAGCCGAACGGCCCCCTGGCTTCGGACATAGCGGCTCCCCGCGCCCCCCGCAACATCCGGCCAGGTTACCGCCGTTCGCCGGATCTGTAGAGCCTTCCGACCTAGCGAGTCAGCCTGGGCTGCTATCCGTAGAGCTGGACGAACTGCTTCAGCGACCTCTCGACATCACCTTTGACTGCGCGGGCCGCGGCCGCGCCTACCGGGCCGAACAACGCACGTCCGCCCAACTCGAGGCGCACGCCCAGGTTCGAACCTTTTTTTGTGGGCGACACGGTGAGCGTCACGGTGTACTTCGCGCCGCCCTTGCCGGATCCCGACAACGCGACCCGGTTCGGCGGGTCCCAGGTGGTGACCGTCCACGTCACCCGATTGCGCAGACCCTTGGCGCGTGCGACGCCGACGACCTGGGTTCCTTTGCTCAACTCCGCGGGAAGCTCGCTGCGCCACGCCTCGTGCATAACCAGCCACTCGCCCAGTTCGGACAGGTCGGACACGTGCTCCCACATGTCCTGCGGGCTCATTGGCACGTCGGCCTTCACGTCGACAGCGGCCATCAGCGACTGGGTCCGCCGCGGAACCGGTTGGCGATCCGCATGCCGGGCAGCAGCAGGCTGCGTGGCACATGCCGCCCGCCGATACTCACGGCCTTCGGCACGATTCCGGGCACCACGCTGCGCTTACCAGAGAGCATTCCACCGATGGCCTCTTCGGCGACGTCGTGCGGCGACACCTGCGCAAGCGGAATACTGAAGCGCTCGGCGCTGGCGATCTCGCCCCACTCGGTCGGCACCGGTCCCGGACACAGCACCGTCACCGAGACCCCCGTTCCGTGCAGTTCCTCGTGCACCGCCTCGGAGAAGGTCTGCACGAAGGCCTTCGTCGCCGAATACACGGCCATGAAAGGCATCGGCTGGAATCCCGCGATCGAGGCGATGTTGAGTACCGCGCCGGCTCCCCGCTCGACCATCCCGGGCAGTGCAGCGTGGGTCAGTTCCATCAGCGCCAGCGAGTTGAGGACGACCTCCTCGCTTTCCCGCTCGACCGGCAGAGTCTGAAAGACCCCGCTGGTGCCGAAGCCGGCGCTGTTGCACAACCCGGCGATCGCTTCGCTGCGAAGCCGCTTCGCCAGCTGCTGGCGAGCCCCGGCATCGGACAGGTCGAGCGGAAAGACATCCGCTCCTACCGAGTACTGGGTACGCAGCTCGTCGGCGAGCTCGTCCAGGCGTTCCTGACGGCGGGCCACGAGCACCAACGGATAGCCGCGCCGGGCCAGTCCGCGGGCCAGCTCGGTGCCGATGCCCGACGACGCACCGGTGATGACAACGGCTTCTTGGTTGGTCGGTTTCGGAAGACTCATGATCGCCTCACCAGTGAATTCCGCGGGTCGCTCTGACGAACGTCTCGCTTCGGTGGTCGAAATCGGTTGCGCCGCTGTCGGATTGGTCACCCTTGGCGGCCGAAGAATCCTGGAACATGCCGAAGGCCCGATTGCGCACCCGGTCCATCACCGCCGGGTTGACGGCGTCGGCGACGGCAGCGAACTGCCCGAAGGGCGAGCTGGCCCGGCGGGGCCGGTGCACGATCGCGTCGGTGATCACACCGGCGGCTTGGTCCGGGGTCAGTGCCGGGAATTTGTCGTACATCTTGGTCGGGCTGATCATCGGCGTCCGGACCAGCGCCATATGGACAGTAGTGAACTTGATGTCGTCGCTGACCACCTCGGCCTGCAGCGCGTCACACAGGCTGTCCAGCGCCGCCTTGCTGGCGATGTAAGCGCCGAACCGCGGCGCACGCGTCTGCACCCCGACCGATGACACGTTGATGATCTGACCGAACCCGCGTTCCCGCATGCCCGGAATGAACTTCAGGATGAGCTGTACCGCGCCGAGGTAATTCAGCTGCATGGTGCGCTGATAGTCGTGGATGCGGTCGTAGGACAGCGCCAGCGAGCGACGTATCGATCGTCCGGCGTTGTTGATCAGCATGTCGACGCCGCCGAGATCAGCCAGCACCTGGTCGGCCATCGCGGCGATGGCGTCCATGTCGGACAGGTCGCACGGATAGACGTGCGCCGTGCCGCCGCTGCTGCGGATTCCGTCGGCGACCTTTTCCAGGTTCTCTCGGGTGCGCGCAACCAGGACCACCTCGCCACCGGCATCCGCAATTTTCTTCGCCGCCGCTTCGCCGATGCCCGACGATCCGCCCGTGATGAGGGTGATCGTGCCGTCGACGGCCTCCTGCAGTGTGCGGCCCTGTACCGCGTCGAGCAGATTACGCAGGTAGAAGGGGCGATAGCGGCCGGCCGAGTTTGGAGTGTTGACGAGGTTGGACACAGCGGCGAAAGGCTTCTCGACCAGACCGGTCAGATCACCCAGATTCATAGCTTCCACGCTCTCCCGATGGTGATTCCCCTGACATTTCCACCGAGTCTGCTACACCGCTGAGCAGTACAGGCGCTTCTTCGGCAATCCGGTTGTTACGCCGGGTAATCCCATGGTGATGGCGTTCTAACTGCCGGGCAACGGTCAGATGGTGCGCTATTGCGCATGGGAATACTGACCCGCTTTCGCAGGACCGGTGCGGCATCGCTGTATGAGCAGATCGGCGGTCACGACGCTCTCGAAGTCGTTGTCGAAGACTTCTACTGCCGTGTGCTTGACGACGACCACCTGGCCGGCTTCTACGCCGGCTCCAACATGAAGTGCGTGAAAGCCAGGCAGGTCGAATTCCTGTCCGCGGTGCTCGGCGGGCCTAAGCCTTACACCGGTACGCCGATGCGGCAGGTGCACGAAGGCCGCGGCATCACGATGCATCACTTCGCCATGGTGGCCGCGCATTTGGCGGATTCGCTGTGCGCCGCCGGGCTGCACCCGGACACCATCACCGAGATCCTTCGAGCCATCGCCCCACTGGCCGGCGAGGTCGCATCGGAGGACATCAAAGCGGTCGTCTGAACACCGCTTCAAACTTCGCCGAGCGTGCGGGGTCTGCGAATTGGCGGCCTGGCTTATCGCGCAGACCGCACGCTCGGCGAACCCCTCCCTCGGCGTCGGGTAGCCTGCGAGAACGCCACGCGCGGCCTAAATTGGAACGCATAGGCTCGCTTGGCGATTGCTTCAGCAGAACGGAAACCCGGCCATGTTTTCCGGCATCATCCGTCAACTTCCGGCCGCGGTAACCGGTGTCGTCTTCCTCATCTCGGTGGCAGTTCTGCCCGGCCACCTAGCCGCGGCCGACCCCGACCAAGACCAGAAGTTCTTCGATCTCCTCGGCCAAAAAGAGATTCCCCCGGTCGACAACGCGAACAGCCTCATCGAAACGGCGCATAAAGCGTGTTCCAAACTCGACGGCGGCATGTCGGTGGGCGATCTGGTGGATCTGATCAGAAACAACGGTTACAACGAAAATCCGCTCACGCGGCTGAATCCCGCCGACCGAATTACCAGAACCATCAACGAATTCATCGTCGCATCCGTGGAGGCCTACTGCCCATACGACAGAGGCAAGATCGCCTCTATCGCGGCCTATCGCGCGACCCCGTCGGGTGAGCCGACGTACCGAGTCACCGAATACGCGCACGACGCGGTGGCGTCTCGGCGGCTGATACTCGCCTCGCTCATCGGAACGTTTCCCGCCGGAGAAATCCCGCCGACGAAGCCGCTGCCGGTGCCGGCACAACCGCCGCCTCCGCCAGAGCAGCTGGCGCCGGCCCCGCAGGAACCACCCCCGCCGCCGCGGCATGTTCAGCAGGCACCGCAACGACAGCAACAAGTCGAGCCGCCGCCCCAGGAAGCACCACCGCAGGAAGCGCCACCGCAGGCAGAACAGCCGCAGGCTCCTGCCCCGGCTCCTGAGCCCGGCGGTGGAAACGGCGGCGCCCCAGCACCAGACAGCCCGTCGCCGGCTCCACCAGCGCCGCCGGGCCACATCAGGCTCGCGCCCTGACCACGACGTCAACGGCCACGGCCGCAGCGAGGTCACTGATCATCCTGACGCCCAAGGGGTTTCGAATCCCGTAGGCCACCAACAGCGCGGTCAGTGCGGCACCCCGGCGTCATCGGGCATGAAGTCCACCGCCAGCCGGTAGCCACGTTTGACCGCGGTGACGATCAGCTCCTTGGCGCCAATCGCCGACCGTAGGCCCGCGACCGTGGCCTCGACCACGTGTGGGTTGTTGCCGCCGAGCGCTTCCATCATGACCTCGCGCGACACCACCGCCCCGGGAGCCGATGCCAGCAGCTTGAGCAGCACCATCGAGTTGGGTGACAGGTCGCGCACGACGCCGTCGACGACGGCGCAGGTAGCGCGCACCCCCAGGGTGTGCCCCGCGACCGCCAAATCTGGCTGCCGACGCGGCAACTCGTCGGCTACCGCACGCGCCAACGCACCGAGCCGCATCCGGTCGGGTTGTACCGACGTCACGCCGGCCTTACGCAACGGCCCGGCGGTGACGGGTCCGACGCAGAATGTCGTCACCGTCGAATTCATCGCCCGCCGTACGGCTTCGGCCAGCCGCAGCTCGTCAGCGCGCATCAAGAACGACGCCACCGCGGGCGCGGATGTGAACGTGATCGCGTCCACTGCGCCGAGTGCGACCTTTTCAATCAGGCCGTCCAGCGCGCTGGGGTGCTCCGGCGGCTCCCACCGGTATACCTGCACCCCCACAACGGTGGCGCCGCGTTCGACGAGCGTGTCGATGAACCACGGCACCGGGTCCCAGTCGTCGGTGGCGCCATGCAGTTGCACCGCAACACGTTTGCCCTTGAGGTCGTCAACGGTCAGGTGGGCGAGCACCTCCTCCGAGGACTCCGAGACCGGTGACCACTCTTCGCGCAGTCCGGCCGCACGTAGAGCACCTGTGGCTTTGGGTCCCCGCGAGATCACCCGGGCCCCGCCCAGCGCGCCCAGCAGCGCGTCCGCCACTCCCCAGCCCGCGGCGGCCTCAACCCAACCGCGAAACCCGATTCCGGTCGTCACGATGAGGAGGTCCGGCGGCGCATCGATCACGTCATTTGTGGCGGCACGCAGTCGCACGTCGTCGGAGAGCGGGACCATGTGCATGGCCGCGGCTGCCACAACGTGGGCCCCGCGACGGCGCAGCATCGTGGTGAACTCATCCACCCGCCGCGACGCGGTGATAGCCACGGTGAACCCCGTCAGCGACGCGGCATCCGGCTCGGTCATACCGTCGCCTCGTCCGATCGCCTCGCCACTTCCCTTATCCATTCGCTGTGTTGTCTCAAGAACTTTGAGCGCGATATTGCTCCCTCGATGCCCACGTTGTCGCTGCGGTGAATTCGCCCGCACACCTGGCCGTGGCAACGTGAGTCGGGAGAAGTAGCAGGTGGTACCCGGGTATTAACTCCTACATTCAGCCTCGCCGACGGAATTGTTACTTGCAAATCGTGCGGGTGTTCAATTGCTCAAACGCATCCCCGGCGTCGGCGACAATGCAGGGATGAGCCGGTCATTCGACGAGCTGGTGTCCGAAGCCGCCGCAGCGCCGATCGACGGTTGGGACTTCTCCTGGCTGGACGGCCGCGCCACCGAGGAACGACCATCGTGGGGGTACCAGCGACTGATGAGTCAGCGGTTGGCGACGGTGTCGGCCGCCCTGGACATCGATACCGGCGGCGGCGAGGTGCTGTCCGGAGCGGAGACTTTCCCGCCCACGATGGTCGCGACCGAGTCATGGCCGCCGAACGCCGCGCTGGCCACCCAGCTGCTGCACCCGCGCGGCGTCGTGGTGGTGGCAGCCCGCGACGAGGCACCCCTGCCGTTCGCCGACGAGGCGTTCGACCTGGTGACCAGCCGGCACGCGACGGTGGTGCGCTGGCACGAGATCGCCCGGGTGCTCCGGCCCGGTGGCGGCTATCTTGCGCAGCAGATCGGGCCCGCGACGATGTCGGAGCTGTTCGAATACTTCCTCGGACCGCAGCCACACAAATGGGCCGAGCTGCGACCGGAAACCCAGACCATGCAGGCCCAAGCCGCCGGTCTGCAGGTGGTCCAGATGCGCATGGAGCGGCTTAGGGCGGAGTTCTTCGATATCGGCGCGGTGATCTACTTCCTGCGCAAGGTGATCTGGACGGTGCCGGACTTCAGCGTCGAGCGCTATCACGAACGGCTGCACGAGATGCATGAGCAGATCGAGGCGAGCGGCCGCTTCGTCGCGCATTCGACGCGGTTGCTCGTCGAGGCCCGCAAGCCGTAGCGATCACCGCGCGCGGATGCAACGATCTGCGTATGAGCATGGCGGGCATGGGCTTGATGGGTCTAGTGGCGGGCGCGTCGACGGCGGGCGTCTTAGGCATCGTGAGAGTGATGGGCGACACCTGGCTGCCGCGGCTGGCGGCAAGCTCTGAGCACAAGCACCAGATGATTTCCAGCTTGCAATCTCGGCGGCACGACTCGGTCCAAAGCTGGCGAGCCGGCTTGGCGAATGCGCGAGATACCTATCGCCAATGGGCCGCCGGACCTCGCGACCACGACCCGCCCAACGCCGTCGGCGACCAGTGGTTCGAAGGCCTGCGACCGCACCTGCCCAGCACTGGCGAAGCCGCCAAATACCGCACCGCTCTTGACGTCAACTGCGACAACCCGACTGTGGCACTGCTGTCGCTGGAGATCGGCCGGATCGAACGAGAATGGGTCGACGAGGCGAAGAGCTATCCGCGCCGAGCGCGAAATTAGCCGTCGTCCCGCAGGACATCCAGCGCGTGCTGCAGATCCGGCGGGTAGGGGCTGACGATCTCCATCTGCCGCCCATCGCCAGGATGGGTAAACGACAACGACCGGGCATGTAGCCATTGACGTTCCAGCCCAAGTTTTTTCGCGAGTTTTGGATTGGCGCCGTAAGTCAGGTCGCCGCAGCAGGGATGGTGGAGCGCCGCGAAGTGCACCCGAATCTGGTGTGTGCGCCCGGTTTCCAGGTGTACGTCGAGCAGGCTTGCCGCGACGAACGCTTCGACGGTGTCGTAGTGGGTCAGGCTTTGCCTACCGTCGGACGTGACGGCGAATTTCCAGTCGTGGCCACGATGACGGCCAATCGGTGCGTCGATGGTGCCGCTGGACGGGTCCGGATGTCCTTGCACCAGAGCGTGATAACGCTTATCGACCGTGCGCTGCTTGAACGCCCGCTTGAGCAGGGTGTACGCCCGCTCGGAGATCGCAACGACCATGACTCCGGAGGTACCGACGTCGAGGCGATGCACGATGCCCTGTCGCTCGTGCACTCCGGAGGTGGTGATCCGGTAGCCGGCCGCGGCCAGCCCGCCGAGCACCGTCGGCCCGGTCCAGCCCACCGACGCATGCGCGGCGACCCCGGCCGGCTTGTCGACGGCGACGATGTCGTCGTCGGAATACAGGATCGTCATGCCCTCGATCTCGACGGGCGTGTTCTCCAGCGGCGCGGGCGGCTCGGGCAGCCGAACCTGTAGCCACGCCCCCGCGGTCAGGTGATCCGACTTGCCGGCCGGCACCCCGTCCAGCTCGACTCCGCCGTCTTCGGCCAGCGCCGCGGCGGCCGTGCGCGATACCCCGAGCAGGCGCGCCACCCCGGCGTCGACGCGCATACCCGCGAGGCCCTCGGGCACCGGCATCGACCGATCGGTCATTGAGTGTCGTCGACGTCTTCGGCGGGCTCATCCGCCGCACCGTCGGCCTTGCGGCGGCCGACGGTGTCGAAATCGAATCCGAGCGCCGACAACATGACCAGAAGAATTGCTCCGCCAACCACCGACGGGTCGGCGACGTTGAACACCGGCCACCACCCGATCGAGAAGAAGTCCACGACGTGCCCGCGCAGCGGCCCCGGTGAGCGGAAGAAACGGTCGACAAGGTTCCCCATCGCTCCGCCCAGGATCATCCCGAGACCGACAGCCCACCACGGCGACACCAACCGGCGTCCCATCCAGAAAATCCCGACCACGACGGCGCTCGCGATCAGCGTCAGCATCCAGGTGTAGCCGGTAGCCATCGAGAACGCGGCCCCGGAGTTGCGAACTAAGGTCCAGGTCACGGCATCGCCGATGATCGGCACGGGCTGGCCGGGCGTCAGCAGCTTGACCGCCAGCACCTTGGTGACGATATCCAGAGCGAGCACGACCGCCGCGATCGACAACAGCAGCGGCTGCCGCCTCCGAGGGGTCTGCGGCGCCTCGGCTTCTCCGGCCGTATCGGCCTCGGTCACCGGCTCAGCCGAGCCCGTTGGTTGGTCCGTCACGCCTCCATCATCCACTAGGGGTGCGCCGGAGACCCGCCGCGCCCGGGCGCGCCGCGCGATGCGGGATGATCTCAGTGTGAGCCGAGTAACCGTCATCGCGACCGGCGGGACGATCGCTACTACCACCGACGCCGACGGGGCGCGGCGGCCGAGCCGAAGTGGCGCGGAATTGACCACTGGCCTAGACGTCGACGTCGTCGACGTGATGGCCAAGGACAGTTCGCAACTGGCCCCGTCCGACTGGGATGTGATTGGCGCGGCAGCACGAGCCGCGATCCAAGGCGGTGCCCACGGCCTGGTCGTGACCCACGGCACTGACACCCTCGAGGAAACGGCACTATGGCTGGACATCACCCACAGCGGCGATGTTCCACTCATATTGACCGGCGCTATGCGCAGCGCCGACGCACCTGATGCCGACGGCCCGGCAAATCTGCGGGACGCGATTGCAGTGGCGTCGGATCCCACCGCCCGCGATCTGGGGGTGCTGGTGTGTTTCGCCGGCCGGGTGCTACGACCTTTGGGTCTTCGCAAGGTCGCAACCCAGGACGGCTTCGCCGGCGACCTGGTCGGCACCGTCGATAACGACGTGATCCTCAATCTGCCCCAGCGGCGCGCATTCCTCGGCGAGCTGAGCGCGGCACGTGCCGCACGAGTCGACATCGTCGCGGCCTACCCGGGTAGTGACGCCGTAGCCATGGATGCCTGCGTAGCGGCCGGTGCCCGCGGTGTCGTGCTGGAATCGCTCGGTGCGGGCAATGCCGGGGCCGCAGTTGTCGACGGAGTGCGGCGGCACTGCGGCAACGACGTGCTGGTAGCGGTCTCCACCCGGGTTCCCGGTGGGCGGGTACGCCCTGATTACGGCCCCGGCCGCGACCTGGTCGACGCGGGGGCGGTGATGGTCTCGGGGCTGCCCCCGAGTCAGGCGAGGGTGCTGGTGATGGCTGCGTTGGCAACGCAGTTACCGCTACACGAGGTCGTCGACCGCCTGCTCTGACGCGGTGTGGGCGACAGCGGCCACGTAATCGGCCCAATCGAGGCTGTCGATCGGGTCCGCCGGGGTGACGTCTGCGGTGTCGGATGCGAACGTTCGAGCTTGGCCTGGGCCCGAGCCCCGGGTTTCGAACCGCACCGTGACCACGCCGTGGCCGGCACCCTGCACCCAGCCGTGCCCCAGCTCGCGATGCGTGACGTCGTCGCCCACCCGCCACGGCTCGGTCTCCCCTGTTACCGGCCCGGCGACGTCCGGCTCCACCTGCGCGGTCTGGGCGCCCGCATCGTGGTCTGAGGCCGCCAGCTCCAGGTCGGGAAACAGCGACTCCTGCAGCACGTGGCTCAGGCCCGAAAAGCCCACGCCCAGCAGGCGAATCGGCCCGACCTGACGCGGATCGAGCAGCAGCCGCCGGGCCATCGCGGCCAGCGCGGCGGCGTCGATGGTCGCATACGGCAGGGTTGCCGAGCGGGTCAACGTGCTCATATCCGACTTTTTCAGCTTGACGGTGACGGTGCGGGCGCCGCGGCCGTCGCGACAGAGTCGTTGGTGGGCATGTTCGGCGATCGGGGCGATCGCCTCGCGCAATTCGTCGAGCGTGGTCAGATCGGTGGCGAAGGTGGATTCGGCGCTGATCTGTTTGGCCACCGCGCGTTCGGCCACCGGGCGGTCGTCGATCCCACGCGCCAGCCGGTGCAACGCGGGCCCGATCGTCGCACCCAGGATGTTGGCCGCCTCGGCTTCACTCAGCGCAGCCAGCTGCCCGATCGTCTCGATGCCCAGCCGATGCAGTTTCTCCTCGGCGACCGGGCCGATCCCCCACAGCTTGCGCACGGCGAGGCCATCCAGCAGCCGCTTCTCGTCAGCACGCCGGACGACTTGGATGCCATCGGGTTTGGCCAGACCGGACGCGATCTTGGCGATCTGTTTGCCCGAACCGGCGCCGACGGAGGCGATCAGGCCGGTCTCGTCCCGTACCCGTCGGCGCAACTGCGCGCAGAACTCTTCGACCTCGGTCTCGGATGCGCTGATCAGTTCCGGCGGCTCGCCGAACGCCTCGTCGAAGGAGAGCTGCTCGACGACGGGCACCACGGTGCGCACGGTGTCGAACACCCGGCGGCTGGCGACGCTGTACACCGCGCCGCGCGGCGGCAGCACGACCGCGGTAACACCGATCAGCCGGCGTGCCTGATGCATCGGCATGGCCGACCGGGCCCCGAATACCCGCGACTCATAGCTGGCGCCGGCCACCACGCCACGTCCGCCAAGCCCGCCGACCAGCACCGGCCGACCCTGCAGCGTCGGCCGCGTGAGTTGCTCGACGGACGCGAAGAACGCATCCATGTCGAGGTGCAGCACCCAGCGGGAATCCACAATCACCGATGCTATTGCGCTAACGTCTCTGTCCATGGCGATGAACCTCTGCCATCGCGTTTTCTGCAGCTCACACCGCTACTTCACGTCGGTCGAAAACACCCTGCTGCCGTGGGCGCTCGCGGACGTCGATCTCGGCGATAACGTGCTGGAAATCGGGCCGGGCTACGGCGCCAACATCCGGGTGCTGATCGACAGGGCGCCGCACTACACCGCGGTCGAGATCGACCAGACGATGGCCGAGCGGCTGCATGACACCTACAGCGACCGCGCCCGGATCATCCAAGGTGACGGCACCGACACCGGCTTGCCGAGCGGCGAATTCAGCGCCGTGGTCTGCTTCACCATGCTGCACCACATCCCGACGGCGGGGCTGCAGGACCGCCTTTTCGCCGAGGCGTACCGCGTGCTGCGCTCTGGCGGGGTCTTCGCCGGCAGCGACAGTGCCTCGTCAATCCCGTTCCGAGTCCTGCATTTCCGCGATATCTGCAATCCGGTTTCACCTGAGGACCTGCCGAACCGGTTGCGCGCGAACGGGTTCAGCGATGTGCAGGTCGACACCGGCCGGGGCAGTCTGCGCTGGCGGGCGGTCAAGCCTTAGCCTTGGCCGCCGCGAAAGTGCCACCAGCGAGATGTCTACTCCAGAAATGTCTCGGCAGCTGCACTTTCGCGGCGTCATACCTGCCAGCCGCGTGAGCGTAGCGCCTCGCGGACCCGGGATATCACCACATCGGGGCGATAGCGCAGCAGGTCAGCGCTCACTCGGATCAGGATCCATCCCCGGCGCTGTAATTCTGCGGCGCGGTCGATGTCGTTGGTGCGAATACGCGAGTCGGTCCAGTGCTGCGAACCGTCATATTCGATACCGACCTTGACCTCCGGCCAACCCATGTCGATGCGGGCCAACACCCTGCCCCAGTCGTTGAGAACCTCGATCTGCGTATGCGGCCGCGGCAGGCCGGCAGCAATTACCAGCAGCCTCGTCCGCGTCTCCGGCGGAGATTCGGCACCGGCGTCGACCAGCGGCAGGACCCGTCGCAACTGCTTGAGACCGCGAGCGCCGCGGTGGACGTCGATCAGCACTTCGACGTCGGGGACCGTGACACCGGTGGCGCGAGCCAAAGCGTCGATACGAACGACCGCAGTCTGCAGCCCCGGTCGCCGACCCAAGTCGAAGACAGTGCGCGACGGCGACGTCACCGGAACCGCGTTGACGGTCACCGTCTCACCGGCGAGCAGCGTCTCGTTGCGCGTAATGATCAACGGCGGTGGACGTTTGCGACCGGTGATGAGCTCGGCGGGCACCCGCGCGTCGACCCACTTAGCACCGAGCAGCGCGGCCGCCGAGTTACCCGCGACGACGGCTTCCTTTCCCGACCACAGCCAGGCGGCGACGGCCCGGCTTTCCGCGCTGAGCTCGACTCCACGGCGCAGGTAGACGTTGCGGTAGACCCGCGTGCACGACCGCCGCAGCTCATGATCGGTCAACGTCCTTGCACGCAACGCGTCAGTTCCGACGAACGGTGATTCCACGACCCATCCTCATCGCCGAGAGCGCAACCAGCGAGGCGTCTACTCGAGAAATGCCCCGACAGAGGCACTTTCGCAGTCCGAGCGTAGGAAGAATCGCCCAGACGCTGTCACCGATTTCCACAGCCCCTGGTACCGCCAGGGTTCGTGGTGTAGACGTCGAAGCTATGTCAGTCGAGGAAATGCCGCACCAGCTGCGGCACGTAGCGGAATCGTTCGGAATAGACGCTGGACGGTACGACCGGGCGCGGCCGGCCTACCCTGACGAGCTGATACAGCACGTCATCGCCGCAAGTCCCGGCGCCGACTTCCTGGACGTCGGCTGCGGCACCGGAATCGGCGCGCGGCAGTACCGGGCGTCCGGCATCAATGTGCTGGGCGTCGACGTGGACACCCGGATGGCCGAATTCGCCAGGCAGACCGGGGTCGAGGTCGAGATCGGCAAATTCGAGGAGTGGGACGCGCGCGACCGATCCTTCGATGCCGTCGTCGCCGGACAGGCCTGGCATTGGGTCGACCCGGTGCTCGGCGCCGGCAAGGCAGCGCAGGTGCTGCGGCCGCACGGGCTGCTGGCGTTGTACTGGCATGTCTTCGACCCGCCCGCCGAGGTCGCCGAGCCCTTCGACGAAGTCCTGAACCGCGTCGCTCCCGACGGACCCCTGAAGAGCCCGGGCCTCGACCTCCAGCAACGCAATCTCAACCGTGCCGTGGATGGCATCCACGCCGCCGGGGGCTTCGGCGAACCCGAGCAGTGGCGCTTCGAATGGCAGCGGCATTACACCCGTGACGAGTGGCTGGACCATCTGGCAACCACCGGTCAGCTCACCGTACTACCCCCGGAGCAGCTGGCCACCGTGCTGGATACCGTTGGGGCAGTGATCGATTCGATCGGTGGTGCCTTCACCATGCAGTACGTCACGCTGGCCACTGCCGCGAATCGGGGCTAACGGGCGGTCAAGCCTTAGCGATCGTCACCTGCACACCGTCGCCGATCTGAACACCGTCGACCGGCTCGCCGAATTCGAAGCTGGTGGCGAGGATTTCTCCGGCGATCAGATCCCGATGGGTGCTCGCCCAGTCGGCGCGCTGTGCCGGCACCGACATCACCACGCTGATCCGGTCCGAGACATCGAGGCCGGCCGACTTGCGTAGCTCCTGCAATTCACGGATGCGGTCCTTGGCCCAGCCCTCGGCCTCGAGTTCGGGCGTGACGGTAGCGTCCAGTACCACCAGCCCGACACCGCCCGGCAACGGTGCGGTGTACTCGGGATCTGCGGCGACCAGCCGGGAGCTGTACTCCTCGGGTTGCAGCACCGCCGGACCGGCGGTCAATGTGCCGTCGGCGTTGACGGCGCCCTCGCCGGCTTTGACCGCTTTGATCGCCGCTTGCACGTCCTTGCCCAACCGTGGACCGGCGACCCGGGCGTTGACGGTGAGCTCGAAACGGCCGTAGCTGGCGATGTCGTCGGTCAGCTCGACCGCCTTGACGTTGAGCTCGTCGGCGATCAGATCGGTGAACGGCGCCAAT
>DATAZN010000474.1:0-10816 GCA_036272035.1 Mycobacterium sp. | reverse complement strand
AACTGGGTGCCGCACCGCTCATCCAACCTGCTGCGGAATAGAGTCAGCCAGCGCGTTAAGGGCATCCGACACCGTTTGCACGGTCAGCTGCTTAAACGGCGTGCCGTCGAGCATCACATTCAGGACGATCGGAGCCGCTGGTGCGGCCGGAACCGAGACCGCCTGGTTAATCGGGATAGAACCGCCCGTACCGGCGGGGCCTAGCAGGCCATCGGTGCCGAGTGCGGTCTTCGCCAGAGCGCTGCCGATCTGCGGAAGCGAAATCGACTGGTAGTCGGCCGACTTCAGCACGGAGTTGATTCCCGACATCATGCTGTCCGACCACACATAACCGACGGCCAGTCCGGCGTTGGAGGCAATGCCGGTGATACCCGAGGAGGCGTTCTGCACCGCTGCTCCGAGTCCAGAACTCAACGAACCGGTGATAGCGGGAGCCGGGTCGTAGCTGGTGAACGCGGTCGTGGTGGAGTCGGACATACCCATCGCCATGCCCTGGCCAAGACTCGTACCGATGTCGTAGAACACCATCGAAGGTGAACTCGTCTTGGTCTTCTTCTTGGCCGCGTCGATGGCGCCCTCGCCGATCTTGCCGGCCGAATCCCCGACCTGCCCACCGGTCTTGTCGAGGCCGTCAGACAGCCCACCGCCGTAGTCCTTGCCGTCGCCCTCACCCTTGCCTCGGGCGGCATTCTGGGCGTCGAACAGTGACTGGCCACCGCCCATGACGTCGCCGGCCGCACCGGGAGTAATCCCGTGCTGCGCGCCGAATATCGCCTTGTTCTGGGCGTCCTTGTGCTTGTCCCACTCGGAGGTGGCAAACGGGGAGCCCTTGAACTGGCCGACGCTGGTCGCGTCGTCGGTGCCGTACAAGCTGCGCGCCTTGGCCGCGTCGGAGGCGTCCTGACGACCCTGACGCAGATCGTCGGCGTGCTTGTTGTGGGCGTCTTCGAGGGCCGCCTTGCGCTCGGCCGAATCCCGCGTCATGCCACGGTCGATGAGCCCCTGCTTGTTGGCGTCGAAGGCGCTGTCGCGCTTGAGCTTCTCCTGCTCCTCGGGCGTGCGGTCCTTCGGGTCCTTCTTGAGGATCTTCTGCTCTTCGTCGCGACGCTCGATGTCGTGCTTGTCGAGCTGGCCGCTCCGTTCCGATTCCGCGTCCCGCTTGTCCTGTTCGGCCTTGTGCTGCTCGGCCTGGTTGGCCTCCTGGCGCGCCTTGACGTCGTTGGCGTCGCGGAGCTGAGACTGCCCCCGAGCATCCGCGGCGCTCGACTGAGCAACGGCCGACGCCGTCTTGTTCGAACTGTCGATGGCCTGCTGGCCCCCGGCCTGCGCACCGGCGGCGGTGTTGGTCATCATCTGTGAACCGAGGGCCTGGAACTGCCCCGACGGAGAAGCCGACGACAGGCCAGCCTTACCGGCCGCGACGACCTGCGCCATCGCGCTCGACACCGCGGCGGACGCGGTCGGGGCACTGTCACGGACACCGATCGCCAAACCATCACCGATGCCGACACCGAGGTCGACGAAGTTCTGCGAGGGAGAGTTCGAGTTCAGGCCGGCCGCACCACACTTGGTCGCGGCGTTCGACATCTCGGCCGTCGCGTCACAGACCTGGCTGGTCTGCGCGACGACTCCCCGAGCCATCGAGGTCGGGATCTCCCCGCCCATCTTCGAGGCTCCGGCGGACACCGACGAGCTGGCGGAGGACATCGCCGACGACGCCTGCTGCGGGAGCTGCGCCATCGACTGCATGGCGGGCTGTGCGGCAGCCGCGGTCGAGGTGACCGCCGACGCCACCGAGGTCGTGGCCTGCGCGGTCCGGTTGAGTGCTTGTGTCGTCTGGCCAGCGCTCTGTCCAGTCGCGCTAACCGCCGAACTCATCTGGTTGCTGGCCTGAGACACCGCCTGCATCGGCTGGGCGACCCGGGCACTGCTGCTACTCAGGCTGTTCATCGCCGCGGTAGTGCCACTGGCGGCCGAGGTCGCCCCGCTGAGTCCGGAGGCGGTCGAAGAACTCTGGATCCCGAGCTGTTGCATCTGACGCGCGGAGATCGAGGTACCCGAGTCCCCTTGGAGCCCCTTCGAGCCAGCGCCACCACCAGCGGGGATGACAGGCTGATCGGGCTTCATCGAGTCCGGGATATCGCCCGGGGAGGTGAGCTTCCCGCCCGCCTGGATGATGGTTTGGTCAGTACCGCCCTGTGCGGTAGCGGCCGCCTGCTGAGCCGCGGTGGGTGCACGGTTGTTGGGTGTCAGGTTGCCATCGGCGTCCTCGTTCCAGCCGTACTGACCAGCCGCGGTGCTCGGCGCAACGCTCTGACCGGCAGCCAGGTTCTGCTGCCAGCCGCCACCGCCTCCGCTTGAAGTAGTGGCCGCGTAGGCAGCACCACCGCCGCCACCGATAGTGGCTCCGATCATCGCGCCCGGAATCGCCCCGATGCCAGGCAAGAGGACGCCGCCGATCAGGGCACCGATGGCACCACCGGCCAGCATGCCCCCGCCGACGCCCATGGCAGCGCCCTGCCAGTTGTCGGTCTTGCTCGAATCGAAGGGGTCATGAGCGGCAGTGGGCAGGTTCTCCGCGCCCTCCATGAGAGCGTCGCCGGCCATATACCCAGCCACAGCTCCGCCCGGACCGCCGACCATTCCGCCGATCATGGCGCCCAGGCCGCCGCCGATCATTCCGGGCGCGACCATGTCTTCGCGACCCGCCGACTGTTCCATCTGGGCCTGAGCGAAGGCGGCGGTACCCAACGCGCCAGCGATGCCCAGCCCGCCGCCCTTGACGCCGAACTTGCTGGCCGCCCATGCGGCGCCACCGCCGCCCATGAGGGCGCCACTAACGTCCTGGGCGCCCTGGGGGCTACCGGTAACCCCCTCCAGGACGTTCCCGACCGTGCCGAGGATGTCGCTCGCGGCACTGGTGATGATCGCGCTGTCGGTCACGACGCCGGCAGCGATGTCGGCGGTGGCGGACCGAATGCCGGGCTGAGAGAGTGCGTCGCCCAGCCCACCCACCGCTGCTGCCACCTGCGGGTTGGCGATACCGTCGAGCAGCCCCATCCCGACGTTGGTCAGACCAGAGATGGCCGGACCGATCGCGGGCTCTAGGGCCTGTAGTGCGCTCGTAGCGCCACCGGCGAGCTGGCCGACGCTCGACAGCACGTTGCCGAGTTGCGCGCCACCGATCTTCCCGACCTCGGTGCCGAGGGCGCCTAGCTCGGCGCCCAGTGCATGGATCGCGGGCACCCCTTCGGCGGCGGCTCCAGCGGAACCGGAGCGCACCCCCTTGGCGAACTCCAGCATCGACTGGTTGGCGGCGCGAGCGAGCGCGGGAGTGTCCTTGACGACCGCGTTGACCGACATGACGCCGGCAGCGGCCGCGACCGCCTCCGAGGCGATGCCGACGAGGCCGACCATCTGAGCGCCTTGGAGCAGGCCGTGCATGCCACGCATGCCACCGCCCTCGTCGTCGCGGGCCCCTCCAGCGGCAGAGCCGCCTCCACCTCCGCCACCCCCACCACCGCCGCCTCCACCGCCGCCTGGAGGCGTCGGCTGGCCGTACTGGGCGACGTAACCGGCGTGTGCGTAGTTGGCGGCGGCCGCTCGAACCGAAGGAGACGCGCTCCCGAGCCCGCCGGACAGTGCTCCACCACCGCCGCCTCCGCCACCCGCGCCCGCGAGCGCGTTCAGCTCCGTCCGGGCGTCCTTGGCCACCTGCGAGGTAGACCCGAGACGCTTCTCCAACTCCTGGGCGGAGTTGGTCATGGAGTCGAGGCCCGCGCTCGCGTCAGCGCCACTGGACGCCATCCCCCCCAGGGAGGAGGTGGTGGTGTCGATGCTGGACGCCGCGGTACCCGCGGCGTGCCCAACCGAACCCATCTGTTGGGTCATGCCGCTGGCGGCGGCGTTGGCCGACACCAGCTCTTGGGTCATGCCACTGATCGAGCCACCGTCGGTGATGCTGAACGCGCGGCTGCCGGCCATCGCGTCGAGGTCACCGGCGGCACCACGGACCTGTCCTCGGAAGCCGCTCAGATCGCTGCTGGCCATAGCGATCGCGCTGGAGTCCATGACGACCGAGATCGTCGTGCCGCTCAGCTCGCGACCGGCGGCGGTAACCCGGTTGAGCCCGGACTCCGCCTCCGAGCCGCCCGCGACCATCACCCCGATGGTGGCGGTCTTCCCGTGCAGGGAGTCGACCGCCGCCGAGGTGTTATTGAGTGCATCGACCGCGCCGGTACAGTCACCGGTCACGTCAAGATGAATGACGGCCACGATGCACTCCCCCCACTACTTCCTGTATTTGTCCGGGTTGGATTCGTCCCACGGCATAGTGAATTCTTCAACGGTGATCTCAGCCGGATAGGTGCCGCCTGAGTACCGCGCCAAGAAGGAGGTGTAGAAATCAGCACGCTGTGGGCCGACGGGACCCCGTACGACCATCCACTCCAGCCACCCCAACCACTGCGACCTAGAAAGTTGTGCTCGCAGAATGTCGGGATGTGCAAAACCCAGGGCCCACGCTAGGTCGTAGGCCACCAACTCATCTGGGTTTAGTCGGAGTTTCCCGAGGAGCTAGACACCTTCGCGCTGTTGACCCGGTTGGCCGCGTTCAGCAGCTGGTTGAGGGTGGCGCGACCCACCCCACCGAGCTGAGCCTTGGCGATCTCGACGGTCGACCACAGGCGGTTCCCGTACTGGTCACGCACGGTCCACGCCAGGAAGCGGATGTCCTCGAACTTGGAGCTATAGCGGACGAAGGAGCCGTCCTTGTAGATGCGACCGGCATCGAAGAAGTCCTCGTAGTCGGACGCGGTCATCTCCCACAGGATGAATCGAGCGGGCTTCCCGGAGACGGTCGGCCAATCCTTGAGGGTGACCTTCTCGGTCCGCAGCGTCGGAGGGGGAGCGAGCTGGCGAGCGTTAGTGACGAGTTCGAACTCCTCCTCGTCCTCTTCTACCGCTTCCGCGTCAACCAATTCCAACTCCAGCTCCGGAGCATCAGCGACATTAGTGTCAGGCATTCGGGGTGTCCTCCCCCTCCTCGGTCTACTACGGTGTGTCTTCAAATTTGAAATACATCTCTGGGGTGCAGCGGCACCGCACGTGGAGAGGGATTTTGTCGCAGTCGTCATTGAGACGACAGAGAACGCAGCAGTCAGGGTGTTTCTTGACCCGACAATCCATTTCCATGGCATTGTTCGGATCGAGCATTCGCTTGACTGCCGCGATCCCGTCGCTGGCGTACTGCGTGGTACTGGTGCAGACCGCCTTCACCCAGTCGCGGAAGGCCGCCTCGGAGTCGAACTCCGGCACGGGCTTAGATGTCGAGGTTGACGCCGCGGGCGAACCCGAGCAGCACCTGCACGCCAGTCGGGGTGCCGGTGTTGGTCCAGATCGCCTGCACCTTCGCGTTGACCACCGTGGTCGAGGGCAGCGTGACCCGCTGGCTTCCGATCGCGGTGACCGAGCTGAAGGTGATCAGGTCGGTCCAGGTGGTGCCGTCGGTCGAGTGCTGGACCTTGATCGCGGACGCCGGGCTGGTGCCGCCATCGATCGCCCACACGTGCAGCTGAGCCGCGGCTCCGGTCTGGGTGGCGCCACCGAAGAGGGTGTTGTCATCCAGCGAGCCGGTGCCCGAGGAGGTGGCGAGCGGGGTGCCCGGCGACAGCAGAATGACACCGTCGTTGTAGGCGCCCCGAGCGTCCAACTCCAAGCTGAAATCAACAGCGTCCTTCAGCTTGGCGCTGATGGAGGCGTCGATGATGGAGCTGGGCTGCATGGTGATCGGGGAAAGGGCGGTCAGCCCCTGGGTCGCGTACCAGGCGTTCAGCGGGGACTTGCGTCCGAACCACTGATTGACCTGCCAGTTCAGCGCGCCCTTTTCCATGGCGGCCAAACCCTTGATCTTCAGAGAGCCATCCTGAAGACCGGGCAGCGAGTTACGCACCCGAGTGCCGAAACCAGAGCCGTCAATCTTGTCGGCCTTCCGGCTGTGCTCCAGGTCGTTACCCTGTGCACCGAAGAGGTACTGCTCGATGCCCCACTGCGTCTTGTACGCGGGGTAGACATCGGTCACCTGGTTAAGGTCGATGGCCATCGTTACTTCTCCTTGGAGGTGCTGGCCGCGGCGGTAGAAGCACTCGCCTTATCGGATGTCTCATCCCCGAGCAGGGGGCCCCTACCATCGGGGCCTTCCGGGCTGGTCATGTCGTCCGTGACCGGGCCCGAGAAGGTGTTGTTGTCCCCTTCAGGGTCGTAATGGGTGTCAGTTCCCGACTTCGGATCTGCCCACCGGAACGGTCGAAGCACGGGGTAACTCTTTCCTGCCACGAGCCACCTTCCTTTGTGATGGGGGCAATAAAAAAAGCCCCCACGAAGGAGGGCCGAGATTAGAAAGAACTACGCCTTGATTTTGACGTTAATCCGCGCGTAGGCGTGGAGCGCGCCATCGAACATCATTTCAGCGACGGAACCATCGGTGACCTGAACAAACCGCATACATTCCTGCAGCGCGTAAATCAGCGACGATCCGGGAGAGATGATGTCGCCCATCAATTCCTGGGCGGCTTCTTCGTCTACGAGCCCCACGACGATCAGTACGTGGAAGTACCAGTCGGCCAGGTTGCCCTGGCCCAGCACGTCCAGATAGCTGAGCGTCCGCTGCGCGACCGGCTGGATGATCACCGAAGGCGGGATCAAGGTGCGCGGCACGTAGTTGTAGACGTTCATGGCCGGCTGCTCCACCCCGATGGAGCCGAGCCACTGTTGCGCGGCTGCACCGAGGCTCTTGCGGACGTCGTTGTAGCGACTCACCACATCCGCCGGTACGGAGACAACATGACCGCGGCGTCGCACATCGCGCGCTTCACCCGCGCACCCGGCACGCTGGCGCCCGTCCCGTCATGGGTGATTGCGCCCATCGAGAGGCTCCAGGTGTCGTGCAGCCGCGAGATGAGCAGCAGCGTCGCTTCCTTGAGATCGTTCGGGAGCGCGGTGCACCCCACCCCGGCGTCGTGCGGGAACATCAGCGGCTCGACGGTGAGGATGTTGCCGGTCACCGCCGTCGGGACGATGTGCTCCTCGATCCACTTCCCGTCCTCGATGGTGAGGTCGGTGATACCCGGCTCGATGCCGAGTGGATTGCTGACAACGATCTGGGTGTCACCGGCGGCCACGGGCTGCGCCAGCGTGGTGACCGGGTAACCGTTGACATAGGTCCACTTGGCCCAGAGCCGGGTACCAGCGCGCCAGTTCCCGCCCACGCAGCGCGGAATGGTGATGCGCCACGGGTCGAGCACGACCTGATTGGCGGGGTCGGAGAACTCGGTGAGTGAGCGGACTTCGGTGCCGATCGAGATCGAGCGCACCTCGATGATCGGGTTGCTGCGACAGTGGATGCGCAGATCCCCATCGTCGGACACCCGAACCCGACCGACCTCGGTATCCACCGTAGCGGCCAGGTTCTGGGTGACCTCCGAATTCATCATCGCGGAGACACGCATGATGATCCGAGCTAGCTCAGCGTCCCGGTCGGCGTCCGAGGAGCCGGGCACCAACTTGCGCAGCTGGGTAGCGATCGGGGAGCGCTTCAGCTCCGCCACCGTGATGTACGGGACGGTCTGCCCCATCGTGGAGACGGAGGCGATGGTGGGCGCGGTCATGGCGTGCCTCCTGTTCAGTTAGGGGTAGGACGTGAACGTCGTGGTGAACTTCGCGTTCGGGTACTGCGTCCAGGTGCCCTGGTTGAAGCCCACCCAGCTGTTCTGCGGCACCGAAAACACCTGGGCCTCGTTGAACACGACCAGGGCGTTGCCGGACGCCTGAGCGTCGGCGAAGACCTGGACGGTGCCGCTGGTGACCGTCGGGAGGGCGTTGAGCGCGGTCTGGAGGCCCGCCGTGCCGCCGCCGCTGGTGTACTGCGCGAAGCTGTAGAGCGGCGTCAGATTGACGGTTGGCACATAGGTCACGACTGCTCCTTAGGCCGTGGAGGACGGGACGTCAGTCCGCGTCCTTGGCCGCCTCGCGGGCCGCGAGGAACGCCGGGAGGTCGAGGGAGCCGCCCTCGCCACGCGCGAGCGCCTCACCGCGGTGGAAGGACGCGAAGGTTTCGAGGTCGGCCTCGTTCTGCTTGGCCTGTTCCTCGGCTTCCTTGGCGGCTTCGGCTTCGGCCTTCTTGGTGTCAACCTTCTCGGTGGTCTCGGCCATCTGAGTCACTCCTTCTCATTCGTGCGACCACAACGGCCACACTTGCGGAAATACGAACTGAACCCGCACTCGCACGCATATCCGCGAGCGCTGGATGGGCCGCCCATGACATCGGCCTCTACATAGCCCTCTTGCTTCAGCATTCGGACGTGTACGGGATCGGCGACGTCAATGATCCTGCCGTCGTACCGGCGCTCATATCCGTTACCAGTCGGCACCTTGACCCGGATGCACGCGTCATCGGGGGACAGAAGACGAGGCATCAGAGTGTCCTTTCGACGTGAATACCGTTCTCGCAGCGATAGAAACTGCCGTCGTCGTAGCCGACGCCGCTCCAGTCCTTAGGGTCAGGAAGGCCTGGGCGTCCCTCGCACTCCGTACCAATACGAGGATCGTCCGGGTCGGTCTTGACCTCGGGCTCAGGATCTGATTCTGGCTTGACGGACTCGGTCGCCTGCACCTTTCGAGGCCGACCAGGTCCGCGCCTAGCGGGTGTCTCAGGCACAGGAAACCTTCCATCGGACACAGAAAAGAGGGCACCCGTACGTCTACGGATACCCTCTTTCTGAGTTACTTAGACCTTGGTGATTCCGGTGATGGCACCCTGCCACGCCGGGGCGTAGCAGACCATCGTGCCGTACCAGTACGAGCTGGTCTCGTAAGCGAACTGAGTAACCGGCCACTCAATCGCCATGTAGTCCTGCACGTTGTAGACCGCGAACACATCGGAAATGTTCGAGTCCGGCAGCGGCAGCGTCCAGCTGATGATGGGCATATTGCCCTGGGGCAGCCACGGGTGAACCGTGACATTCACCATCTTGCCGGTGACCTCGTTC
Organism: Mycobacterium sp.; assembly: GCA_036272035.1. Classification (GTDB taxonomy): domain Bacteria; phylum Actinomycetota; class Actinomycetes; order Mycobacteriales; family Mycobacteriaceae; genus Mycobacterium. Next base: position 1,772 of record DATAZN010000474.1, on the reverse strand, counting down.
TGGAGACCGGTCACCAGCGAGCCCAGGCGAGCATCGTGCACACCTTCAGTGCCGGGCGCGTTGATCAGGCTGATCTGGTAGTTCGAGGAGCTGGAGGTCTTCAGCAGATCGCTGAGCTGCTTGCGGTCGTTGCCGTTCGCCAGCACCTCGTCGGGGTCGGCCTTCACGCTGTCGTACAGGGCAGCGAAGGCCGAGAAGAACTCAGCACCCGGGTTGGCGATGTTCAGACCGCCGTTGATCCCGTTGGTGGGCTGGTTCGGAACCGCCGAGATGTTCTTGACGTAGCCCGAGGACGAGCCCGTGCAGTACGTCAGGATTCCGTCGTAGTCCAGCGCGGAGCCCGAAGAGTCCGAGGCCGACGGAATAGAGCCGGTCGTCGGAAGCGCACCCTGAACGATGAAGGCGCCACCAGAGGTGCGGCCGGCGAAGAAGCTGCCGGGCAGGCCCGGGTCGGAAGCGCCAGTGCCCAGGTAGACCTTCATGCCGGTCGCGCCCGCGGGCAACGTGGCGGTCACCGAAACGTAGCTGGTCGCCGCACCGGTAACGGTCACCGGCGAGGAGGCGACGGACTCACCCCAGACGGACTCGGCGGTCACCCGCACGTAGATGCTGGTGGTGTAGCCGCTGATCGCCGTGTAGCCGGTCGTGCCCACGACCGCGATCGGGGCGGCAACACCGGTCGGAGCGGCAAGCGCACCGGAGAAGCCGGATCCAGTGCCACGACCGCCCAGCAGCATACGCTCTTCGAGCAGCATGGAAGAGTACAGAACCGACGTCTGGCTCAGCTGACGAATGTCCTGGTATCCCTGGCCAGAGAACTGCGCGGCCCAGGAGACCTGGTCCGACACGCCGAACTGCATGTAGGGAACGGACGCCTGGTCGCCAGCATACGAGATCTTCGGACCGCGCAGGTAGTTAATGCTACCGAATGGCGTGGTCGAGGACTCGGTAATACCCGGCCGCATCAGGGAAAGGCCGCCAGTGCCGGTACCGGTAAAGCCGGTAATCCGCTTGTACTGGTGAGCCGTACCGATACCCTTACGTCGCGCAATGCGATTACGCAAAGGCGTGGGGCGGGGTGCCAAAAGCTTCGCGGGAGCTTCGAGATCGTAAGCGTTCAGACCACCGGTTCCGCCCAGCGCGCCACCACTACCGACCAGAAGATCATGGGTGTCCTTGCCGACGTTCGCGGTCGCCAGCGAGTTGCGCACCGACTCCAGTAGCTCGGCCGAGAGCGCCTTCTGGACGATGTCGGAGCCCAGCGACTTCTGCAGGTCCAGCATTGGGTTGCTGGCCTGACCGTCGAGGGTCGGGACGCCCGGCGTCGGGAGCGGATTCTGCGCGGACTTAGTCAGCGACGCCTTATAGCTTTCGAAACGCTCGGCGATCTCAAGCGGGTTTTCCGCATCGCCGAACATATCCCCAGTCTTGGGAATCATGTCCTGTCCTTATTGGTAGACAAAAACGGAGGGGGTTACAGAGCCTTCATCTCGGCGTCAATCTGCAGGGCCTTCTGCGTGTAGCCCTTGCGCAGATCCGGGTCCTCCGACGCGTTCGCCAGCGCCTTGTAGCGCATGACCTCGCGGGTCAGATCGGACTTGCGTGCATTGACGCGCTCAACCTCGGTCCGTCGCAGAGACGGTCCGCCGGGAGTGGCCATCGCCTCGACCTTTTCCAACCGCGCGCCCAGCTCGTCGCCAAGCGCCTTCGCGGCGGACTTCGTCGATGCCTCCGTGATGTCCACGATCATCTTACGCAGATCAGACTTCTCA
>DATAZN010000473.1:0-6266 GCA_036272035.1 Mycobacterium sp. | reverse complement strand
GTAGTCGTCAGCGGCGTCGGCGGGCGCCGTGATTTTGCTCTTGCCGATGTTGACCCCGATCGGAACGTCGGGGCGGTGCCGGGCCAGCCTGGTGGCCAATGCGGCGGCGCCGTGGTTGTTGAAGCCCATCCGGTTGAGCAGCGCACGGTCGGCGGGCAGCCGGAAGAGGCGAGGGGGCGGGTTACCCGGTTGCGCCTGCGCGGTAACGGTGCCTACTTCGGCGTATCCGAAACCCAGTGCGCCCCAGGCGTTGAGCCCGGTGCCGTCTTTGTCGAAGCCGGCGGCCAGGCCCATCGGTCCCGGGAAGTGCACCCCGAATACCGAACTGGCCAGCACCGGGTCGATCGGCGCCAGTCGACGGCTTAGCTGGCGCCGGACGGGCACAGCGGCCGTGCCGCCGCGCAGCCCGGCGAACACCAGTGTGTGGATGCGTTCGGCGGGTACCAGGAACAGCAGGCGGCGCAGCGCTGCGTACATCGCGGGACTCTCGTCGCGCGGCAGATCCGCCGTCACAGGTCCGGCTGGTCCGGTCGGGTGCTGTCAGCGCGCTCCGCGCGAGATTTCTTGCGGCGCAACAATACCCGTCTGCTTCCGTCGGTGTAGAGCCGTACCCGGGTCAATTCCCAGCCCCGGTACTCCGCTTCAATGGACAGCCGCGTCGAGGCGCTGAGCCTGGTTATCTCGGGTGGCAGACGCAACGGCGCCCATTCGTACTCGTCGGACAATTCGGTGTCCCAACCCGTCGGCAGCCTGCCGTGCCGTGCCGCCGTCAACGTGGTCCTGTCGCCGCGTGTTCGATGATCTGCACACCCCCGCCGGCGCCTGACACGATATACAACGTGCCCGCGACATCGTCGAAGGCGAGCGTGTTGGGTTGCCGCACGGTTGGGTACCGTACCTTTTCCAGTGGTATTCCGGTTGACAGATCGTAACCAATAACCATATTCGCCGACGTCTGCGAAACCCAGGCCAGCCCGCGCGATCCGGCCACGCCGTACGGAGATTCCGGGACCGGATAGGCCTGACGCAGGATCAGCGGGTCGACTCCGAACACCAACAGCTGACCGCCCCGGGTGTCGGCCACCAGCAACCGGCCCGCCGGATCGGCCGTCATGCTGGTGGCGCCCTGGCCGGCGCGCAGCGACTGCCCGACCTTGCCGTCGGCGCCGACCGTGCTGACCGAGGTCTGCCCGCGATCCAGGACCGCGACGGTATTGCGTTGGGCTGCAAGCGAATCGATGTGCGCATGGACACTCATCCGGGCGACGTCGGTGGCGCCGGGTTTCAGTGTGTACAGCGTCCCGTCGTCGGCACCGAGCACCAGCGCGCCGTCGGAGCGGTAGGTGATTGCGGTGAAGTCGACGTGGTCGGCGTCGCGAACGCTTACCCGGGTCGCGCGGCCGGCCGACAGATCGACAACGAAATAGCCGCCGCGGCCGGATAAATAGGCCGTGCCGTTGTTGTCAACGGCCAGTGCGGTCGCCGGGCCGGGCAGATCAACGACTCGCTGAGTTATTTGCTGCGAGCCCAGCAGCGTGAGGCTCGACGGTGAAGTGGAGGTAGCCCCGGGAGCGACGATCACCAGCTGCGAGGTATGGCCGTCGAATATCGCCGTCTGCGGTGCGACGGCCAGCGGGCGAACCACACCCGCCGGAGCCTGCGACAGCGGTGGGGACTGCGCCGCCCGCGCCGGCGCGACCGTGGGCAGGTCTTTGTCGAGGGTTTTGCCCGAACACCCGGCCAGAGACATAAGGGCAAGCAGCAGGCCAAGGGCCTGTCGGCGAGCGATATTCTCGCCGTGTTTGCGGTAGGCGGGCACGGGGTAACTTTCAGATATTCGGGGGCCTGGCCGGTGTAGGAGGGGTGGTCCGATTGGAGTTCGATCCTATGGAACATTGTCGGGTACGGCTCGGGTCCGCAGGGTTTGCCCGGGATAAGCCTCGAGGTATGGTCGCCCTATGAGCGTTGCCGAAAACGGCCAATTCTCAGACGGAGACTTTGCTATCGAAGACATGTGGCTGGGCATCTTCTCCGCCAAGATCTTGGCCAGCGGTTTCGGTCAGGTTGGCGACGGCCGAAGTTTCGCGTTCTGCATAGAAGGTCAGCACCTGCTGGTCGAGGTGTATCGGGCGGGGCTCAGCGGTCCGGTCCCGCAGCCCGAAGACGTTGTCGCCACGGCCCGGCGCAATGTCGTCGACGTCGACATCACCGACGAGCGCAGCCTGGGCGCGGCGGTGCGCGACGCGGTTGCCCTGGCCGAAGCCTCCACGTAGTTCGACCGAACGGCTGTTAGGCGTAGCCACCCGGTACGGTCGTCGTCGTGAATGCGGTTCCGGCGATGTCGTGGTGGCAGGTTGTCGTGTTGGCCGTCGTGCAGGGTCTGACCGAGTTCCTGCCGGTGTCCTCGTCAGGCCACCTGGCGATCGTGTCGCGGGTCTTCTTCGCCGGCGACGCCGGTGCGTCGTTCACTGCCGTAACGCAATTGGGCACCGAGGCCGCTGTGCTGGTGTATTTCGCCCACGACATCGTGCGGATCCTCACAGCGTGGTTCAGCGGCCTTCGCGCCGCCGCCGGTCGCACGGCCGATTACTGGCTCGGTTGGTACGTCATCATCGGAACCATCCCGATCTGCGTGCTGGGTCTGTTCTTCAAGGACGAGATCCGTTCGGGCGTGCGCAACCTCTGGGTGATTGCGACGGCGCTGGTGGTGTTTTCGGCGGTGATCGCCTTGGCCGAGCGCATCGGACGGCAAAGCCGGGACGTCGAGCAGCTGACCTGGCGCGACGCCGTCGTCGTCGGCATCGCCCAGACGCTGGCGCTGGTGCCCGGAGTCTCGCGGTCCGGCGCCACCATCAGCGCCGGTCTCTTCCTCGGTCTCGACCGGGAGTTGGCCGCCCGGTTCGGCTTCCTGCTGGCCATTCCGGCGGTGTTCGCCTCGGGGTTGTTCTCCCTGCCGGACGCTTTCCGTCCGGTTTCAGAGGGTATGAGCGCGACCGGACTGCAACTGGTCGTGGCTATTGCGATCGCCTTCGTCGTAGGCCTGGCCGCGGTGGCATGGTTTCTGCGGTTCCTGGTGCGTCACAGCATGTATTGGTTCGTCGGCTACCGGGTGGCGGCCGGTGTAACCGTGCTGATCCTGTTGGCCACCGGGGTGGTGAGCGCGACGTGACCGCCGGCGACGATCAACAGGGCAGTGCGATCAGCGAAGGCACTGAGAAGCGGCGCATATGACCGTCATTCTTCTGCGCCACGGCAGGTCGACGTCCAACACCGCACACGTGTTGGCCGGCCGTTCCGAAGGCATCGAGCTCGACGACAAGGGCCGCCAGCAAGCCGCGGAATTGGTCGATCGGATCGGCGATCTGCCGATAAAGGCGGTGGTGTCTTCGCCGCTGGTGCGTTGTCGAAGCACCGTCGGGCCGCTCGCCGCCGCACTGGGTGTCGAGCCGAGCGTCGACGAGCGGTTCGCCGAGGTCGACTACGGCGAATGGACCGGTCACAAACTCGGCGATCTGTTCAAGGAGCCGCTGTGGGCGGTGGTCCAGGCCCATCCCAGCGCAGCGGTGTTTCCCGGCGGCGAAGGGCTGGCCGAGGTGCAGACCCGTGCCGTCGCCGCGGTTCGGGAGCACGACGCGCGGCTGGCCGAGGAGCATGGCGGCGACGTGCTGTGGCTGGCATGCACTCACGGCGACGTGATCAAGGCGGTTCTCGCCGACGCGCTGGGCTTGCATCTGGATGGCTTCCAGCGCATTTCCGCCGACCCCGCATCGGTCAGTGTGATCCGTTACACAAAGCTTCGCCCGTTCGTGTTGCATGCCAACCACACCGGCACGCGGCTGACGTCCGCGTTGACGGCCGCTCCGCCGCCCGTAGGCGACACAGCCGCCGACGATGCTGTCGTCGGCGGCTCCACCGACTGAGTCGTCGTCCGAGCGCGTCGTGCGCAGGATTTACGACTCCGCCACAACTGCCGGTATTTTGGACTTGCTATGTCTCGTGCGATTCACGTCTTCCGCTCACCCGACCGATTCGTCGCCGGGACCGTTGGCCAGCCCGGAAATCGCACGTTCTATCTGCAGGCCGTCCACGACGCCCGGGTGGTGTCGGTGGTGCTGGAAAAGCAGCAAGTGGCGGTGCTCGCCGAGCGGATCGACGCGCTGCTGGTCGAGGTCAATCGGCGGTTCGGCACGCCGGTTCCGCCGGAGACCGGCGAGGTTGAAGACCTCAGCCCGCTGATCACACCGGTCGATGCCGAATTCCGGGTCGGGACCATGGGTCTGGGCTGGGATTCCGAGGCGCAAACCGTGGTTGTCGAACTGCTGGCCGTCAGCGACACCGAGTTCGACGCGTCGGTGGTGCTCGACGACACCGATGAGGGCCCAGACGCCGTGCGGGTATTCCTGACGCCGGAGTCAGCGCGCGAGTTTGCCACCCGGTCCAATGCCGTCATTTCCGCGGGCCGTCCGCCGTGCCCGCTGTGCGATGAACCACTGGACTCCGAGGGCCACATCTGCGCACGAACTAACGGCTACCGGCGCAGCGCGCTGCTCGGGCCGGACGATGACGCAGAGGCCTGACGATCGCGAGGTCCTGCGCAGCGGTGAGCTGACGATCCTGGGACGCATTCGCTCGGCGAGCAACGCCACCTTCCTGTGCGAGGCCACGCTGGACGACCACACCGTGCACTGCGTGTACAAGCCGATATCCGGTGAGCAGCCACTGTGGGATTTTCCCGACGGCACCCTGGCCGGCCGCGAGCTTGGCGCCTATCTGGTCTCGGCGCATCTGGGCTGGAACATCGTGCCGTACACCATCATTCGGCACGGGCCGGCCGGCGCGGGAATGCTGCAGCTGTGGGTAGACCAGCCGGGAGATACGCCTGATTCAGATCCCGGGCCCGAGCTGGATCTGGTCGACCTGGTTCCGGCCGACCGATGCCCGCGCGGCTATCTCCCGGTGCTGCGCGCCTACGACTATGCCGGCGACCCGGTCGAGCTGGTGCACGCCGACGACATTCGGCTCTGGCGCATGGCGGTATTCGACGTGTTGGTCAACAACGCGGACCGCAAGGGCGGTCACGTGCTGCGGGGCGTGAACGGCGACGTCTACGGCGTCGACCACGGAGTGTGCCTGCATGTCGAGGACAAGCTGCGCACGGTGCTATGGGGGTGGGCCGGCAAGAAGGTCGACGACGACACGTTGGAGAAGGTGTCCTGCCTGGTCGACGGCCTAGCCGACTCGCTTGGGGATACGCTGGCCGACCACATCACCAGCGCCGAGATCGCGGCGCTGCGGCTGCGCGCCCGCATCCTGCTCGCGCACCCGGTGATGCCCGGTCCGGACCGGCACCGCCCGATTCCCTGGCCCGCGTTCTAAGGCGCTCGATGCCACGAACTTTGGCGCTTTCGCTGGACGCCCCGGTCGGCGTCGAGGAAATCCTCACGGCGTTCGGCGACGAGCAGTACTGGCAGGCCAGGCTGGCCGCCTTCGACGGCGGCACGGCCACTTTGAACAGGCTGATGGTCGGCGACGACGGATCGGTAACCGCAGCCCTTACGGTCAGCCTGTTCGCTAATCGGCTACCCAAGGTGGTCGCCGCGTTGACGCCCGGCGATCTGGAGATGGCCCGCACCGAGACGTGGCACCCGACCGGCGACGGCCAGGCTCGCGGCACCATCGAGGTGGCGGTTCCCGGCGCGCCGGTGTCCGCGATCGGGAAGGTGATGTTGGTCTCGCTGGCGACCGGTGCTCGGCTGGACTTCAGCACCACCGTGCGAGTGAACATCCCGCTGGTGGGCGGTCAGGTCGAAAACTTCATCGTCGGCCGGCTCGGCGACGAGATCAGCGCGGTGCAGCGCTTCACCAACAACTGGATCGTGGCGCACCGCTGACCTCGGGTTGCGTCGTGGATGGCATGGCGGGACGCGCCCGTCGGTGATACTGGACCGGTGACCCCCGAGCCCCTCAGCGACGCGGCGCTGGCCGCCAGCCTTGCCGAAGAGGCAGGAAAGCTGTTGCTGACGGTGCGCAATCGGGTCGGATTCGACCACCCGTGGCTGCTCGGGGATGAGGGCGACAGCCAGGCCAATGCGCTGTTGCTCAGGCGACTGCAGGCCGAGCGTCCGGGCGACGCGGTGCTCAGCGAAGAGGCCTACGACGACTTGAACCGATTGCGGGCCGACCGGGTCTGGATCGTCGATCCGCTGGACGGAACACGCGAATTCTCCTGGGAGGGGCGCGAAGACTGGGCCGTGCACGTGGCGCTG
>DATAZN010000472.1:0-24706 GCA_036272035.1 Mycobacterium sp. | reverse complement strand
ATCTCGTTCATCGTCTCGGCAATCACCCTGGCCCTCACCGGCGATGTCCGGCGGGCGATGACGATGCTGCTGATCGCCTGCCCGTGCGCGGTGGGGCTAGCGACCCCGACGGCGATCAGCGCGGCGATCGGCAACGGTGCTCGGCGCGGCATCCTGATCAAGGGCGGGTCGCATCTGGAGCAGGCCGGCCGGGTGGACGCGATCGTTTTCGACAAGACCGGGACGCTCACGGTCGGGCGTCCGGTTGTCACGAACATCATTGCGTTGCACAATGATTGGCAGCCCGAGCAGGTGCTCGCCTACGCGGCCAGCTCGGAGTTGCACTCTCGCCATCCACTGGCCGAGGCCGTGATCCGCTCGACCGAGGAACGCCGCATCACCATTCCGCCGCATGAGGAATGCGAGGTGCTGGTCGGGCTGGGCATGCGAACCTGGGCCGACGGCCGGACCCTGCTGCTGGGCAGCCCGTCGCTGCTGCGGTCGGAGAACGTCGAGGTGTCCCAGGAGGCCGCCGACTGGGTCGACAAGCTGCGCCGCCAGGCCGAAACCCCGCTGCTGCTCGCCGTGGACGACACACTGGTCGGGCTGATCAGCCTGCGCGACGAGATCCGCTCCGAGGCGCCCGATGTGCTGAAGAAGTTGCGCGCCAACGGAATCCGCCGAATCATCATGCTCACCGGCGATCACCCCGACATCGCGAAGGTCGTTGCGGGCGAACTCGATATCGACGAGTGGCGGGCCGAGGTGATGCCCGAGAACAAGCTCGAGGTGGTGCGCCAACTCCAGGACGACGGCTACGTCGTCGGCATGGTCGGCGACGGCATCAACGACGCCCCGGCGCTGGCCGCGGCGAACATCGGCATCGCGATGGGGCTGGCCGGCACCGACGTCGCGGTCGAGACCGCCGACGTCGCGCTGGCCAACGACGACCTCCGGCGGTTACTGGATGTCGGCGACCTGGGCACCCGCGCGGTCGAGGTCATCCGGCAGAACTACGGCATGTCGATCGCCGTCAACGCCGCCGGGTTGCTCATCGGCGCCGGCGGCGCACTGTCACCCGTGCTCGCGGCGATCCTGCACAATGCGTCATCCGTCGCCGTCGTCGCGAACAGTTCACGGTTGATTCGGTACCGCTTGGACTGAACGACCATCGGCCCCGACGCCGACCTCGTACGATGTGCGCAACCGGCGAAAGGCTCGATCGGTGAAAGGATGCTCTCCATGTCATCGACTCCGCTCGACCCCGTTGCCAGCGAACGACTCTCGCACGCCGACAAGGTCTTCACGTCGGACCTGTCTATCAACGAATTCGCAATCCTGCACGGGTCCGGTTTCGAGCCACTCGATCTCGTGATGGGTGTCTCCGTCTACCACGTGGGCTACCAATTCGCGGGCATCCGGCAACAATCCGAGCTGCCGGTGCTGACCGAGGCGACATATCGGGCGCGCTGGAACGCCATGGCCCGCATGCAGGCCGAGGCCGACTCTCTGGGCGCCGACGGCGTCGTCGGTGTCCGCCTGGAATGGCGCCAGCACGGCGCTGAATCGGAGCACTTGGAATTCATCGCGGTCGGAACCGCGGTGCGCTACACCCCTAAACCAGGCTCGTTTCGGCGAGCCAATGGGCAGGCTTTCTCCAGTCATCTGTCCGGGCAGGACATGGCGACCCTGCTTCGATCGGGTTATGCGCCGGTGGCGTTTGTCATGGGCAACTGCGTCTTTCACATTGCTGCGCAAGGCTTTCTGCAAACCTTGCGACAAATGGGCCGCAATGTCGAGATGCCGCAGTGGACAACGGGAAACTACGAAGCGCGCGAGTTGGCCATGTCGCGCATGCAAAGCGAAGCCGAGCGCGACGGTGCATCCGGCGTCGTCGGGGTGCATTTCGCCATCCAAAACTACGCCTGGGGCTTCCACACGGTGGAGTTCTACGCCGCCGGCACGGCGGTGCGGCGCAGCGGGACAGCCGAAACCATCTCGCCGTCGTTCGTGCTGGCCATGAACGACTGATGGCGGCTTTCGATGCCGAGCGAGTAAGCCGCACCGTCAGCGACGCGCTGGCCGGACCTGGCGGAATCGCGTTGGTGATCAACGTTTTTGCCGGGCTGCCAGGCGTTGCGCATATCGCTGCCCGTCGGGGAATGTTCAGGTCTCAACCGGCACGGCTGCAAATCAGCGATTGGCGCTACGAGGTGACTCCGGATGGCCGGATGATGGCGGCACACGTGGTCGGCGGCATCGTGATCGGCGAAGAGGTCCTGCTAGCAGAGGCGGTGGGGCCGCACCTCGCCCGTTCGCTCGGACAACTGGTCGCCCGCTACGGTCCCACCGTGGTCCCGAACATCGACGCGGCGGTGGACGCGTTGAGCGCCGGCGCGGGGTGAGCAAGGCCATCGTCAGCTCGCGAACAGCTCGCGGCTCAATTGCGAACAGCAACGTCGCGGGAATGCGATAATGCCCGGGTAAGGCGATGACGATGTAGGAAGCCGGTGCGAATCCGGCGCGGTCCCGCCACTGTTATCGGGGAGCGAACCTCACTAGCCACGGCCGCGAGCTGGAAGGCGAGGCGAGCAGCGATCCGAGAGCCAGGACACTCGCGTCGTCGCATACTGCGAACCGGGACGGTGTATCCCGAGAGAGCTGACGAGTCGATGTCACGCCGTTTCTCGCCCGCTGCTGAGCCCAGCACTACAGACCTACTGGCCGAGCTGGCCGAACTCGGTGACATCAACGCCCATTTCGCCATCGGCACCGGACCGGTCGACAATGGCTGGTGCTCCGTGCACCAGGTCTACACCGACCGCGACCTGCTCGGCGGCATCGTCGAGCGCGTGCAGACCCGCCTCGATGCCGCGGAACCGCGAGTCGCCGCCTCGATCTTCCTCCTCGGCTTCGCCGCGCGATTGTGGTCGGTCGGCATCGGCGCCGTCGCCGGCCACCGACTACTGCCCGAACTCGTCGCCGACGAGTTGCTGTTCCGTGAATTCGACGGCCAGATCGCGTTGCATATCGCCCGCCCGGTCGCCTGGCGAGGTGACGACCTGGAATCCAGGTTGGCTGACGCTGTCCTCGACGCGCACCTGGCGCCGTTATCCACGGCACTGCACCAACTAACCAACGTTTCCCCCGAGTTGTTGCGCGGCAACGCCGCATCAGCACTACTGGGCGCGGCGCGCGAATTTGACCGCCATCGAGCGGCGGCCTCCCCCGGTCCAGGTTGGCAACTCGCCTGCCGCCTGTGTGCAGACGAAAGACTGCTCAACACAATCCGTTTCAGCGACGACAACTATCGCCGTAGCAGTTGCTGCCTGTACTACCGCACGCCCAGAGGCGGACTTTGCGGTGACTGCGTTTTCACCCGAATACCCGGCACGGTCGGCAGGAAGGACGCATCATGATTGCCGAAATGTCTGAGAGGGCCGAAATGTCTGAGAGGGAAGGCCGATGACCGCCCCGATCTTCATGGCCGCGCCCCCGGAGGTGCACTCCGCGCTGCTGAGCAGCGGCCCCGGCCCGGGCTCCTTGCTCGCTGCCGCGCAGGCGTGGAATTCGTTGAGCGTGACCTACACCGAGACCGCCAACGAGCTGACGGCGGTCTTGGAAGCCGTGCAGGCCGGGACGTGGGACGGCCCGAGCTCCGAAGCCTACGTCGCCGCGCACGTGCCCTATCTGGCGTGGCTGACCCAGGCCAGCGCCGACAGCGCCGCGACGGCCGCCCAGCAGGAGGTGGCGGCAACGGCCTACACCACCGCGCTGGCCGCCATGCCAACGCTGCCCGAGCTGGCCGCCAACCACATCACCCACGGTGTGCTGCTGGCGACCAATTTCCTTGGCATCAACACCATTCCGATCGCCCTGAACGAGACCGACTACGCGCGGATGTGGGTCCAGGCCGCCACGGTGATGGGCACCTATCAAACCATCGCCGGCGCAGCGGTCGCGGCATCGCCGCAGACCACGCCGGCACCGCAGGTCGTCAAAGCGAATTCCGCTGCGTCGACCGCCGATTCAACCTCAACGTTGCCGCCCGACACCGAGCAGCAATGGATGGATTGGTTGCAGCAGATCGGCTATACCGATTTCTACAACAACGTCCTTCAGCCGATCATCGACTACTTCGACAACAACCCCTTCCTTCTCGCGCTGTTCACCCAGATCGATCCGTTCCTGCCCGAGCTGGGCAATCCGCTGTCCTTTCTCAGCCCGTTCAACGTCGCGTTCGCCCTCGGCTACCCGTTGGACATCGGGTCGTACGTCGCCTTTCTGTCCGAAACCTTCTCGTTCATCGGGGGCGACATCACGGCGGCGTTCGCGACGGGTAGCCCCTATGCCATTGGCTTGACCCTGGTGCTCGACACCGTCGAAGCGATCGGCACCATCATCACCGACACCATCGCGTTGCTGAAGACCCTGCTCGAGTCGGTTGTGCTGCTGATCCCCACGGTGCTGCCGCTGTTGACTGTCCCGTTGATTCCATTGGCGGCTGCCCCGTTGGCGGGTTTCGCGGGCCTGGCGGGCTTAGCGGGCCTCGCCGCGATTCCGCCGCTGCCCATTCCCCCGCTTCCGATGCCACTCGCCATGGCGGCACCACCCCCGGGCCCAACGCCCGTACCCACGCCGGCTCCCGCCCCCGCCCCCGCCCCGGCGCAGGTGGTGACCTCGGCCCCGGTGCACACGCCTCCGCCACCGCCGCCGACGCCGGCCGGGCCACCGCTGGCCACCATGCAGGGTTACCTGTACATGGTCGGTGTCCTGTCGGCGAGCGCGCGGCGAGCGGCGAGCCAGGCGGCAAAAACCAAGGAAGCCCAACCGGCTGAGGGCAGCGCGAATCCAGCGGCGGCGACCGCCCCGAAGAAGACGCCGGGTGGTCGGCGCCGGCGCTCCACCGTCGAACGTCCCGGCCGCGGCTACGAGTACATCGATCTGGATGACGAGCCGATCGCATACCCCTCGACGCACGGATCCGGACCGCTCGGATTCTCCGGAACGGCAACCAAAGTCAGCGCCGGCGCCGCGACCGGATTGGCCACGCTGGCCGAAGATGATTTCGGCAGCTCGCCTCGCATGCCGATGATGCCGAGCACGTGGGGCAACGACTCCCCCGAGCTGCCCGACGACGAATGACGACCATCGCGGGATTCAGCAGCCGCAGTCCTCGCCGCGCCACGACTTGACGCCCTGCCAGATCGCGGTGGCGGCGATGCCCAGGCCGACCACCGGGTCGAACCACCAGCAGCTCGGCCAGAACGCGACAACGGCCAGCCCGACCAGGACCGCTGCGGCCTGCGCACCGCACAGGTAATTCTGGGTGCCTTCGCCCGCGGTCGCCGCCGAGCCCAGTCGATCCGCGAGCCGGTGCTTGGCCCGGCCCAGCATCGGCATCAGCATCAGCGATGCCGCCGTCAACGCGATACCGATCACCGAGGTCTCGGCCTGGTGCGCGCTGAGCAGATGGTGGATGGATTCCGCGGCGATATAGGGAGCCGTCAGCCAAAACGACCACGCGACGCCGATCTGCGCCCGACGTTCGGCGGTGTGCGACGAGGTCCGCGAGCCGGAGAACCGCCACGCGACCATCGCGCTGGCCAGCGCCTCCGGCAAGCTGCCCAGGGCCCACCCGGTCAGCGCGATGGAGCCGACCGCGAGGCCCTGCCACAGCCCGACCACGCCCTCGGTGAGCATGGCCGCCATGCTGACCCAGGCCAGCCGCCACGCCCACTGCGCGCCGTGCTGCCATGAGGTGTCGTGCGCGACGGGATGGCCGTGCCCGGTTTCGGCGCAGCAGGCGTCGGCGACGATGCCGGCCGGATCGCCGATCGAACGGGATTCGGTCACCAGGCGATGTTAGGTCAATGCAAACGGGGGCGTGCCCGCCACACCTGCCGGCGGGGCTCAGGCAGGTCCCAAGGGCCGCTTCATGGTGCAGACGATGCTCCACTCGAAGTAGAACTCACCGCCCTTGTCGTAGCCCGCGAAGTGATGCGAGACCTGAACGCGTTGCACCGAGGAGTTGACGACCTCCCACCCCTGAGCTCCGTGGGTGTTCGTATGCCGATTCGCCTCGTCGATGACAACCTGCAGGGATTCATTCGTCACGCTGATGAAGGTGGTTTCCCACCGCTGCGGGGACCATTTGCCGTCTGACGCCACCCCGGAATCGGGCACAGGCGAAGGTGCGCTCATAAGGCGGTACCGTACGCGGCCGCGACCCCGGAAAAGTGAATGGAAATTGACCGATGCGTTAAGTGATGTCGATGACGGTGGCCGCGACCTGGCTTGTTCATTGCCGGACCGATCTGCGACGAGATCGGCGTAGCCAACCAGCGTCGGCGTTGCGGCCCACCGCCACAAGGAAACTCCCAGCATCGCATCGCTACCCTGGCCAGTATGGCGCGCACGGACAACGACACCTGGGATCTGGCGACGAGCGTGGGAGCTACCGCCACCTTGGTGGCCGCGGGCAGAGGCCGGGCCACCCAAGCGGGGCTCATCGACGATCCGTACGCCGAACCGCTGGTGCGGGCGGTCGGGATCGATTTCTTCACCCGCTGGGCAAACGGTGGGCTCAGCGCCGACGAGGTCGACATTCCCGGCCATCCATGGGGCATGCAGCCGATGACCGACCTGATGGCCGTCCGCACGCGTCTCATCGACCAATTCATCACAGCCGCGACGGCATCCGGCATCCGCCAAGCGGTGATCCTGGCCTCCGGCCTCGATGCGCGCGGCTACCGACTGTCCTGGCCGGCCGACGCGGTGGTGTTCGAGATCGACCAGCGGCAGGTGATCGATTTCAAGACCGCCACGCTGGCCGCAGCGGGCGCCGAGCCGACCGTCGACCTGCGCGCGGTGCCGATCGATCTGCGCGATGACTGGCCCGCCGCCTTGCGGCAGGCGGGCTTCGACGCGCACCGGCCCACCGTGTGGGTCGCCGAAGGCCTGCTCGCGTTCCTGCCGCCGGACGCTCAGGATCGCTTGCTGGACAACATCACCGAGCTCAGCGCCGGGGGCAGCCGACTGGTCGCGGAGATCTTCCTGAGCGCAACGGAGTCAGTGGAGGTCATGCACACCGCCGCGCAGAAGTGGTACGAGCACGGCCTGGACGCTCGCATCGATGACCTCTGGTACGGCGGCGAACGTCACGACGTCGCTACGTATCTGGAAGAACGTGGTTGGCGGACCACCCGGGAGCGGTCCGGACAGTTGCTGGCCGACGCCGGGCTACCGGTACCGGAACGAAACGACGGCCAGACCGAAAACTATTACTGCACAGCGCAACTCAGCGTGCGCTAGTCGCCAGCCAGCTGGCACTGCCAGAAGCCTACGTCGTGCCAGGCGTCGTGTTTGTAACCAGCCTCGAGAAGATATCCGACGCGGGCGAACCCGTGCCGCTCGTGCAGGCGGACGCTCGGATCGTTGGGCAGCGCGATCACCGCGACCGAACTGTGGAATCCCTGCTGGCGCAGGCGGTTGAGTAGCTCGGCGTAGAGCGCGTCGCCTACGCCGCGCCGGTGCGCCGATGAATCCACGTAGACGGTGGATTCGACGGTCCACCGGTAGGCGGCCCGCTCATTCCACGGCCCCGCGTAGGCCACACCGATGACGTAGTCGTCGTCGGTCGCGACCAGCCAGGGAAATCGTTGGTGCCGTTGCGCCCATTGAGCGCGTAGCTCGTCGAGGGTCTGCGGCTCAGTCCGAAAGTTGAAGACGCTCTTCTCGATGTAGTGGTTGACGATCTCGCAGACGCGTTCGAGGTCTTCGTCGGTGGCGGGCCTGACCTGCGGCGCCCTGCGACTCACGTCGCTTTCGGGCGGTAGCCGTCGATGTCGGTTTCCTCGAGCGATCGTGCGAGCAGTTCGCCCTTTCCGGTCAGCGACAGCCACGCCGAGAACATCCATTTCTCGGGATCACCATAGTGTTTGACGTACATGTGAGAAATCTTGTGCAGCGAATGGTCGAGCGAATGATGCCAAGCCTCAAAGCGTTGCGACTTGCCGACGGGCGCGCCGATCCTGAACAATTCGTCGCTTACCCATTCGCGAATCGCATCCAACGTTTCGTTTTGCACCTCCAGCGGCGAGGCCGCCGGATTCTCGTGCTTGACACGACGATCCACCGCATTGAGATCGATCGGCCTACCGAGAGCATCAATCAGTAGCTGATTACGCACGACTTCACGTGTGTTGCTGGTCATTCTGGTTACCGTACAGATTGCGCACGTTAGCCGATACCGCTGGCAGTGCGGGAAGTCGCTGTAGCGTGCATTCATGGTGGATTTTGCTCTGCGCTCCTGTGGACTGCGTGGACACGCAACGTTCGCTCCCGATGAGCCGGACCTCCGGGAGCGTCTGACGGTCGACACCCCGGCCGGAGAAGCCTGGCGTTGCTTGCGCTGCGAGACCTTCGTCGTAGGCCCGCCGCGGCGTAGCGGACCGTCCAACACCGCACCGGAAATCCCCCGCGGGCGCTTCCTACGGGACCGGACTTTGATGCGCGCGCTCGCGATCGAGCGCGCATTTCGCTGCGTGATTTTTCTGGCAGTAGCGGCCGGCGTGTTCAAGGTCAACGGGTCACGTGAGCGGTTGCGCCATGCATTCGACCAAGATCTGCCGTTGCTCAAGCCGTTGGCAAACCAGATCGGATGGAATCCTGACAACTCCAAGATCATTCACAGTATCGCGCACGCATTCTCACTGTCGTCATCGACGCTGACGTGGATCGCACTGGGCCTGGTCGCCTATGCGCTGATCGAACTGGTGGAGGCGGTCGGGCTGTGGCTGATGCAACGGTGGGGCGAGTACTTCGCGGTGATCGCCACCAGCGTGTTCCTTCCGCTGGAAATCTACGAGCTGACCGAAAAGATCACGGCGCTGCGGCTTTTCGCCCTCGTTGTCAACATCGTCGCAGTGGTGTGGCTGTTGTGGAGCAAACGGCTGTTCGGGCTGAACGGCGGCGCCAAGGCGTACCGGGAAGAGCACGAAGCAGAAAGCCTGCTCAGCGTTGAGAGCGCGGCGCTGAGCGGAACCGCTGCCGGCGCAACGGCATAGCTTACGACTTCGCCTGCAGGGCGGCCTGGTGTTGCAGCGCGTAAGCAACCGCATGTGTACGGTTCTGCACGCCTAGCTTGGTCAAGATCGCCTCGACGTGGTGGCCAACCGTCTTGGGGCTGATGTGCAGTTCGGCGGCGATCTCTGGGTTGCTGAGCCCGGCGGCAAGCAGGTCGAAGACCTGGCGTTGGCGCCCGGTCAACGCGTGGGGATCTGAATCCTTGTCCGCCTGCCGCGTGCGCGGGGCCCGCTCGCGCAGCACGGCCAGCCGCTGCTGGGCGCGGCGGGCCGCGGCCTTGGCGCCAAGCTCGCGGAAAGTGGCCAGCGCCTCTTTCACCGCGGAGACGTCGCCGCCGAGTTGTGCCAGCGCCGCATCGTAGGGGCAGCCGCGACCCATCCACGCTTCGGCAGCGCACTGCCATTGCCCGCTGATCTCCAAGTCGAACGGCGTGAGTGGATCGTGGGCGACGGCATCAATTGTGCTGCCAGCCAAGCGAACCCAGCGTTTCAGCCGGCCCGTCTGCCATGGATCGGCGTGTTCGGGGGCGCACGCCAACCCGGCCAGCGCTTCGGCGAGGGCCACCTCGTCATCGCCGGCCAACCAGGCCAACTCAGCACGGGCCGCCCACACCGCGCCCAGGTGGACCAGGTTGCCGGGTTGAGTGTCGGCAGCGGCCTCACCCACCAGCGCAGCAGTCGGCGGCTGGCCACGGCGCGCCCGGAGCAGCGTAAGCGTCACCAGCGGCAGGATTCGGTGCTGTGGGCTGAGTTCGGGCCGGGTGACAATCTGCTCGGCGACGACGGCCGCGCGATCCCAATCTCCGCTATGTAACGCCGCCAGCGTGGACGCAGCGGTCAGCAGCGAGCTGAACATGCCGAGGTCGCGCTCATCGCAGAACCGGGATGCCTCAGTCAGATAGCCTTCGGCACGCCCTAATTCGCAGCGCAGCACCGCATACCAGTAGATGAGGACCCCCAGAACCCCGCCGTGCTCTTCCAGCCCCTCGGTCGACAGCGCCTCACGCCACACCGTCGCCAATTCGTCCCAGCCGGTGCCGGTGCTGAATACGGTAGTCAGGGCCGTGTAGCCGCGGGCGCGGATATCGACTGCAGGGTCGTGCAACTCGAGGGCGAGGGCGTGCGCGCGAGCCGCGTAATCGGCGCAGACCGGATCCAACGCCAGGGCGTTGATATGCGCCATATTGATCAGCGACCAGGCCAGCTGCGGCGACGGGCCGAGATCTTCCAGCAATCGCAAGGATGCGTGCGCGGCATCGATGGCTTCGTCTGCGCGTCCCAGCGGCTGCAGCAGACGCGACAGCCACCGCAGTCCGTCGCCCTCTTCGAGCTGATCACCGAGCGTGCGCCGCAGCGTGATCGCCTCGCGCAAGGATACGACCGCCGGTTCGGCCTGCCCGCTCAGATAGCAGGCGAACGCGTGTCGCTCCAGCCAGACAACTCGGCGTTCATCGGCAGCCGTGCCGGCACGGCGCAACGCGAGGGCATACAAACTCGCGGCTTCCCGATTGGCACCCAGCGATGCCGCCCGTTCGGCCGCGGCGATGCCATAGCGGATCGTTGCTTCGATCTCACCGGCCTGGTCGGCATGAAATGCCAATGCCGCCAGCGTGTTCGGATCGTAGGGCGGCTGCGCCAGGGCGGTCAACGCGCGCCGGTGCAGTTCGATTCGATCGAAGTCGGGGATCTGCGCCACAGTGGCCCGACGGGCGAGTTCATGACGAAAGCCGACCAGTTCCCCTTCGGCGGTCAACACTCCGGCGTCAAGGCATTCGTGCAACGCAGTCCGGGCCTCGGGGCGCATTTTCTCCAGCAAGGAGACATCGGCTCGCGGGCCGCACACCGCAACCGCATGCACCGTTTCGCGCGCTTTGGCCGACAGCCGCCCAAGCCTGCCATGCACCGCCTCGGAGATGCTGCGCGGCAAGCCTTTCCGGGTCAGCGCGGCTGGCCCGGTGGCCAGCACCTCGGTGACGAAGAACGGGTTACCGCCGGTGACCTGATGCAACCGCTCGGCGTTGACTCCGCTGCCGGCGGCTAATGCCGACACCGCGGATAAACTCAGCGCCTCCAAAGCAATTCGGCTCACTGCGGCGTAGTTGGCCAGGTCTCCCAACGTGACAGCCAACGGATGGGTCGCGCCAAGTTCGTCGTCGCGGAAGGAGATCACCAGCAACAACCGCAGCGTTGCAATACGTCGCGCCAGGAATCGCACCAGATCCAAAGTGGCCCCGTCGGCCCAATGCGCGTCCTCGATCACCCACACCCATCGGTCGCGGTCACCCAACGCCGCCAACAACTGTCGATAAATCCGCGCGGTATCCCCCGAGTCGACGGCCGCGGCCAGCCCGGCACCTGCGGCGTCGTCCAGCCCGGCCAGAGCGTCGATCAACGGGCCGAGCGGGCGCGGCGCACCCAGCGGATCGCACCAGCCGCGTAATACCCGTGGTCCGGAATCGAGTTGACCGACGAACTTGGCGAGCATTGCGGTTTTGCCGACGCCGGCCTCCCCGCGCAATAAGACCACTTCGCCGGGGCCGCCGCGAGCTACCCGGCGCGCCAGCCCCCCCAGTTGGGCCAGCGGCGCGTCGCGTTCCAGCAAGCCATCCCTCAAGGTTGGCTCCCATCCTCGCTGCGCGCCCTCGGCCCCGTGTCGCAAAAATAGGCGATTACCCCATGAATTGAGTTGGCTGTCAGCGCACACTCATACGAGCGCGCTCCCGTGCACACCCGCACACAGCAAACGCATTTCCGGGACTAATGCCGTTTTTGACTGTAGCTTCACCTGCTCGCGGACGCGCGACAACAGCAAATTGACATAAGTCAATTAGGCACGTAGCGGACTGCTCACGACCAGTTGAGTTGCCTTGCGCGTGCTCGGGCCACTACCTGAGGCGGCATCCTGTCGAATCTGTTCTAGGGCACCTGATTAGCGCAGCAGTGCGCGGCTCATCACCACGCGCTGAATCTGGTTGGTGCCCTCGTAGATCTGAGTGATCTTGGCGTCGCGCATGAACCGCTCCACGGGGAAGTCGGTGGTGAATCCGGCGCCACCGAAAAGCTGTACGGCGTCGGTGGTGACTTCCATCGCCACATCGGAGGCGAAACATTTCGATGCCGCGGAGATGAAGCCAAGATTTGGCTCGCCGCGCTCGGCGCGGGCGGCCGCGCTGTAGACCATCAGCCGGGCGGCCTCGACCTTCATCGCCATGTCGGCCAGCATGAACTGGACGGCCTGGAACGTGCTGATCGACTCGCCAAACTGCTTGCGGTCCTTGGTATAAGCGATCGCCGCATCCACCGCACCCTGAGCGATGCCAACGGCTTGCGCGCCGATCGTCGGGCGGGTGTGGTCGAGCGTGGCCAATGCGGTCTTGAACCCGGTGCCGGGGTCGCCGATGATCCGGTCGCCGGGAACCCGGCAATTCTCGAAGTACAGCTCGGTGGTCGGCGAACCCTTGATGCCCAACTTCTTTTCCTTGGGCCCGACGCTGAAACCCTCGTCGTCTTTGTGCACGATGAACGCCGAGATCCCGTTGGCGCCCTTGTCCGGGTCGGTCACGGCCATCACCGTGTACCAGGTCGACTTGCCGCCGTTAGTGATCCAGGCTTTGGTGCCGTTCAGGATCCAGTCGTCCCCGTCGGCCTTGGCCCGGGTCCGCATCGAGGCAGCGTCGCTGCCGGCCTCGCGCTCGCTCAACGCGTAGGAGGCCATCGCCCCATCGGAGGCCAGCGACGGCAACACCTGCTTCTTCAGCTCCTCCGAGCCGCGCAGGATTAGGCCCATCGTGCCCAGCTTGTTCACCGCCGGGATCAACGATGCCGAGGCGTCGACGCGCGCCACTTCTTCGATCACAATGCAGGCGGCGACCGAGTCCGCACCCTGACCGCCGTACTCCTCGGGAACGTGTACGGCGTTGAAGCCGGACGCGTTCAGCGCCTGCAACGCCTCCTCGGGAAAGCGGGGTTGCTGGTCCACGTCCGCGGCGTGCGGGGCGATCTCTTTTTCCGCCAACGCGCGGATCGCCGCCCGCAACTCGTCGTGCTCCTCAGGCAGCTTGAACAGATCGAACGACGGATCTCCAGCCATCCCAGCCTCCCTTTTTGTGCCCGACTGCGCGGTGCTACTCGCCGGTAACTTTACCCTGACGCTTTTTCAGCGCCGCATCCTTGGCCAGCACCGACTCCGCCAGCTCCTTCTGGAAAGCCACAATCCGGTTGCGCAGAGCAGCATCCGACACCGCCAGAATGCGCACCGCGAGCAGACCCGCATTGCGGGCCCCACCGATCGACACCGTGGCCACCGGCACCCCGGCCGGCATCTGAACGATCGACAGTAGCGAGTCCAGTCCGTCCAGCTTGGCCAGTGGAACAGGAACGCCGATCACCGGAAGCGGCGTGGCCGAGGCCACCATGCCGGGCAGGTGGGCGGCGCCACCGGCGCCGGCGATGATCACCTCGACGCCGCGGTCGGCGGCCTGCTGGGCGTAGTCGAGCATGCGCTGCGGGGTGCGGTGCGCCGAATAGACCCCGACCTCGTGGTCGACTTCGAATTCGGCCAGCGCGTCGGCGGCGTCGGACATCACCGACCAGTCGCTGTCGCTGCCCATGATCACGCCTACGCGTACAGCGTGTGTCATCTAACGCCGCTCCTCCTCATCGCTTCGTCCCCCTCGCCGCTCCGCGGCTGGGGGTGCCCCCACTGCGTCGTCAGCCGGCGGCATGCGGGTCCCATCCGTCCGTCCATTCCCCCTCTGACAACCAGTGTGCCGCGCGCTGCGCGCGTTCACGCACGTTTGCCAACTCAGCCGCGTCGCTACCGAGGAAATTGATGTGCCCGATCTTGCGGCCCGGGCGTTCTTCCTTGCCGTAGAGATGAACCCGGGCGTCGGGCATCCGGGCGAACAGGTGGTGCAACCGCTCGTCGAGCGACATCGTCGGCGTTTGCGCCGCGCCCAGCACGTTGGCCATCACCGTCACTGCTGTGATGGTCTCGGTATCGCCAAGCGGGTAGTCCAGCACCGCACGCAGATGCTGCTCGAACTGGCTGGTCCGCGACCCGTCCATGGTCCAGTGCCCGGAATTGTGCGGGCGCATCGCCAGCTCGTTGACCAGCAGCTGCCCATCGACGGTTTCGAACAGCTCGACGGCCAGCACACCGACGACGCCCAGTTCGGCCGCCAGGCTTAGCGCCAGCCGCTGCGCCGCTGCGCCGACGTCGTCGGGCAGCGCCGGGGCCGGCGCAATCACCAGAACGCAGACGCCGTCGCGCTGCACGGTCTCGACCACCGGCCAGGCCGCGCCCTGCCCGAACGGCGACCGGGCCACCAGAGCCGAGAGTTCACGGCGCATCGCGACCCGCTCCTCGACCAATATCGGTACGCCAGAATCTAAATATTGACTCGCGATCGCGCGGGCCTGCGCCACATCGGCGGCCAGCTGCACCCCGCGACCGTCGTACCCCCCGCGGACCGCCTTGACGACGATCGGCCCGCCCACCCGTCGGGCGAACTCATCGACGTCGTCGGGTCGCTCGATGGCTGCGTAGCGAGGCACCCGGGCGCCCAGGGCTTCCAGCCGTCGCCGCATGACAAGCTTGTCCTGTGCGTGGACCAGCGCCTCTGGCGGCGGTGCGACGTTGACGCCCTCCGCGACCAGCTTTTCCAGCAGCTCAGTGGGCACATGCTCGTGGTCGAAGGTGAGCGCCGCACAGCCGGTAGCGACACGACGCAGCGCCTCGAGATCGGTGTGCGAGCCGATCACCACGTCGGGACTGACCTGGGCGGCGGGATCGGCGGCGTCGGCGGCCAGTACTCGCAGGCTCTGGCCCATCGCGATCGCCGCCTGGTGGGTCATCCGGGCCAGCTGGCCCCCACCGACCATGGCGACCCGGGGCGAAGCGTTGGGGGTACTCGGCACGTCAATCATGGTGTCATGGCCGCTGAACGGGTGATTTAGCGGCGGTGACACAGTCACAGAGCACCCTTAACCAGTAATACGTACACTGCGACATTGTGTCCTTCGCCGATGCCACGATCGCCCGACTGCCGGGGCTGATCCGTCCCTTTGCCGAGCGCCATCACGAGCTGATCAAGTTCGCGATCGTCGGCGCGACCACGTTCGTCATCGACTCGGCGATCTTCTACACCCTCAAGCTGACGATCCTGGAGCCCAAGCCGGTGACCGCCAAGGTCATCTCCGGCATCGTCGCGGTCATCGCGTCCTACATCCTGAACAGGGAGTGGAGCTTCCGGGATCGCGGCGGACGCGAGCGTCACCACGAGGCGTTGTTGTTCTTCGCGTTCAGCGGTGTCGGCGTTCTGCTGAGCATGGCGCCGTTGTGGGTCTCCAGTTACATGCTGCAGCTGCGGGTTCCGATGGTGTCGTTGACAGTGGAGAACCTCGCCGACTTCATCTCGGCATACGTCATCGGCAACCTGCTGCAGATGGCGTTCCGCTTCTGGGCGTTCCGGCGCTGGGTGTTCCCGGACGAAGCCGCCCGCAGCGGCGACCAGGCGCTGGAATCGGCGTTCACCGCAGGCGGGATCGCCGAGGTCTTCGAGGACATCCAAGAGAGCGGCACCGTGACGCTGCTGGGCGCTTGGCGGGCGCGGCGCAGCCGGGCGGATCAGCTCGGCGATTCCTCGGATCCGAGGGTGTCGAAAACCTCGTGATACAGCAGCGCGTGGACCTGCTCCACGCGCGGAATGTCGTAGAACTCCAACGGATCTTGTGACGCTGACTCGACTATCAGCGTGCCCGTGCGCAGCATCCGATCGATCACCCGGTGCCGGAATTCGACGCTGTTGATCCGGGCCAGCGGGATGTCGATGCCGCTACGGCTCAACACCCCGTGCCGGAACATCACCCGCCGGTCGGTGATGACGAAATGTGTGGTGAGCCAGTTCAAGAACGGCCACACCGTCAGCCAGCCCAGGAGCACCAGCCAGATCGCGCCGATGACCCAGAAGACGACCCGTTTGGCCGTTGGGTCCCACGTGGTGCCGTTGACCACCGCGCAACCGAACGACGCCGCCGCACTCGTCAGGATCAGAAGGGTGACCGGCCAGAAAAGTCGCTTCCAGTGCGGGTGGCGGTGCAGCACGACCTGCTCGTCGCCGGCCAGCACGTTGTCGGGGTAGCCCACGCTGGCACTTTAGACGCTGGGACGCAGGTGCGTGATGTCTCCGGCCGAGATTGCCACCGTCTGGCCGCCGGTGTCGACACACAATCGCCCCGTTTCGTCGACGGCTCGCGCGACGCCGACCACTTCATGGTCACCGGGCAGGCTGGCCCGGACCCGCGAGCCGAGCGTCACGCTGTAGCGCTGATAGTCGGCGACCAACGCGGGGTCGGCGCCCCCTGCGGTCCGCCACGCGTCGACGCGCGTTGCCAGCTCGCGAAGTATTCTGCGCGCCAACGTGTTTCGATCGGTGGCCGATGAACCCAGCATCAGCAGCGAGGTGGCCGCCGGGTCCGGCGCTTCCTCGGCGGTCAGCGTCACGTTGAGCCCGAGGCCGAGCACGATCACCGGCGTCGGCGAGGCAACCTCGGCGAGGATCCCGGCCAGCTTGCCGCCGCCCGCCAGCACATCGTTCGGCCACTTCAGGCCCACCTCGACACCCAGCGAGGCCAGCGCGTCGGCCACCGCGACCCCGGTGGCCAGCGGTAACCATCCCCAACCCGTCCGGGGTACCGAGCCCCCGGCCACACCGACGGACAAGGCGACCTGTGTCCGCGGCGGCGCCGACCATTGCCGGCCATGGCGCCCGCGGCCGGCGCTCTGGTATTCGGCAAGCAATACCGACCCGTCGATGTCAGCGCCGGTCTCGGCCTGCGCAAGCAGATCGGCGTTGGTGGAACCGGTTTCGGCCACGACGTCGAGTTGACGCCACGACATGCCGGGCCCGACCAGTCCGTCGCGCAAGGCCGCCACGTCCAAGGGCGATCTGAGAGAGTCAAGATTCACCACGCGCGATCCTCCGGTCCCCGCCCCAAGGGACAGATAAGGCGACAAGTGACGAAGATTACCTTCGCGTGGCCGAGCGGTACAGAAGTCCGATTCATAGGACACGCAGCGCGTCGACGGGCTGATGCGGGTACAAACTTAAGGGACCGCTAAGATTGGCAGCCATGACTTCCGAGACCTCGGTCGAGGCGCAAGCCGAGCACAATATCGACATTCACACCACCGCGGGCAAGCTCGCCGAACTGCGCAAGCGGAGCGAGGAGACTCTGCACCCGGTGGGTGAGGCCGCCGTCGAGAAGGTGCACGAGAAGGGCAAGCTGACCGCGCGCGAGCGCATCTACGCCCTGCTGGACGAGGGGTCGTTCGTCGAACTCGACGCGCTGGCCCGGCACCGCAGCACCAACTTCGGGCTGGCCGAGAAGCGCCCGCTCGGTGACGGCGTCGTCACCGGTTACGGCACCATCGACGGCCGCGACGTCTGCATCTTCAGCCAGGACGTGACGGTGTTCGGCGGCAGCCTCGGCGAGGTCTACGGCGAAAAGATCGTCAAGGTGCAGGAGTTGGCGATCAAGACCGGCCGGCCGCTGATCGGGATCAACGACGGCGCGGGCGCGCGCATCCAGGAGGGGGTGGTCTCGCTCGGCCTGTACAGCGCGATCTTCCGCAACAACATCCTGGCCTCCGGCGTCGTCCCGCAGATCTCGCTGATCATGGGCGCGGCCGCCGGTGGCCACGTCTACTCCCCCGCGCTGACCGACTTCGTGGTGATGGTCGACCAGACCAGCCAGATGTTCATCACCGGTCCCGACGTCATCAAGACCGTCACCGGTGAAGACGTGACGATGGAGGAGCTCGGTGGTGCGCACACGCACATGGCCAAGTCCGGCACCGCACACTATGTCGCCTCCGGCGAGCAGGACGCCTTCGACTACGTCCGCGACCTGCTGAGCTACCTACCGCCCAACAACTTCACCGATCCGCCGCGCTATCCGGTGCCGGTTCCTGAGGGCGCCATCGAGGACAACCTCACCGATGAAGACCTCGAGCTGGACACGCTGATCCCCGACTCGGCCAACCAGCCCTACGACATGCACGAGGTGATCACCCGGATCCTCGACGACGACGAGTTCCTCGAAGTGCAAGCCGGTTACGCGCAGAACATCGTGATCGGGTTCGGCCGCATCGAGGGCCGGCCGGTGGGGATTGTGGCCAACCAGCCGACCCAGTTCGCCGGCTGTCTGGACATCAACGCATCGGAGAAGGCCGCCCGCTTCGTGCGGACCTGCGACTGCTTCAACATCCCGGTCGTGATGCTGGTCGACGTGCCGGGCTTCCTGCCGGGCACCGGCCAGGAATTCAACGGCATCATCCGCCGTGGCGCCAAGCTGCTGTACGCGTACGGCGAGGCCACCGTTCCCAAGATCACCGTCATCACCCGCAAGGCATACGGCGGCGCCTACTGCGTCATGGGCTCCAAGGACATGGGCTGCGACGTCAACGTCGCCTGGCCGACGGCGCAGATCGCCGTGATGGGTGCCTCCGGCGCGGTCGGCTTCGTGTACCGCCAACAGCTCGGCGAGGCGGCCAAGAACGGCGAGGACGTCGACGCCCTGCGGCTGCAGTTACAGCAGGAGTACGAGGACACTCTGGTCAACCCGTACATCGCCGCCGAGCGAGGCTACGTCGACGCGGTGATCCCGCCGTCGCACACCCGCGGCTACATCGGGACGGCGCTGCGCCTGCTGGAGCGCAAGATCGCCCAGGTGCCGCCGAAGAAGCACGGGAACATTCCGCTGTGAGTCAAGTGAGCGGAACGAACGCAGTGAGTGACGGGAACGAGACGCCGGATGCCGCACAGCCACACGAGCCGCACATCCGGGTGCTCAAGGGCAACCCGACCGACGAAGAGGTGGCCGCGCTGATCGCAGTGCTGGGCAGCGCTGCTGGCGATAGCGGTGAAGTGGGTCAGCCGGAGGTCACCCGATGGGGACTGCCCGTCGACAAACTGCGTTATTCGATCTTCAGCTGGCAGAAACTCACGCTTGTGCAACGGACCCACATGCGGCGATGACGCGCGCCGACGACGACGATGCCCGCGCAGCCGGGAAGTGGCGCACTTGACCCGGTTCGTGCTGGGCTCCGCTTCTGCGGGCCGGCTCCGGGTTTTGCGCCAAGCTGGCGTCGAGCCGTTGGTCGTTGTGTCGGGCGTGGACGAGGACGCGATCATCCCCAGCCTGGGACCCGACGCGGCTCCGGGCGACGTGGTTCGCAGGCTCGCTGAAGCCAAGGCCGATCACGTCGCGACCATCGTGGACGCCGCGGTTGCCGCGGATTGTGTTGTCATTGGCTGTGATTCGATGCTCTACATCGACGGCCGACTGGCCGGCAAGCCCGCATCGATCGATGCGGCGCGATGCGAGTGGCAATCGATGGCCGGCGGTTCCGGACAGCTGCACACCGGACACTGCGTGGTCCGGCTACGCGACGGCAACGTCAGCCAACGGGCAGCCGAATCATTTGTCACCACAGTGCATTTCGGTACACCGACGGCAGCGGATCTGGATGCCTATCTCGACAGCGGCGAGCCGTTGGCGGTCGCCGGAGCATTCACGCTGGACGGGCTGGGCGGCTGGTTCGTCGACCGCATCGAAGGCGACCCGTCCAACGTCGTCGGCCTGAGCCTGCCGCAGACCAGGGTGCTGCTGGAACGTGTCGGTGTGTCGGTCGCCGAGCTGTGGCTTGCCAACCCGGCCTGAAGGGTAACTGTCGCTCGCGTCAACGCCGCGGCAGCCGACGCTAGCCGGCAGGTAGGCTCGC
Organism: Mycobacterium sp.; assembly: GCA_036272035.1. Taxonomy (GTDB): domain Bacteria; phylum Actinomycetota; class Actinomycetes; order Mycobacteriales; family Mycobacteriaceae; genus Mycobacterium. The sequence goes on along the minus strand of DATAZN010000472.1, from coordinate 4,855 downwards.
GGTGTGCCTCTACCAGCAGATCCCAGCCCGACGCTGAGCGCCTACGCCCACCCGGAACGGCTGGTCACCTCCGACTGGTTGGCCGGCAACCTGGGCCGGCCCGGGCTTGCGATCGTCGAATCCGATGAAGACGTGCTGCTCTACGACGTCGGCCACATCCCCGGGGCGGTCAAAGTCGACTGGCACACCGACCTCAACGACCCACGGGTGCGCGACTACATCGACGGTAAGCAGTTCGCGGAACTGATGGACCGCAAAGGGATTTCGCGCGACGACACCGTGGTCATCTACGGCGACAAGAGCAACTGGTGGGCGGCGTACGCACTGTGGGTCTTCACGCTCTTCGGCCACCCGGATGTCCGGCTGCTCAACGGCGGCCGCGATCTGTGGATGCACGACAACCGCGACACCACACTGGATGTTCCCAGCCGAGCCTCCTCGGGCTATCCCGTCGTGCAGCGCAACGACGCACCGATCCGCGCGTTCAAAGACGACGTGCTGGCCGTCCTGGGTTCCGAGCCGCTGATCGACGTGCGCTCGCCTGACGAGTACACCGGCAAGCGCACCCACATGCCGGACTATCCCGAGGAAGGCGCGTTGCGCGCCGGCCACATCCCATCGGCGCGCTCGATCCCATGGGGGAAGGCGGCCGACGACAGCGGGCGGTTCCGCAGCCGAGACGAGCTGGAGAAGCTCTACGGGTTCATCGACCCGGACGACAAAACCGTCGTCTACTGCCGCATCGGCGAGCGGTCCAGCCACACCTGGTTCGTGCTGACGCATCTGCTCGGCGTCCCCGGCGTGCGCAACTACGACGGCTCGTGGACCGAATGGGGTAACGCCGTGCGAGTGCCGATCGTCGCCGGTGACACCCCCGGGGCCGTCCCCGCCTGATGAGCATGCCCGCGCCGCTGGCCGAAGTGTTGTCCGACTTCTCCGAAGTCCAGGGCCAGGACAAGCTGAAGCTGCTGCTGGAGTTCGCCGACGACCTGCCGCCGTTGCCCGCCGATCTGGAAGAGGCGGCAATGGAGCCGGTGGTCGAATGCCAGTCGCCGCTGTTTATGCACGTCGACGCCCATGACCCGGATCGGGTGCGGCTGTATTTCAGCGCGCCCCCCGAGGCGCCCACCACCCGCGGCTTCGCGTCGATCCTTGCTGCCGGTCTCGACGAACAGCCCGCCGCCGACATCCTGGCAATCCCCGAGGACTTCTACTCCGACCTCGGCCTGGCGGCCTTGATCAGCCCGCTGCGGCTGCGCGGAATGTCGGCGATGCTGGCCCGAATCAAGCGCCGACTGCGCGATTCCGGCTGAAGTACACACCGGGTCTTGTCGCCCACGGCGCGCCGCTTAAACTTCCCCCGACACGACTTGTAAGAATTTCTCTTAGACATGTGAGAAGTGTTCAGCCACAGGAGGCGCAGTGCCTAGTCACGCCAGCTCGACGATCGCCAAGGTTCTTGTCGCCAATCGCGGCGAGATCGCGGTGCGGGTGATCCGCGCGGCCAAGGACGCCGGTCTGCCCAGTGTGGCGGTGTACGCCGAGCCGGACGCCGACGCTCCGCACGTGAAGCTGGCCGACGAGGCCTTCGCGCTCGGCGGGCAGACCTCGGCGGAGTCCTACCTCGACTTCGGCAAGCTGCTGGAGGCTGCCGAGAAGTCCGGCGCCAACGCGATTCACCCCGGCTACGGCTTCCTGTCGGAGAACGCCGACTTTGCCCAGGCGGTGATCGACGCCGGCCTGATCTGGATCGGGCCCAGCCCGCAGTCGATCCGCGACCTCGGCGACAAGGTCACCGCGCGCCACATCGCCGCCCGCGCCCAGGCTCCGCTGGTGCCCGGCACGTCCGACCCGGTGAAGGACGCCGACGAGGTGGTCGCCTTCGCCAAGGAGTACGGCGTGCCGATCGCGATCAAGGCGGCCTTCGGCGGCGGCGGGCGTGGCATGAAGGTGGCCCGCAGCATCGAGGAGATCCCCGAGCTGTTCGAGTCGGCGACCCGCGAGGCGGTCGCGGCGTTCGGCCGCGGCGAGTGCTTCGTCGAGCGCTACCTGGACAAGCCGCGCCACGTCGAAGCGCAGGTGATCGCCGACCAGCACGGCAACGTCGTGGTGGCCGGCACCCGTGACTGCTCGCTGCAGCGCCGCTTCCAGAAGCTGGTAGAAGAGGCACCCGCGCCGTTCCTGACCGACGCGCAGCGCAAGGAAATCCACGAATCCGCCAAGCGGATCTGCAAGGAAGCGCACTACTACGGTGCCGGCACCGTCGAATACCTGGTGGGCCAGGACGGGCTGATCTCGTTCCTCGAGGTCAACACCCGTCTTCAGGTCGAGCACCCGGTCACTGAGGAGACCGCGGGCATCGACCTGGTGCTGCAGCAGTTCAAGATCGCCAACGGCGAGAAGCTGGACCTCACCGAAGACCCGACGCCGCGCGGGCACGCCATTGAGTTCCGGATCAACGGCGAGGACGCCGGACGCGGCTTCTTGCCGGCCCCCGGTCCGGTCATCCGATACGACATCCCAACCGGACCCGGTGTCCGGCTGGACTCCGGTGTCGAGGCCGGCTCGGTGATCGGCGGTCAGTTCGACTCCATGCTGTCCAAGCTCATCGTGTACGGCGCCACCCGCGAGGAGGCCCTGGCCCGGTCGCGTCGCGCGCTGGACGAATTTCACGTCGAGGGACTCGCCACCGTCATTCCGTTCCATCGCGCCGTGGTGTCCGACCCGGCGTTCATCGGCGACGACAACGGCTTCACGGTGCACACCCGCTGGATCGAGACCGAGTGGAACAACACCGTCGAACCGTTCACCGGCGGCGAGCCCATCGACGAGGACGAAGCCCTGCCGCGGCAGAAGGTCGTCGTCGAGGTCGGTGGCCGCCGGCTCGAGGTCTCGCTGCCGGGTGACCTGGCGCTGTCCGGCGGCGGCGGCGACGCGGCCGGCGTCGTCCGCAAGAAGCCCAAGCCGCGCAAGCGTGGCGCCCACGGCGGCGCTGCGGCGTCGGGTGACGCGGTGACCGCCCCGATGCAGGGCACCGTGGTCAAGGTTGCCGTCGAAGAGGGGCAAGAGGTCTCGACCGGCGACCTGGTCGTGGTCCTGGAGGCAATGAAGATGGAGAACCCGGTCACCGCGCACAAGGATGGCGTGATCACCGGATTGGCCGTCGAAACCGGGGCGGCTATCACCCAGGGCACGGTGCTCGCCGAGATCAAATAGCGCGGCCCGAGGAGCAGCCGGACTTGGACCCAGTCGAGATCAACGCGGGGCAGTGGTATCTGCGCGGCCTGCGGTCCGACGGCCGCATCGACAACCGTCCCGCACTGGCCGATCTCGGCGTAATCGACCCGGAGTACATCGCGCGCAGTGATGCCCAATGGGCCGCGGACTCGCGCTACTCGTGGGCGGTATGCGAGCCCACGACCGGTGAGCTGCTGGCCGAGGTGACGCTGGATCCGGCGACCGGAGCGATCGCCACCCGAGCGCGCGCCGGCCACGACGACGCGGCCGGCGCGGCAGCCGAGTCCATTCGGCGATTTGCCGCCGCAATCCTTGCGCCCAAACATGATTCGAGCTAAGCCATCGACCACAGGCCGCTGAACAGGATTTCTGAGAAACACCCACATACGTTGTGGGCACACAGTAGTCGGGGTAGTGTCTTAAACAGGTTGAGTTCGCAGCCGCCCTTCGAAGCGTTAATTGACGTGAGGGGAAGGCTAGATTCCCCAAATTTCTCCTCACGCGCGGAAGCCAACCGCTTGACGTGATCCACAGATTGCTTGTCGACTGATGGAGTCACACAATGTTCACTCTGCACCGAAACTTTGCTTCGCCGGTTAATGGAACCGACGCGGCACTCCCACCGCCTGCATGGGAGAACCATTCCGCACGGTTCACCGCGGAGTGGGATTCGTCTCGCGTGGTGGTCACCGTCCACGGTGAGCTCGACGCATCCAATGCCAGTCAGCTCGCCGACTACTTCGAGCTGTGCATGGTTCACCGCACGCCGCTGATGCTGGACTTGAGTCGGCTGGAATTCTTTGGCACGGCTGGCTTTTCGGCGCTGCACTTGATCAACGTCAAGTGCGCGGGCGCCAACCTGCGCTGGGCCGTGGTGCCGAACAAAGCGGTGTCCCGGCTGCTACGGATCTGCGACCCTGACAACACGCTGCCGCTGGTCGCGTCGATACACGACGTGCCGGACGCGGACGACGAAGATCAGGATCCGAACCGGTTATTCCAGCTCGTCCCGTAACCGCGCCAGCGATTTAGCCAACAGTCGCGAGACGTGCATTTGCGAGATGCCGACCCGCTCGGCGATCTGCGTCTGCGTCATCGAGTCAAAGAACCTGAGCACCAACACGGTTCGCTCGCGCTCCGGCAACCCTGCCAGGAGTGGTCGCAGCGCCTCGCGGTTCTCGATCCGCTCCAGCCCGGTGTCGACATCGCCGAGCGTGTCGGCGATCGCACGGGCTTCCTCATCCCCGCTGCTGCTGCCGCCGCTGTCGATGGACAGCGTGTTGTACGAGCTTCCCGCCACCAGGCCCTCGATGACTTCGACGCGATCCATCTCGAGTTCGTGCGCCAGTTCAGTCGCGGTGGGTGCGCGGCCAAGGCGCTGGGAAAGATCGGCGGTCGCGGCGCCAAGCCGTAGGTGCAGTTCCTTCAGCCGCCGTGGGACCTTGACCGACCAGCTGTTGTCGCGGAAATGCCGGCGGACCTCACCCATGATCGTGGGCACCGCAAAGGAGACGAAGTCGGAACCGGCCTCAACGTCAAACCGCGTGACGGCGTTGACCAGTCCGACGCGAGCCACCTGAACCAGGTCGTCGCGGGGCTCACCGCGGCCCTCGAAGCG
>DATAZN010000471.1:0-16989 GCA_036272035.1 Mycobacterium sp. | reverse complement strand
AATCTGTGTGCCGCCACCGGATACGGCGACAGCGTCGGCGTAGGTACCGATGTGAGCGGCCACTCCGGTGAGGATCGGGGTAATGGGGGTCATCTCGAGACTCCTTGGTGGTGTGAGGTTTTCGGCGTGTGATGGCAACTTTGTGAGATGTCTTTCGCGAGGACCACTCCGCTGGACTCGTGGCCTGCGACGACTTGCGCGAGGGCGTAGGCGGCCTGATCCAGGCTGCAGGAACGCGGGCTCGGCATGCTCAACCGGTGGGAGTCGAGTAGCGCGGTCAGGCGGCCGAGTTGAGCGCCGTCGGAACGGACGTAAACCGCGGTTACGCGGATGCCGCGGGTGGATGCGGGCGGGTCGGAGGTGATGGTGGCCAGTCGGCCGCCATCGGCAAGCGCGGTCATCGCAGTAGCAGCACCCCCAGGGGCCGCGTTGGCGACGGCGTTGATGGAGTCCTTCGCCAACGCCCTTGCGTGGTATGGCCACAGCGGATCGCAGTAGTCGATCACTTCGCGGGCGCCATACCCGCGGACTCGGTCGGCGTTGCGCGGGCTGGCGGTGGCAAGCACATCGACCCCACGCAGGGCGGCTAGCTGGACAATGAGCCCGCCGGTGATTCCACCCGCGCCATTGACGAGCAACGTCTCTCGACCGCGAAGGGCCAACGCCTCGCAGACCACCTGCTCGGCGGCCAACGCCGGCACCGGAAAGATCGCTGCGGTCTCCCACGAAATCGCGGGCGGTTTGCGTGCGAGCGATCCGATGGGTGCGATCAGAAACGGCGCCCACGTGCCTTGGTCGCGCAGCGGCACAGGGTGGCACAGCACCTCATCGTCCACACCGAATCCGCTCGGGCCGGCGCCAATAGCTTTGATGACCCCGGCAGCCTCGACACCGAGCGCCAGCGGCGGCCTCCTCCCAACGTCCCATCCGCCGGTGCGAATGATGTTGTCCCAGTTGCCAACCCCGGCGCTGCGAACGTCGATGAGGACCTCATCGGCTGCCAACGGTCGCGGCTCGTCCATTTCGAGCGTCTCCACTTTGCCGCCGAAAGTGCGGACTCCCCCTACAAGCATGGTCACAGTGACACGACCGGCCAGGCGTTGCCCGCGTGCGCCGTAACGTTGAAGTAGTTGGTCAGGATGTGCGGGTTCGAGCCTAGGGACTTCTGCACCTGCGCTAATAGGTCGGCGGCTCTGCCGGAGGCTGCACCCTGCTCGACGGGGACGAAGTAGGTCATTGTGATTCCGCTCAAGGGTCGAGGGTCTAACGGGTTTGATAAATAAGGCGATTCGCTTGAGTGCCCTTCTGTAATTTCTGCCCCCCGTTCTTCGGTGATAGGGCAAGTTCGGACTCTTGGGCGAGTAACAGATCCCAGACCTGATTGACGGTCGGATGTGGCGCGACAGCATGGCGTAGCAGACTGACGGGGACCTTCGCGACGATAGCCAGGGTGGCCGCGTGAACCAGTTCGGAGAACTCTGGGCCGACAAATGTCGCTCCGAGCAGTGTGTTGGTCTCGGCGTTAATGACCAATTTCGCCCATCCTTGGAAGCCATCCCTGAAAAGGGCCAGGAATGACAAAGTGCCGGGGTAACGGGCAGTTCGCGTCCGTACCACGAACCCTTCTGCTCGAGCCTGACTTTCCGTGCGCCCTGCCCTGACTACTTGGGGCTCAGTGAAGATAACCTGCGCAAGACTGCCCTCATCACGGGCAGCCAACTCGTTCTCCGACAGTTCTCGCCCCGCGGCCCGGGCCGCGATGATGTCGGCCACGACACGGCCGTGATAGGTGGAGATATGAGACAGCCGGGCACGCCCGGTGGTATCTCCCAGGGCGTAGAACCAATCGCCTGTGACGCCGACGGCCTGGAGATGGTCGTTCACAGAAACGAACCCGCCGCCTGGCAGGCCAAGGGTTTCCAGTCCGATGTTGTCGGTGTTAGTGCGCCGTCCGGCGGCTACTACGATCTCGTCTACCTCGATGGTCTGGCGGTGGAAAGTTGCGGTGACGGGCCCGGCCGCCACGGGGCGGGCTACCGCCGACAACTCTGTCTCAAAGTGAATCGTGACGCCTTTGCTTCGTAGTGACTGCGCGACTAGCTCGCGGGCTTCGGGTTCGCAGTTGCGAAGCAGAGTGTTCCCACGTACCAGAACTGTTACCGCGGAGCCCAAACCGGCCAGGATGGTCGCGAACTCGACACCGACGGCGCCGCCACCCACCACCAGCGCGCGAGATGGCACTTGTGTCATGGTCGTTAACTCCCGATTGGTCCACGGGCGCGCTCGCGCCAACCCAGGTATCTCCGGCATGTTAGGACGAGTGCCGGTGGCCACAACGACCGCGTGGCGTGCAGTCAAGACGGCTTCGGTGGTATCTCCCGGGGCGTAGGCCACGCGCACTGTTCGTTGGCCGCTCAACCGGCCGAACCCATGAAAAACTGCTACACCAGCTTGCCGCAGTGATGCTGTTCGGTCTTCGTCCGAGAGGCGCTCGATGATGGCGTCGCGTTTCGCGAAGATGGCCGCAACGTCCAGTCCTTCATCCGAAATAGCTTCTCGCACACCAGGAACCGCCTTCGCGAGATTGAACACCTCGATCGGGCGAAGCAGTGTTTTGCTCGGGTTGCAACCCCAGTAATGACACTCCCCACCGACCAGTCGATCCTCAACGAGCGCTACCGAAAGGCCTGCCGACGCAAGCTTGCGCACTGCGGCCACACCGCCCACCCCGCCACCTACGACGACCACGTCGAACTCTTTACCAGTCACATCTACCCTCGCTCCCGATGATCGGTACGTAAAGCTGTTTTTGGGTGCTGTGTGGCGGCGATGTTGTGCCAAGTACCGCGTAGGCCGCGGCTGCGCTTGCCGCGGAGAAGACACTGTAGCTAAGCGGTGATTCCATACCGAGGGATACAGCCATCGCGGTTCCAAATACTGTGAGCACCAAGCAAGTTGCCGCGCCGACGAGTCTTGGCCGCCAGCCGGTCAGGAGCAAGACTCCCAGGGTCGCTTCGGTGGCGGTGGCAGCCCACACAATGACGGTCAATAACCATCCAGAAGCAAACGGAACAAGCTGGCGGGTGTAGTCAGCGAAGGCACCCATGCTCCCCCAGCTACCCTGCCCAAACGACTCCCACCAGCCGAATCGGTCGGCAACAGCGGACAAAAAGGCCGCCGCGAGCGACACTCGTAGTGCGATCCGGACAACCCGGATCGGATCAGCCGCGTGCACGGACTCCTCCTGGTGCGCAGGTTTTGCATTGTCACTGCTATGGCTCATTTTTCGGCGTTGTCGTCCGTGGTGAGCGGGCCGTCTCCGGTATCGAGCAGGAAGACTGCGAGTAATTCAGCGGGTTCGGTGGCGCTGGCATTTTCACTGATCGTGTGGTGCGCGCCGGGTGCTTCACTCCAGGTCTCACCAGCGTGATAGACACGTGCAGGCTCACCTTCGACTTGGCTGCGGATCGCTCCGGAGATCACGTACGCCATGATGAACGCCGATTTCGCGTGGTGGTGAGGTCCGCTTTTAGCTCCCGGCGGATAGCTGACGGCCACTCCTTCAAGTGATTTGCCCGGAACATTGGTAGGTTGACCGAAAACTGAACGGACAACCGGGTTTTCACCCGAATTCTGTGGCACCGGCTCGGCGTGGGACGCGGGCGCGAGTATCGCAACAGCGATCAGTGCGGCGAATAGTATCTTTGGGGCCATTTTTGGCTGCCTTCCGTTTTCAGTCTTCGGCTACGCGCAGGATCGTCTTGCCAGGGATGCGCTTGCCGGGAGCGAATGCGGCGGCAGCTTCGGCGAGTGGCAGCACGGCACCCACCACCGGTTTGAGGCGTCCATCCCGTACTCGCGTGGCGAGGTCGGCGAGCTGGGCGCGATCGGCTTCGACAAGGAAGAAAAGTGCCCGCCCGTCGTGCGGCTGGGTCTTCGGCGGCTCGGCGATGGTGACGAGCGTTCCGCCAGCCCGCACCAGAGCGGCCGATCGGGCGAGGACCTCTCCGCCGATCACGTCGAACACCACGTCGACTTCGCCTGCATCCTCAAGCTTTTCGGTTTCCAGGTCGAGGAAGGTGTGGACGCCGAGCTCCCCCGCACGGTCTCGATCTGCTGTCCGGCCGGTACCTATGACGCGCGCACCGACCTCACGAGCGAGCTGCACTGCGATCGACCCAACCCCACCCGCGGCGCCGTGGATCAGAACCGTTTGTCCGGCGGCGAGGCGGCCGTGGTCGAACAGGCCCTGCCAGGCGGCCAATCCAGAGATCGGCAGCGCCGCGGCCACAGTGTGGTCGATGTCCATCGGCAGCGGTGCGAGATTACGGGCTTCCACCGCGGTGTACTCCGCGAGCGAGCCGTTGCGGGCCCAGTCGGCGAGCCCGAACACCCGCTGGCCGACGCCCAAAAGGGTGGTGCCGTACCCCAACTCAACCACGACGCCCGACAGCTCGTGGCCGGGTACGCTCGGTGTCCGGTCATGACCCGCGCGGTCGATCCAGGTGTGCGGCCAGTCAAGCTCCCCGGGTGTGAAACCCGCGGCGTGTACCCGCACCACGACGTCGTTGTCGGCCGCCTCGGGATAGGGCAGGTCCGTCAGCGACAGGCCGGCGACGCCGGCGTCACGATCTGAAACAGTGATGGCTTTCATTACAGGTCCTTCCTAGTGTGGGTTGTTGTCGTCGAGTCAGCCGCGGGCTGCGGTTGTACGCTGACGAGCTCAAGGCCTAGATCACGGACTCGGTCGAGGAGTCCGTAAAGCTGTGACTGGTCGCGGATTTCACCAGTGAACCCGGTTTCGGTCGCACCGGCCTCGAGGCGCATCCCTTCTAATGCGGACCCGAGCCGCTCGGTCACGCGCCCTCGGATGCAGATCCGGTACATCGTTGGCTGCACTTATCCCTCCGCTCGCCAGCTGCTAAATCAACATTCACCGGTGCGGGGTGAGTCGTCATCACCCGGCGAGCTAATTCACCCGGGTGAGTGCAAAGGCATCACTGGGCGGATCGAAAGGCATCAGGGTTGGGCTGCCCAGCGACCGGATGGGCTCAGGGTTCACATCTTGATGCGCGTGCGCCCTACTGATAGCGGCGAGGGCCAGCGTTCCGCCGCCGCCAGCGCGGTGTCAGCCCCAGTTGTCGCTTTCCCGCGGGCGCGGCATCACAGTTTTGGTGATGGTGGGCCGGCCCTGAGGGGCAGCACCGCCGATGCCGCGCACGGCCTTACTCGCCAAAAGCATCTCATTGAGCAGGTTTTCCGGGCTGGCTGCCAGGACCGTCGTGGTGGCACCGGGGAGGGTGTTCGGCCATGCTGCCGCGACGAGTCTTATCGGCGGGGCGGCTGCGGCCCAGTTCGGCGGCACCGACAGCGCGCCGATTGAGGGGGCCCGGCCTAAACCCGCTGACAACACAGGTGCCGCACGGCTGCCTGCCCCCAGGTCTGCCGAACCCAATGATGCTAATGCGCCTGTTCCTGAGCCTCCCGGAACCGCACCCGAACGTTCCAATTTGGCATCCATCCTGCTGGCACCGTCTGGGTCGTGGTGCACCGCATATCCCAAGCCCGAATACGACCCGGCCATGCCCGTCGACGTGATGGCCGTCGACGCCGACGCAACGGTCAGGTTCACCGGGCTCAGTAAGCTCAGCAATTGCGCGGCGGCCGGTAACGGCAGCGCAAGTCCCTGAAGTGCATTGGGCACGGCGGAGAGCAGCTGGGAGCCCGTCGACATGATGGTCTGGGTGCCGGTGCCGGTGCCGGTGCCGGCTGACGTGGCGCTGGCGTGGGCAACTGCAGCAACCTGGCCGGCGACCCCGGCTGTGTTTGTGGTGGGCGGGGGCGAGGTGAACGGCGGTAACGCCGAAGCGGCAGCGGACGCGCCGGCATACTCATACATTGCCCCGGCGTCTCGGGCCCACATTTCGCCGTAGTCGGCTTCGGTGGCCGCAATCGCCGGGGTGTTTTGGCCGAGGATGTTTGTCGCGATGAGCGACATCAATAGAGTGCGGTTGGCCGCGACCATCGGTGGGGGCACCGTCATCGCAAACGCGGTCTCATAGGCGGCTGCGGCGGCCTTGGTCTGGGCGGCGGTCTGCTCGCACTGCGCAGCAGTGGTCGTCAGCCACGAGACGTAGGGCGCCGCGGCGGCCGTCATCGCCACCGACGCGGGACCCAGCCATGGTCCGCCGGTCAGGTCCGAGATCACCGACTGATAGGAGGCCGAAGTGGAATCCAGGTCGGCGGCCAGCTCGTCCCAGGCTGCTGCGGCAGCAAGCATCGACCCGCAGCCGGGCCCGGAATACATACGGCCCGAGTTGATCTCTGGTGGCAACGCGCCGAAATCCATCTCGATAACCTCTGGGTCCCTTGGTTATCCGGTCGCTTCGCGGATGTAGCGGCCGATCTGGCGCAGTGAGCGGGTGGCTTCGGGGATCATCGGCGCGGCGAGTTGGAACACGTGGATTTGGCCCGGCCATATTTGCACGTGGACAGGCACACCGGCGGTAGCTAGTCGTTGGGCCGCCAGCTGCGCGTCATGGAGCAGCACCTCGCAACCGGACACATGGATCAACGTGGGTGGCAGGCCGGGTTGGATGTGATCGAGCGGCTCGTAGAGCGGGTCGGAATGCCAGTCGGTCTCGCGGTGTGCTGCCGCGCGGGTGATCAAGCCATGCAAGGCGTCGAATGCTCTGGGCGGAAACATCGCATCCGAGCCGATGTTGGGGTGGGTCGTCTTGGGTTGTGTGGCCAGTTGCAGCAGCGGTGACATAGCCACCAGCGCGGCGGGCTGCTCACCGCGCTCGAGCAGGCGTTGGGCCAGCGCTAGCGCCAGGTAGCCGCCTGCGGAATCGCCGGCCAGCACGACCTGGTCGGGCTGATAGCCCTTTCGGCGCAACCACCGATAACCGTCGTAGCAGTCGTCGATCGCCTCGCTGATCGAATGTTTGGGAATCTTGCGGTAGTTGGGCACTAGCACGGGGCTGTCAGCGAAACTGGACAGCATGCTCACCAGTCCGCCGTGCGAGTAGGCACCGCAGGTGAGGAACGCCCCGCCGTGCAGATACAGCACGACCCGGCGGGTGCCGTCGGCCGGTAACACTCCGGCGGCGCGGACAAGATGCGCGGTGCAATGCGCCAGCCCGATGCCGGCGCGCACCGTGCCTGCTGCCGGCGTGATGGCGCGGGCCGCGAACTCGACGACACCCCATGGCCACGGCGCCGAGGGCAGGTAGCTGCCCACGCTCAACGTGGGCCGGATCATCAGCCGCGCGCCCAGCCAGGCGATGCGCCCGGCCATGCTCGGACCGTCCTGGATGACGTCAACAACGGCGCCCGCGCGAACGCGGTACCGTCGAGCTTTTCCTACCCTGGGTGCTCTTAAACCAGGACGCGATGAACCCGATACGGTGGCGGGTGCGCTCATGTCAAAACTTCCACGCCGGGCTCATCGTGTCGGCTCTGGGTTGAGGGCCGGCGCGCATGCCCCGCATAAGCGCGTGCGCTGCCGGTCAGCGAATCTGGGTGAGTCACTTGGTTTTTGGCTCGCGCCTCCGCATAATGGGCACTTTTGGTCGGCGGCGGCCGCCTGCTGGTCACGGCGCTGCCAGACGGCCACTCGTCCCCGCTCCACCGACTGGCGGCGTCGCGCGCCCGCGTAGGCGATCAGTCCCGCCGCGACCGCGGATCCCGCACATACGGCGGCGGTGACGCCGAAATCGATTGGCTGACCATCGATCAACATGAGGACCGCGTACTCACCGGCCACCACAGCAATAAACACGGAGGCAATGCGTAGTCGGGTCATGATGCCAGCCCCTCGGGCCCGATCGGGCGCACAGCGAACACACTGCGCAGGTATCCAGCGGGACGCCCGCAGGTGGTGCACACCGGGTGGGTGCCGCATCGAGACGCCATCTCGCGCATGCGGCCCACGTAGGTCGCCATCGCCGATCGCACAGTAGCCAGGCAGGCTTGGCAGAGCGTCTCGACGAGGTCGCCGTCTGGGGTTAGCCCCATCTGGTTGCATTCGTCGACGGCGTGTATCTCGGCGACCGCCACCGCCGACGCACCGCAGATAATGCCGGTCGACACCCACTGGGCACTACAGATGGGCTGTAGCGCGTGAAGTTGATCCTCGATCGCCGGGACGGTATCCATCGCGGCATCTCCTTTCCGATGCGCCCAACGCCGGGCAAAGGCGGCGGCGCCCCGCATTCGATGCGGCAGCCATGGTGTTCGCGCGGCGCCGGAGCCGTATTCAGCAGGCGATCGTTGAAACTCGCGACGCTTCATCTGGTTTTCTCCAATTTGTGGCGATGGGTTCCGCGGTGATCAACGCAGCAAGGTTGTCCACCGTCATCACGACCCGTTGCTCGCTTGTGCGGCCCCGAACGCAGATCCGGTACATTGCCGGCTCCGCGTACCGTCCGCTGGCGATCTGTTAAGCCAGCATTAACCGACGTGGGATGAGTGGTCATCACCCATCGAACTGATTCACCCGGGTGATTTGCCGAGTATTTCGAGCATCAGGAGCAGCCAGGCGAAACGTCACTAGAGGTGGGGTATTCGGACGGCATCCGCGTAGTTGGCCGAGACTTGGCAGCCTATTTGTCGAGGCGGCGGCGCGGTGCGACTCGGGAAGCGGTCAGCCGCTCATCGGGTTGCCGCAGAGGGTTGCGGGCGCCAGCGGCACACCCCTGCTTTGGCTATCCGGAGCTTGTGGGAGCAAATGACGAGGAACGCGGTGCTTCGCGATGATGATTGTGGGCCAATGCTTTTGGGCCGACAAGCGTAGGGGTGTTACGCGATGCCGTAGTCGTTTATCTTGCGGTAGATGGTCGCCCGCGACATTCCCAGGGCGCGAGCCGCCTCTTGCTTGTCGCCGCGGTTGTCTTGCAGGCTACGGACAATCGCGTCGCGCTCGAGGGCTTCCATTTGGGTCAGCTTCCGCCGCGTGATGGAGCGGCACTCCGGTGGCAACTTGTCGGCGCTGATAATGCCCGATCGTTGGCGGGCAACGGTTTCGGTCAGAACCCGCCGCAGCTGCGAGACGTTGCCCGGCCACGGCAGCCTGCTGAGTTGGCGCATAGCATCGGGTGCCAGCTCCACATCAGCACCCCGGGTGATCTCGCGCAGCAACAGCGGCACCAATTCCTCGAGGTCGTCAATCCTGTGTCGCAGCGCCGGCACTGTGACGGTGTGGGTAAACAGCGGCAGCAGCTGCGTGAGCGGTGCTGAAGGAGGCGCGGAACTTTTGGTCGCCGCGATCCATCCCCGGCCTGCGCGCGTGGCCAGCATCGAGGTGATCGATTCGACTGTGTCCTTGTCGATGTCATCCACGTCGGCGATCACCACTGCGAAGTCCTCATCGCCGGACTCAGCCGCCAGCTCGGCGACGAAACGCGTCGCGCTGGGAAACGTCTCGGCGCGCATCACCCGAACGGTTCGGCCCGGTTTCACATCCTGCCCCACCGCCTGGGCCAGCCGTGCCCGGCCGGATCCTTTCTCTCCTTCGAGCATTACCCAGTCTCGGTCGCGGCAGCACTGCCGCACCTGCTGGCAGCAGCGCAGCCAGGCACTGTCGCGACCTGCCAGGCCAGGGATTTGAGTGTGCGCCGAGTGGCCGATTTGAGACGGGTGCGAGCTGGTCTCGGCGGAAAGATCAACGTGGAAAACGACATTGGTCCGGCCACCGCGCATCGTCGAACGATCGGCAGCAGTGATTTTGGCGATGTGCCCGCTTGGCAGAACAGCCAGCGCAGTGCCCGACAGCGTGGAGCTGAGCAGATCCGAGGCATGTTCGAGCAGCACGGTCTGCTCGTTGCCGTCCAGTGTCCGGCGCAGATAGGAGTTCATCAACACCACATCGCCACCAATCGCGAGCACACCGCTCGAAGACCGCCGTCCCTGCTGGAGATACGCCTCCAACAGCGCGGTCTCACCCTCATGAGCCACCGCCCGCATGCGATCCTCAATTTGGCGACCGGTGCTGGTAGCCAGCGCGAGCAACAGTGGATCGGATTCGTCGGCCAGACAACTCAGGTTAACGGCGCCGATTACCCTGCGCGTTATAGGATCCCGGATCGGCGACCCCGCACACGCGAAACCGGTGAACATAGCGACGTAGTGCTCGCCACCACGGATGAACGCGGGGCGCCCAGTCTCCAGCGCGGTGCCAATCCCGTTGGTGCCCGCCACCTCTTCAGCCAAGCTATAGCCCGGTACGAGGCTCACCGTGTCCAACGCGTTGAGGATGGACACTTCTGCGGCGTTCCGTTCAACCACCACCCCGTCGGTTGACGTCAGGATAACGCTGACAGCTTGCGCAGCCAGGTCATCGGTGACGCGCTGCAGCACCGGCGCCGCCGCACGCGCCAACCGCGAACCCATATTGGGTTCACGCACATACGGGAGCGCGACCCGGTCGGGGTGAACGTGCACGGCCTGCGACCGACGCCAAGAATCCAGGACACTGAGCTGCAGAATGTCCTCACCGAGTGAGCGCACCGCGTCAAGGGATTCCGCCGACAAGAACTTTTCCCTGGCCCGCTCAACTTCGGTCGCGCAGCCCGACTCCGAACCCATCGCCCAACTACCTCGACTCTGGCTCGCCGGATCAGGCGATGCCGTAATCCCTCATCTTGCGATAGATCGTCGCCCGCGACATCCCCAAGGCTATCGCCGCCTGCAGCTTGTTGTTGGCGTTGTCCTCCAAGCTGCGAACAATGGCGTCTCGCTCAAGCGCCTCCATCTGGGTGAGCTTTCGCTTCGCAAGCGATCGACACTCGGGTGGCAGCTTGTCGGCACCGATAACGCCTGAACGTTGTCGCGCAACAGTTTCCGCAACAACTCGCCGCAACTGTGCCACATTACCCGGCCACGGCAGCCTACTGAGTTGACGCATCGCATCGGCGGCAAGGCACACATCAGCGCCGGAGGTCAGCTCGCGCAGCAGGAAAGGCACCAGTACCTCGATGTCTTCAATCCGGTACCGCAGCGCGGGCACTGTCGCGGTGTGGTTGAAGAGCGGCAGCAGCAGCTCAATCATCGGTGACGGCGTCGACAAACTCATCGTCGCGGCGATCCATCCGCGACTCGCACGCGATTGCAACACCGGGACGACGGCTGCGAGCGTTCCCTCGTCGATGCAGTCCACGTCGGAAATCACCACGGCAAAGTCATCGCCGTCAGTTCGGGTCACTATCTCGGCGACGAAAAGCGCTGGCGTCGGGAATGTTTCAGCCCGCATTATCCGCACCGTCTTTGTCGGGCGTACGTACTGTGCGACAGCCTGCGCCAGCTTGGCTCGTCCGGATCCCTTCTCGCCTTCGAGCAAGACCCAATCTCGGTCTCGGCAACATCGCTCGACCTGCTGACAGCTGCGCCGCCATGAGCTGCTACGCCCAACGAGGCCAGGAATGTGCGACGCGATCAATTGGCGAGTCCCGACACGGTGCGCTCTTGCCTCGGTCGACAGATGCACGTGGAAAACGACGTTGGCCCTGCCACCGCGGATCTCTGCGTGGTCGACGACAGAGATGTTGGCCGTCGTTCCACTCGGCAGCACCGCCAGCGGATGTCGCGTGGCCGTGGTGTGAAGCAGATCCGAGGCATGTTCGAGCAGAGCGATTTGATCATTGGTGTCGAGTGTCTGGCGCAGGTAGCGGTTCATCAGCAACACGTCACCGCCGATCGCCAGCACACCGTGTGGGAGCCGTCGCGCCTGGTTGCGATACGCCTCCAGAAGCGCGATCTCGCTCGCGTGGGCCGACTCTCTCATTCGGTCCTCGATCTGGCTTCCCAGGCTCTTGACCAACGGCAACAAGACCGGATTCGAGCGGCTAGCCCAGCAGGTGAGATCAACGACGCCGACGAGCCTCTGGGTTATCGGGTTACGGATTGGCGCTCCCGCACAGGCAAGTTCGCCCAGCGGACCGACGAAATGCTCGCCGCCACGAATGAACGCGGGCCGCCCAGTCTCGAGCGCGGTGCCGATCCCGTTGGTACCGGCGAATTTCTCAGCATAGCTGTAGCCGGGGGCAAGGCTCACCGAATCCAGTGCCTTCATGAAGGCACCTTCCGAGGCTGAGCGTTGCATCACTACACCGTCGGCCGAGGTGAGGATGACCGACATCGCCTCGATGGTCACGTCCTGCGTGATCCCCTGTAACACAGGCTCCGCGGCGTGAGCTAATCGTGAGTCGGTATTCGGCTGCCGGACATAGGGTAAATCGAGCCGGTCGGGGTGAACCCGCATGGCCTGGGACCGTCGCCAGGAGTGCAGCACACTTGGGTGCAAGGTCTCCGCCTCCAGGGAGTCCTCGCACAAGAACCGTTCCCTCACCCGGCGAACATCGGTTTGGACGTCGGCCCGCAAACTCATCGACGCATGGCCCTCGCTCCCGCGCGCTCCAGCCGCCTCCCAATACTGGCGTCTCAGATTGAGACGCGCAACCCTGCTCAGATTGAGACGTTCAGCATACGCCCGCGGCGGTGTCATGAGTCACGTCAGCTAATACACCGGACGGATCGGAAGAGTGACGGTGAGACAGCAACCACACACAGCGTCGAACGCAACGGCGGCTCGGATGTCAGGCGATCCGACGCCGGCCATCCCCGGCGCGAGCCGCCCGATGCAGCACGACAACCACAACGTGATCCAGCGAAAGGCTTGGAGAAATGACTATCTTTCAGCTGACCGATCGCCTACACGACGGCCGTACCGTACGCGTCCAAGCAGATCAAATCGCGGCGACGGTGGCCTCATGGCTGGCCGAGTTGGGCGCCCGCAGTCCATTAGTAGAGGAGCTCAGCCAAGCGGTGCGCGATGGTGACTGGTCTGCAACACACGGCATAGCCGACTATCTGTCGGTGGAAGTCCAGGTGGCAGCATGACATCGGGCGGGGAGTCGGAGCGGCTTTTCGAGGCATACTCGATCCCCTCGCCGGCACGGCCGCTGTTTCAGACCGCCTTCGGCAACTTGAATCCCCGGGCACCCACCAAGATGGATCCCCAGAATCCCGATCGCGGTCCGCTGCTTTCGATCTCCCGTCGACGTCGCCACGCAGCTGCACCTCTTCTCCCCTCACACGATGAAGACCCACGTGCACAATGTCTTCGCTAAGCTCGGCATCACTTCCCGCACCCAATTGGCGCAGCTCATGCGCGGCGGTGATTGATCGACAGCAAATCGGCTGAATAACGGGGCGCATGCCTACAATGACGTGCACTGCAGTGGCAGTCCGGTAAATCGTGGACAGGACACCCGGTGGGGTCTTCAACCGGCCTATTTGATGTCGGCGGCCAGCGGCTGGTCACGCCGCCGATTCGGGGGCGGGCGGGCGAGCTGGAGGTGATCGGCGCACTGGTTAGCGCGGTGGCCCAGGGGCGCGGGGGCGTGCTGGTCATCGAGGGGCCGCCAGGCATCGGGAAGAGCCGCCTGTTGACCGAGGTCTTGGCACTCGCCGAGAAAACCGGTGTTCGGGCACTACTCGGCGAGGCCTTCGAGTATCAGCAGACGGTGCCGTTCTTCTCGCTGTTCATGGCTACGCTGCGCGCCGATCCCCCGATCGGAGACGCCCAGGCGCTGCGCGAGCTGGGCGGCTCGGCCGATCTGGGCTACTGGGTGGTCAACGATCTGCACGGTGCGATTAATGCCGCGGCCGCCGAAACCCCGCTAGTGATCGTGTTGGAAGACATCCACTGGGCCGATAACGGCACGCTGTTGGCGCTGCGCTCGCTGGCCACCGCGGGCCCGGATGTGGCGGTCTTATGGGTGCTTATCGCGCGCACCGGGGCCGGCGGTCCGGCCGTTCGCGAGACGCTGACCGCGCTGGAACGCGAGGATGCCAGGTTTCTGCGATTGACGGCCATGACCCCGAGCGCGGTCGCTGACATTGTGCAAGACGCCGTGCGAGCCAACGCGGATGCGTCGCTCCTAAGTCTGGCCGACAAGGCACACGGCAACCCCTTCCTGCTAACGGAGCTGCTGCGAGGACTAGACGAGGAGGGCCGGCTCGATGTCAGCGGCGGCCGCGCCGTCGCCACCGGTGACACGTTGCCGCGACGGCTCAGCGACACCATGCAGCAGCGACTCGACCAGCTCTCCCACGCTGCGAGCCAGGTCGTGCAGGTAGCCGCAGTGCTGCCGGACCGGTTCTCGGCCCAGCTGCTCGCCGCGATGCTGGAACGCCGACCGGCCGCCCTGGTATCGGCGGTAGAAGAGGCAGTCCGCGCCGACCTACTCATCGAAGACGGTGAGCAGATGAGGTTTCGTCACGATCTGCTGCGCGAAGCGACGCGGCAATCTTTGCCCCAGTCGCTGCGCCGAGCGATGGAGCGGCAATCGGCAACCGTCATGCTGGACATGGGTGCGGCGCCTGAGGAGGTCGCCACCCAGCTCGCCCGCAGCGCTGAGGTGGGCGATCAGGCCGCGATCGCCGCACTCCGCCAAGCCGCACAGTCGGTGGCCAATAGCGATCCGGGCGCTGCGTCGGATTTGAGCAAGCGCGCGTTGGAACTCCAGCCCCCCCAAGACCCTGGACGCGGGCCACTCGTGACAGAAACGATCGTGCTGCTCAATCGGGCCACACGCTACGAGGAGGCGCAAAGGTTGGCCAGCACCACCCTGTCTGCTGAGCTGGCGCCCGAAGAGGAGGCCGCGATTCGCCTCCGGCTGCCGACGGTAATCACTGATGCGACCACGTGGCACATCGAAGAGAACCGCCGCGCACTTCAGTTGCCCCACCTCAGCGACGTCACCCAGGCACGACATCGGGCATGGCTGGCGTACAACCTGGCGATGTATGGCCAACACGGACAGGATCGCGAGGCAGCCAACGGGGCGGCAGCGGCCGCCGCATGCACCGGCGATCTCGAGTCGAGCATTCTGGCCGGGATAGCACTCGCCTGCCTCGACTGCGCGAACGGACACGCGGGCCGCGCTCTTCATCGCGTTGCGGAACTTCAAGCCCTGACTCCGGCAGGCGATATGACCGCTCATCACCTCGCCGCAATCCACCTGGCAAACCTACTTGCCGTGATCGGGCGGTTGGAAGATGCCGCGGCGCTGGTCGCGGCCCGCACGGAGAAATCCCAAAAGGAACACGACGGCATGGCACTCCACATCTGGGGCCTCACCGCGAGCTTGGTGCAGGTGGCCGCGGGCCGGTTGTCGACTGCCCGCGCCACCCTCGAGTGGCTGCCGACGCCACAGCGAACAGGGCCGACCTTCGTAGACGCGAGGCGCATGTTCATCCTGGCGGAGGTGGCGGCGCGCACCGACGACCGAACATTGTTGCTAGAGAAGGTGAGCGAGGCCCGCGATGCGTACTCGAACGGTTCACCTGCCGTACGCCGCGACGCGGCGGCCGTGCTAGGGCTGGCGGCGTGGCAGCGCGACGATGTTCATGAAGCGCTGCGCTGGCTCGGCGGGGATATTTCGCTACTCGTGACACCGATCGTGCCTAACGTATTGGATCAGCTGACCTTGACCGCGCGGGTGGCGTCAGCTGCGGGTGATGCCGGCCTGCGAGCGCGTCTCCTGGACGCCGTTGCCGTTCTCGAAGGCGAGCGGCCCGGGATTCCGTTGTTCGCCAACGTCGCCCAGCACACCCGCGGGATACTCGAGCGTGATGCCGATGCGTTGGTGGCGGTGGCGAGCGCGCTCCACTCGTCTTCGCGTCCGCTTCTTTACGCAAGCGCTGCCGAGGACGCCGGCGGCGAGTTGAGTCGCGCACAGCGCAACGCTGAGGCGCTCGACCAGCTGAACGCGGCATTCGACACCTACATCGAGTGCGAAGCGATTGCCGATGCCCGGCGGGTCGGCCGCGCGCTGCGCCGATTAGGTGTAGAGCGCCGCATCGTCACGCGCCCGCGGGCAAAAACGGGCTGGGACAGCCTCACCGGCTCCGAGCTCAAGGTCGTCCATCTGATCGCCAAAGGCGCGACCAACCGCACCGTCGCGCAGCAACTGCACCTCTCCCCCCACACGGTGAAGACCCACGTGCGCAATGCGTTTGCCAAGCTCGGCATTACTTCCCGCGCCCAATTGGCCCAGCTCATGCGCGGCTCGGATTGACCAGCCCGTCAAATACCAAGGCCACTAGGTATACACCGACCCGGCCCTAAAGATCACCCGCTTGGGCGATGGTGACGGCGGTGCCCGCGCTGCCAACGTAGTCATTGAGCTCTGGATCGCCGCGACCGCCGCCGCTCAACAGGAACCGGCGCTGGAGATCAACGACACAGGGAATTGAGAAAACGATGATGAGCACAGTGTTGGGAACGTTGATGATGATGCCGGCGGTGGTGTTCGGTGTCGGTGGGTACGTGTTGGTGAACCGACGACCATGAGCACGCGAAGACGACGGTCCGTCCGCAGGCGCCCCCACGGCGTCTCACTTTGAGACGCTCATTCACCTCATGTTGAGACGCTCACCATCCGCGCACCGCTGTGTCATGAGTTGCAGGAGTCAATGCATCGATGGGAACAGAGGAGAAATACGGTGAGCGGTCACAGCGTGAGCGCGACTCACGAGAAATTCATTGGGCGGTTGGCGGGATGCGGACCCCCCAGCCCAAACGGGCACCGAAAGCCTGCGCCGGAGGTAATCGCGGATAACGCAGCTGATTCAATAGAGCCGCCGCGATTGCCGAGCAGAATGAGCCCGCCCGACCCTGCAGAGAACAACTGGGATGCCGAAACGCCAGTGCCCACCCATGGCGCGTCAACGCCGAGTTTTCCCGCCCGCCCGCTGGGTTCAACGGATTCGCGGAGTTCGGACATGATCGGCTCAGCGGGACACAGCGACAACGGCGTCGGAGAATCCGCTATGCGAGCAGTTCTGCTCGCCACCAAGCTGCACGTCCCGGCCATCGGGGCCCAGCTCGTTCACCGGGCCGCCCTGCTAGACAGATTGTCGGCGGGGCGCTGCCGCAAGCTCACGTTGCTGAGTGCGCCGGCGGGCTGGGGCAAGACGACATTG